>NZ_JBHWHX010000027.1:0-105396 GCF_042732315.1 Streptomyces sp. NPDC059787
GGCGGGCGGTCGCCGATCGCCCGCCCCGCCGCCGGCACCGACACCGGTCAGAGCCGATCAGAGAGGAACACATGAATCATCTCGACGTCGTCCGACTACTCGGCTTCGACGCCCCGGCACGACCGGAGGACGAGTACGGCCGGGTCGTTCCCGAGGACTTCGAGCTCCTGGTCCAGGCCGTACCGGCCGGGGTCTTCGCAGGGTCCGTGCTGCTCGAACGACCCGGCGCTCTTCCCGTGCGCTCCCTGGAGGAGTTCACCCGGCCCACCTCCATGCGCATCGGGGACATGGAGCTGTCGCTTCGCAGCCGCGACCAGCGACTGTGGCTGCCGCTCCACCCGGAGCCCGGCGGCATGGTGCCGTGGGGGCGCAGCGCGACCGACGGCGTACTGCTGTGGGACACCACCGCCGACGACACCGCGGACTGGACGACCGTCGTCACGGACGACGATTTCCAGCTGTGGCTCGACCTTCCCTTCTCCGCCTCGGAGTTCGTGGCGCGGGCGCTGCTCGGACGTCCCGAGGGGGTTCCCGCGTTCGAGACCGTCGAGGAATACGAATCGGGTTCCTTCTGGAAGGTCGCCGACGACATGCGGGCGACGGCCACGGTGCTGTCGAACCCGGACATCGGCGCAGTGGAGGAACTCGTCGCCCGGATCCGGAACATCGGTGTTCCGGGCATCCGGCAGTACGCGCGGGAGCTCGTCGACGGGGCCGCGGAGAGCACGAAGACGCCGGGCCCCGTGTTCCCGGAGGACTACCTGACAGTCATGCGGGAGTTCCCCGGCGGGGTGATCGCCGGAATGCGCGTGTTTCCCGTCGCCAAGGCCGCCTGGCTGACCGAGGACCCGGTGTTCCTGCAGTGGGGCGAACTGGAGGGCAGGGCTTTCGGCTGGCTCGCCCTGACGGGCGACCCGCAGGAGTGGCGCGTCGCCTACATCGAGCCAGGGGGCACCTCGCTCACCCACCTGGAGGAGCAGACCTTCGCCTCGTTCCTACGACGCCGGCTGCGGGGCGACGACTCACTGTTCTGACGGGGCGCCCCGCCCCGGGGCGGGCGTTCGGTGCCCGACCGGGTCGGTTCCGAAAGGTTGTCGCATGTGGGTGCGGCGTGTGATCGAACTGACCGGCCGGGAGCCGCTGGGGGTTTCCGTCGACCGGGCGGCGGTGGAGAAGGAGCCGCGGGTTCCGCTGCCTGCGGAACCCGGTCCCACTGCCTGCTGATGTGAATCAGACCAGCATCACAGGATGGGAAAGGGCCATCGAGGAAGAGAACCTCATGGAATGGGTGAGTGAACTCGTCTCCCTTACCGGTCGGCGGTGCGAGCGGCAGGAGGTGGACTGGGCGGACATCGAGCGCGAGCTCGGAACACCCCTCCCGGACGACTTCAAGGAGATCTGCGAAGTGTTCGGCCGTGGCGCCTTCAGCGGTTTTCTGGAACTCCTGCCGGTGGACAGCGCCAAACCGCACGGCCTGCTGGGGAGATGGAACTCACTGAAGGACCAGTGGGACGATCCGCAGGTGCAGGCCCTTTTCGACCCTTATCCGGTCTTCGAGGGCAGCGGACTCATCCTTTGGGGACAGTCGATGACGGAAGCCTCGTACTACTGGCTGGCCGATACGTCGAAGGATCCCGAAGAATGGCCCATCGTCGCCCGGACCTCCCCCCTGGAGGACTGGCACCGATTCGACGGTGTCTCCACCTCGGAGTTCATCCACCGGGTTCTCACGGACCGGGAGTTCCGTCCGTTCTCCATCGCGAGGAAAGCGGAGCGTCCGTTCTTCGACGCTTACCGCTGACCCGGACGCGTCCGGGCAGGACCTGACCCGCCTCACGGCACAAAGGGCCCCTGCCACCACCCGTTCGAGGGTGGTGGCAGGGGCCTCGCGCAGGTGGAGGCCGCACGGTCGCCGCACCCGCTCCATCCGGCGCTCATGGGGCGGCTCAGACAGTCCCCTCCTTCCGGCCCGGATGGGGGCCGTTCTCGTTTCCGACCGGGCCGCCTTCGACTTCCTCACGCAGTGGCGATTGTCTTTTTCGGCCGGGCAAGAGGGAAAGTACGGCGATGTCTCCGCCGTGGACCCCTACCCGATCCACGCCCCGGGAGGCAGGGGTCTGAGGGTCGGACGAGAAGCGGCCCCGGCCGCTGCTGCGCATCGAGGCGCACCTGTGGGTGCGGCCGGTCACGCGGGTGCTGCGCGGGGTGGGGCCGCTCCGACGGCGCGCGCTGCGCCACCGCCGGGAACTCCAGCGCGCCCGCTCCCTGCTCTTCGTCGCCGCCACCCGTTCCCGTGACGCCCTGGCCATCTCCTGGCACGGCGCCCCGAGCCGGTTCCTGGAGCCGCTGCTCGCGTAGGAGGCCTCGTGGCGGCCGGTGCGTGTGCCTAGGCCTCTTCGGTGGCCGGGCCCTCTTCGCCCTTCCTCGCCCTCGCCCTGAGCACCGGGCCGATGAACAGGTCGTACACGAGGGTTCCGAGGACGCCGCCGATGAGCGGGCCGACGATGGGGATCCACCAGTAACCGCTGAACCATCCGAACGACCCGGGCAGCGCGATCGCCCCCCAGCCCTCGAAGAACGTGAACAGCCGGGGGCCGAAATCGCGTGCGGGGTTGATCGCGTATCCGGCGTTGGTGCCGAAGGCCATGCCGATGACGACGACCACCAGGCCGATGAGGAAGGGGTGGAGATTCGCCGCCGGAGCCGTGTTGCGGGTGTCGATGAGCGCGCAGATCAGCAGGAGCAGAATTCCGGTGCCGACGATCTGGTCGAGCAGGGGGCCCCACCAGGAATCCCCGAAGTATTCGGCGGGGAACGTGGCGAAAATGGAGTAGGTGGCCAGTGATTCCTCCCGCGTGATTCCCTCCTTGGCGTTGGCCGCGTCGATCGCCCACCGGTAGCAGGCGTAGACGAGCGCGGCGGCGACGAAGGCGCCCAGGACCTGCGCGAGCCAGTAGGGCAGCACCTTCCGCCAGGGGAAGTCCCGGCGCACGGCGAAGGCCAGGGTCACGGCGGGGTTGAGGTGGGCGCCGCTGACACCGCCGGCCACATGGACGCCGAACGCGACGGCGAACCCCCACGCCCACGAGATGATGAGCCAGTTGTCGGCCCCGAAGGGCACCGCCTGCCGGCCCGAACCGGGCAGACCCACGACGGCCACGGCCACGGATCCGATGCCCAGCAGAAGCAGGACGAACGTGCCCAGGAATTCGGCGAGCATCTCGCCGAGGACACCTTCCCGATAGCCTCGTCTTTTGGCGATGCGTTCGGCCACCGGCCCTCCTCGGCAGAAATCCCGCTTTTTCCCCTCCCCTCGCCGGAAGCGTATGTCCACCGTGCGGATCATGCCTGGGGAGAGCCGGATTTCCCTCCCATGGAGCAAGAGGGACGGTGTTCACCCGCCGCGGCGCGCGTAGCGGTCCGTCGCCGCCACCAACGCGTCGTCGCCGACATCGCCCGCGTCGTGGCCGGCGTCGTCCACGACCGTCAACTCGCTGTCCGGCCAGGCGTGGTGGAGGCGCCAGACGATGCCGAGGAGGTTGCCGAAGTCGAGGCTGCCCTGGACGAGGGTGCCGGGGACGCCCTTGAGGAGGTGGGCGTCGCGCAGGACGACCCCCTCGTCGTTGTCCCCGCCGTCGCCGAGGAAGTGGTCGTTGCCCCAGTAGTGGGTGACGGTACGGGCGAAGCCCATGCGGAACACCGGGTCCCGGAAGCGTGCGACCGATCCCGGGGGCGCCGGGATCGTCGCCGTCTCCCAGTCGGTCCAGGCCTTCGCGGCCCGTTCCCTGGTCTGCGGGTCGGGTGACTCCAGCAGCCTGTTGTAGGCGGCGGCCAGGTTGCCGTCGCGCTCGTCGGCCGGCAGTGCGGCGAGGAAGCGCTCGTGGGCCTCCGGGAAGAACTGCCCCAGTCCGCGGGTCAGCAGGGCCACCTCGGCGTCGGAACCGGTGGCGACCCCGGTCAGCACGAGTTCGGACACGACCCCCGGGTGGGTCTGCGCGTACCGCAGTCCGAGCACCGATCCCCACGAGATGCCCCACACCAGCCACCGCTCGATGCCGAGGTGGGTGCGCAGCCGCTCCAGGTCCGCCATGAGGTGGGCGGTCGTGTTGACGCCCATGTCGGTGGCGTGGTCGCTCGCGGGCGGTGTCGAACGGCCGGCGCCACGCTGGTCGAGCAGCACGACGCGGTAGGCGTCGGGGTCGAAGTAGCGCCGGAGGTTCGGGCCCGCACCGGAGCCCGGTCCGCCGTGCAGCACCACCGCGGGTTTGCCCCGCGGGTTGCCGCTGGTCTCCCAGTAGACGTGGTTGCCGTCGCCGACGTCGAGCATGCCGTGGTCGTACGGTTCGATCTCCGGATACCTGGCCATCGGGACACCGTAGTGCCGTCGGCGGAGCGGCTCATCTCATTTCCGCGCGGGCAGTCCCGCCGCCCCGGCCGCCGTGCGCAGCACGTCGCGGAGCATCTCGGGGGTGAGGCGGCCGGTGAAGGTGTTGCGCTGACTGACGTGGAAACAGCCGAAGAGGTCGAGGCCGGGGCCGTCGGGGGCGTCCAGGGTGACGTGGGCGCCGTGCGCGAAGGCGGGCCGGGGCCGGGGCACGGTCCAGCCGGCCTCGGCGAACGCGGGCAGCGCGGCCTGCCAGCCGAAGGCCCCCAGCACGAGCGCGGCCCGTACCGTCGGCCGCAGCAGGTGCAGCTCCCGCACCAGCCAGGGCCGGCAGGTGTCCCGTTCCTCGGGGGTGGGCTTGTTGGCCGGCGGGGCGCAGTGCACGGGCGAGGTGACGCGCACGCCGTACAGCTCCAGGCCGTCCCCGGTGTGGGTGGAGCCCGGCTGCGAGGCGAGCCCCACGTCGTACAACGCCTGGTACAGCACGTCCCCGGAACGGTCCCCGGTGAACATCCGCCCGGTGCGGTTGCCGCCGTGGGCGGCGGGTGCCAGGCCGACGATCAGCAGCCGGGCGTCCGCCGGCCCGAATCCGGGCACCGGTCTCCCCCAGTACGTCCAGTCCGCGAACGCGGCCCGCTTGGTCCGGGCGACCTCCTCCCGCCAGCCGACCAGCCGGGGGCAGGCACGGCAGCCGGCGATGCGCTGGTCGAGCCGGTCGAGGCCACGGGGGTCCATGGCTCCACCGTAGGTGTTCGGGGCGGGCGAAAACCCCGCACCACCGGCCGGGACCAAGGGTTAAGGTCGGGACCATGGCTTCTGAGAGTGCCGAGGACCCCAAGGTCGCCGCCGCCGTGGCCGCCGCCGAGGCGGCCGGCCCGCCGAGTGGCGAGTCCGTACGGATCGACAGCTGGATCTGGTCGGTACGGCTGGTCAAGACGCGGTCCCTCGGCGCCGCCGCCTGCAAGGGCGGGCACGTCCGGGTGAACGGCGAGCGCGTGAAGCCCTCCCACTCCCTCCGTGTCGGTGACGAGGTGCGGCTGCGGGCCGAGACCCGGGAGCGGATCATCGTCGTCAAGCGGCTGATCCGCAAGCGGGTCGGCGCCCCGGTGGCCGTCCAGTGCTACATCGACAACTCCCCGCCGCCCCCGCCCCGCGAGGCCGTCGCCCCCGCCGGCATCCGCGACCGCGGCACCGGCCGCCCCACCAAGCGCGACCGCCGGGAGATGGAACGGCTGCGCGGCCTGGGCGGCCCCGCCCCGTTCGGTGGACACGCGGGACCGGGCGGGCCGGGCGGCAGCGGTGACCCGGGCGCCGCGTCCGGCGGAACCGGCGGGCGTGGTCGACCCGCCGGACGCGAGACGGCCGGCGGCCGCAAGGCCCGCAGCAGGGGGACCGGGGGCGCGGGTCGGCCGTGAACGCGGGACCTGGCGGGCCGGGCAGCGGCGGTGACCCGGGCGCCGCGTCCGGCGGAACCGGCGGGCATGGTCGATCTGCCGGACGCGAGACGGCCGGGGCGTGGGGCGGGTGATCAGGTGTCGGACATCGGCACCGCCCTCACCCACATCCTGTCCTCCGTCAGGTAGCGGTCCACCTTCAGGCCCGTCTCCGCCAGTGCCTCCTCGAACTGCTCCCTCGTCAGGGGGCGGGCGCGGAACGTCTGGGTCCAGGTCGCGTCCGGGAACACGTACTCCGCGTGGACCGAGTCGACGCCGTCGCCCACCGGCTCCGCCGACACGATCCGCACGGTGAAGCCGGCCGGGTCGACCCGCTCGCGCGGCACATCGGTGTGGTAGTCCTCGCCCTCCCGCTGGATCAGCACGCACCCGTCCTTCGCCAGATGCCGCGCGCAGGTGCGCAGCAGGCCCCGCCGCACCTCCACGTCCCCCGCGTGCACCAGGAACGACGCGAGCAGCACCACGTCGAACGTCTCACCGAGGTCGAGCCGCTCTATGGGGCCGCATATCGTCCGCGCCCCGCGCACCCGCTCCAGCATCTCCGCGGACTCGTCCACCGCCGTGACCTCGAAGCCGCGCTCCAGCAGCGCGTGGGTCATCCGCCCGACACCGCTGCCCAGCTCCAGGATCCGCGCCCCCGCCGGCACCGCGGCGGCGATGACGTCCGGCTCGTCCCCGACGGGCAGCCGCGCGTACAGCTCCACCGCGCAGCCGTCCGGGGTGATCGCCCCGGGACCCGTCCCCTCATAGCCCTCACGCATTCTCAGTTCCATGCCCGTGAAACGGCCGGCGTCCGCACGCCCGTTCCCCTTCCTCGCCGGTTCACCCGACCGAGTGACACGTGGTGCTGGAGGCGGTTCGGGGAACCCGGAACACACGGAAGCGGCGCGGACGGGGTGGTGATCGGGATGCGTACGGGCAGTGAGCCGACGACCGCGCGCAGTGCTCTGCGGATGCGGTTCTGGCTGAGCGTGTGGGGCGTGGTCTGGACGGTGTCCGGGGCCGTGGCGTTCGCGCTCGCGGGACATCCGGGCTGGGCCCTCGTCTGCGGGCTGCTGTGGCTGGTCGTCACGGTCGACCTGGTCGTCGTCCTGCGGCACATCCGCCAGGGCCCGCACTACCAGCCGGGGCGCGACGTGCCCCCGTACCAGCCGCCGAAAAGCCGCCCGTAGCGCCGGCCGTCACTCGTCGAAACGGGCCGCCTTCAGGTACTCCGGGTTCGGGTCCAGCGCGGCCGCCAGCCGGAAGTGGCGCTTGGCCGGGTGCGGGCGGCCCTGCCGCTGGTAGGTGCGGGCGAGCGCGAAGTGGGCGAAGGCGTTGTCCGGCTCGCGCTCCAGCACGAGGGAGAACTCCAGCTCGGCGGGGCGCAGCTGGGCCGCCGCGAAGAAGGCACGGGCGCGCAGCAGCCGCGCGGCGGTGTTCTCCGGGTGGACGTCTATGACACCGTCGAGCAGCTTCACCGCGCCCCTCGGGTCCCGGGAGGCGAGCAGGTGCTCGGCGGCACGGAAGTCGATGACATGCGTTTCCGGCGTACGTCCGGTCGAACCGCTGGTCTCGGGCACGGCGGAATCCTTCCCTCGCTGAACGGGTTCAACGCCCCGCCCGGCACCCGCTATTCCGGGTGGGAGGTCCGTGCCCGGTGGACGAGGCCGGCCCACACCTCCTTGACGCGCCGGTGCAGCTCGTCGAGGGGGACGTCGTTGTCGATGACGATGTCGGCGATCTCCCGGCGCTGCTCGCGGGTCGCCTGGGCGGCCATCCGCGCGCGTGCGTCCTCCGCCGTCATGCCGCGCCGGCCGACGAGCCGGTCGAGCTGGGTCTCCGGGCTCGCGTCGACGACGATCACGAGGTCGTAGAGGGGGGCCAGGCCGTTCTCCGTGAGGAGGGGGACGTCGTGGATCACGACGGCGTCCTCGGCGGCGGCCTCCTCCAGCTCGCGGGAGCGGGCGCCCACCAGGGGGTGGACGATCGAGTTGAGGACGGCCAGCCGCTCCGGGTCGGCGAAGACGACGGAACCCAGCCTGGGCCGGTCGAGCCTGCCGTCCTCGGTGAGGACCTCCGCGCCGAAGGCGTCCACGACCGCCGCGAGACCGGGCGTCCCCGGTTCTACGACCTCACGCGCGATCCGGTCCGCGTCGATCAGCACGGCCCCGCACTCGACGAGCAGCCGCGACACCTCACTCTTACCGGCACCGATCCCGCCGGTCAGGCCCACTTTCAGCATGGGGGACAGCCTAGGGCGTCAGCCGTCGCCCTCGCGCTCCGCCAGGAAGCGTTCGAACTCGCGGCCGATCTCGTCCGCCGACGGGATCTCCACCGGCTCGGCGAGCATGTTGCCCCGGCTCTCCGCGCCCGCCGCCGCGTCGTACTGGTGCTCCAGGCCCTGGACGAGGGCGGTGAGTTCGTCGTCGCCCTCCTGGATCTGGCGGTCGATCTCCGTCTGGGTGCGGTGGGCGTCGGTGCGCAGCGCGTGCGCGACGCCGGGCAGGACCAGTCCCGTCGCGGCCGTGATGGCCTCCAGGGCGGTCAGGGCCGCGTCCGGGTACGGGGAGCGGGCGATGTAGTGCGGCACGTGCGCGGCGACACCCAGGACGTCGTGCCCGGCCTGCATGAGCCGGTACTCGACGAGCGCCTCGGCGCTGCCCGGCACCTGTGCCTCGTCGAAGACGCTGCCGGCCACCGGGACGAGGTCGGCGCGGTTGCCGTGCGGGGTGAGGCCGACGGGCCGGGTGTGCGGGACCCCCATGGGGATGCCGTGGAAGTTCACCGACAGGCGCACGCCGAGCCGCTCCACGATCTGCTGGACGGCGGCGGCGAAGCGCTCCCACTCCACGTCCGGTTCGGGCCCGGAGAGCAGCAGGAAGGGCGCTCCCGTGGCGTCCTGGACGAGGCGCACCTCGATGGCGGGCACCTCGTAGTCGCTCCACCGGTCGCGGGTGAAGGTCAGCAGCGGGCGGCGGGCGCGGTAGTCGACGAGCCGGTCGTGGTCGAACCGGGCCACGACCTGGTGGGGCAGCGAGTCGAGCAGCCGGTCGACGATCTGGTCCCCGGTCTCCCCCGCGTCGATGTATCCGTCGAAGTGGTAGAGCATGACAAGTCCGGCCGACTCCTGGGCCAGCGCCATGTCGACGACACCGAGCCCCTTCGGCTCCCACGCGTACAAACCCTGCGGATCAAGCACAGTGACCGCTCCTCCTCATGTCCGTACACCACAACATGGCACGCACCACTGACATTCCCCGACAAGAACAACTCCCCGGGAGACGCGGGGATCTTCTCATCGGGACCGCGCGCAACTCCCCAAGGAGCGCGGACACGGTGATCTCCTCACCGAGGCCGCGGGCGACCCCCTCAGGGGCGCGGGGCCGTACCGATATGCGGCTCCGACGCGTGGGCGCGAAAACCCCGACGGGCCGCGGCCCGGAACACAGCACTGAGGGGCCGTACCTCAAAAGGTACGGCCCCTCAGTCAAGGGCTAGGCGTCAGTGGAGAGCGTCAGCTCTGCCCACCAGCCAGCTTCTCCCGCAGAGCGGCGAGCGCCTCGTCCGAAGCCAGCGCACCGGACTGGTCGCCACCCTCGGAGGAGTACGAACCGCCACCGGACGCGGCCGGAGCGGCGGCCTCGCCACCCTCGGCAGCGGCCTTCTCGTCCGCCTCGCGGGACTTGATGACCTGCGCCTGGTGCTGCTCGAAGCGCTGCTGCGCCTCGGCGTACTGGGTCTCCCACGCCTCGCGCTGGGTCTCGTAGCCCTCGAGCCAGTCGTTGGTCTCGGGGTCGAAGCCCTCGGGGTAGATGTAGTTGCCCTGGTCGTCGTAGGACGCGGCCATGCCGTACAGGGTCGGGTCGAACTCGACCGCCGACGGGTCGGCACCGAAGGCCTCGTTGGCCTGCTTCAGCGAGAGGCTGATGCGACGGCGCTCGAGGTCGATGTCGATGACCTTGACGAAGATCTCGTCGTTGACCTGGACGACCTGCTCCGGGATCTCCACGTGGCGCTCGGCCAGCTCGGAGATGTGGACCAGACCCTCGATGCCCTCGTCCACGCGGACGAACGCACCGAACGGAACCAGCTTCGTGACCTTGCCGGGCACGACCTGGCCGATCTGGTGGGTGCGGGCGAACTGCTGCCACGGGTCTTCCTGGGTCGCCTTCAGCGACAGGGAGACGCGCTCGCGGTCCATGTCGACGTCGAGGACCTCGACCGTGACCTCCTGGCCGACCTCGACGACCTCGGAGGGGTGGTCGATGTGCTTCCAGGACAGCTCGGAGACGTGGACCAGACCGTCGACGCCACCCAGGTCCACGAAGGCACCGAAGTTGACGATCGAGGAGACGACGCCGGAACGGACCTGACCCTTCTGGAGGGTGGTGAGGAACGTCTGGCGGACCTCGGACTGGGTCTGCTCCAGCCAGGCACGGCGGGACAGGACCACGTTGTTGCGGTTCTTGTCCAGCTCGATGATCTTGGCCTCGAGCTCCTTGCCCACGTAGGGCTGGAGGTCGCGGACACGACGCATCTCGACGAGGGAGGCCGGCAGGAAGCCACGGAGGCCGATGTCGAGGATGAGACCACCCTTGACGACCTCGATGACGGTACCGGTGACGATGCCGTCCTCTTCCTTGATCTTCTCGATGGTGCCCCAGGCACGCTCGTACTGGGCGCGCTTCTTCGAGAGGATCAGGCGGCCTTCCTTGTCCTCCTTCTGGAGGACAAGGGCCTCGATCTCGTCACCGACGGCGACGACCTCGTTGGGGTCGACGTCGTGCTTGATCGAGAGCTCGCGGCTCGGGATGACACCTTCGGTCTTGTAACCGATGTCGAGCAGGACCTCGTCCCGGTCGACCTTCACGATGACGCCGTCGACGATGTCGCCGTCGTTGAAGTACTTGATCGTCTCGTCGATCGCGGCGAGGAACGCTTCCTCGTTACCGATGTCGTTGACCGCAACCTGCGGGGTGGTGGCGGTGGTCTCGGTGCTGCTCGTCATGTGGGAAAGGGCTCCGGTACGGACATTGAAGTCGTAGGTACTGCTACGCCGGAGCCCGTTTCGCTCTGCAGAAGCCGGACAGCCAAGGAAGCGCATCGCCGTTCGCCGGCAATGACACCTCGAGAACCGAGGGGACATACAACAGATGCGAGCGCAGCCTGCTACGTCTGAGGTGCGCAGGCTCGCAGCGCAACTTGTAGCATACGGGGGCCGGCGGGCATGGTCAATGCGCGAAGCCGCCCACCCGGGGCGGATCGCCTCATAACCGGCACAACTACGGTCTCCCGAGGCCACGGAGGGGTGATGAGACCCCTGCGGCGACACGCCGGGGACCGGCCGGCTGGACGGAAGAGTACGACGAGGGAGCCGATCATCCAAGAGCCCGAAGCGCCCGAACCGGAGGCGACCCGGCGGCAGGCCGGTGTCACGGAGAGCTCACGCGCCAACCGGGGCTGGTGGGACCGCAACGCGGACGAGTACCAGATCGAGCACGGCACGTTCCTCGGCGACGACCGCTTCGTGTGGGGGCCCGAGGGACTGGACGAGGTGGAGGCGGAGCTGCTCGGCCCGCCGGAGGAGCTGAAGGGGCGGGACGTCCTGGAGCTGGGCGCCGGCGCGGCGCAGTGCTCGCGCTGGCTGGCCGCGCAGGGGGCGCGGCCGGTGGCCCTGGACATCTCGCACCGGCAGTTGCAGCACGCGCTGCGGATCGGCGGGCCGGTCCCGCTGGTGTGCGCGGACGCGGGGGCGCTGCCGTTCGCGGACGGCTCCTTCGACCTGGCCTGCTCGGCGTACGGGGCGCTGCCCTTCGTGGCCGATCCGCGGCTGGTGCTGCGCGAGGTGCGGCGGGTGCTGCGGCCCGGCGGCCGGCTGGTCTTCTCGGTCACGCACCCGATCCGCTGGGCGTTCCCGGACGAGCCGGGACCGGAGGGGCTGAGCGTGTCCGCGTCGTACTTCGACCGCACTCCCTACGTCGAGCAGGACGAGGGGGGCCGCGCGGTGTACGTGGAGCACCACAGGACGCTCGGGGACCGTGTCCGTGACGTCGTCGCCTCGGGGTTCCGGCTGGTGGATCTGGTGGAGCCGGAGTGGCCGGCCTGGAACACCTCGGAGTGGGGCGGCTGGTCGCCGCTGCGCGGGAACCTGATCCCGGGGACGGCGATCTTCGTGTGCGTACGGGACTGAGTGCGTGATCCGTTACGACGCCCTGGACGCCCTTCCCGTACGCGAGGCCCTGCCGGGGCTGACCGACGCGCTCGACGCGCACGGCACCGCCGTACTGGTGGCGCCGCCCGGCACCGGCAAGACGACGCTGGTGCCGTTGGCGCTGGCGGGGCTGGTCGGGGACGGGCCCGCGCGGCGGGTGGTGGTCGCCGAGCCGCGGCGGATCGCGGCCCGCGCGGCGGCACGGCGGATGGCGTGGCTGCTGGGCGAGCGGGTCGGCGGGTCGGTCGGTTTCACCGTGCGCGGGGAGCGGGCGGTGGGGCGGCACACGCGCGTGGAGGTCGTCACGACCGGTGTGCTCCTCCAGCGCCTCCAGCGCGACCAGGAGCTGTCCGGGGTGGACGTGGTGGTGCTCGACGAGTGCCACGAGCGGCATCTGGACGCGGACACGGCGGCGGCGTTCCTGTGGGACGTGCGCGAGGCGCTGCGCCCGGAGCTGCGGCTGGTGGCCGCGTCGGCGACGACGGACGCGGAGGGCTGGGCGCGGCTGCTGGGGGACGCGCCGGTGGTTCAGGCGCGCGGTGCCGCGTTCCCGGTGGACGTGGTGTGGGCGCCGCCCGCGCGTGCGGTACGGCCGCCGCACGGGATGCGGGTCGATCCGGCGCTGCTGACGCACGTGGCGTCGGTGGTGCGGCGGGCGCTGGCGGAGCGGGACGGGGACGTGCTGGTGTTCCTGCCGGGGGTCGGTGAGATCGCCCGGGTGGCCGGGCAGCTCGGGGGGCTCGGGGACGTCGACGTGCTCCAGGTGCACGGGCGGGCGCCGGCCGCCGTGCAGGACGCGGTGCTGTCCGTCGGGGAGCGGCGCCGGGTGGTGCTGGCGACCTCGGTCGCGGAGTCGTCGCTGACGGTTCCCGGGGTGCGGGTGGTCGTGGACTCCGGGCTGGCGCGCGAACCGCGCGTGGACCACGCGCGGGGGCTGAGCGCGCTGACGACGGTACGGGCCTCCCGCGCGGCGGGGCTCCAGCGGGCGGGGCGGGCCGGACGTGAGGCGCCGGGGGCGGTGTACCGGTGCTGGGCGGAGGCGGAGGACGCGCGGCTGCCGCGGTTCCCCTCCCCCGAGATCAAGGTGGCCGACCTGACGGCGTTCGCGCTCCAGGCGGCCTGCTGGGGCGATCCGGACGCCTCGGGACTGGCGCTGCTGGATCCCCCGCCGGCCGGGGCGATGGCGGCGGCCCGCTCCGTCCTGACGGCGATCGGCGCGGTGGGCCCCGACGGGCGGGCCGGCGAGCGCGGGGCACGGCTGGCCCGCCTGGGCCTGCACCCGCGTCTGGGCCGCGCCCTGCTGGACGCGGCACCGGCGGTGGGCCCGGCCCTCGCGGCCGAGGTGGTCGCCCTGATCAGCGAGGAGCCGCCGAGGGAGTACGGCGACGACCTCACCGCCGCACTGCGGACCGCCCGGCGCGGCGGTGACGCGTACACCGCGCGGTGGCGCAAGGAGGCCGACCGCCTCCGCGGTCTCGTCTCCGAGCCTTCGGACGCACCCGCACCGGCCTCTTCCCCCCGGCCGTCGGCCGACGGGGGCGGGGAGGACGGGCGGGTCGGGTTCGTTGTCGCGTTGGCCTTTCCCGAGCGGGTGGCCCGTGCGGAGGGCGGGTCGTATCTGATGGTGGGTGGGACGCGGGCCGAGGTGGGGGCGGGGTCGCGGTTGCGGGGGGCCGAGTGGGTCGCCGTCGCCGTCGCGGACCGGCCCGTGGGGCGGGGGCACGCGCGCGTGCAGCTCGGGGGCGTCGTCGACGAGGGGGTCGCGCGGGTCGCGGCGGGGGCGTTGCTGGAGCACCGGGAGGAAGTGGGCTGGGGCGACGGGGACGTCGTCGCGCGGCGGGTCGAGCGGCTCGGGGCGGTGGAGGTGACCGTACGGGCGTACGCCGACGCCGACCCCTCGCTCGTACGGGACGCGCTGCTGGGCGGGCTGCGGCGGGAGGGGTTCGGGCTGCTGCGGTGGCCGGCCGGGGCCGTCGTACTGCGGCAGCGGCTGGCGTTCCTGCACGGCCGGCTCGGTGCGCCGTGGCCCGATGTCTCCGACGAGGCGCTGCACGCGCGCGTGGCGGAGTGGCTGGAGCCGGAACTGAGCCGGGCCCGGCGACGGGCCGACCTCGGGCGGATCGACGCCGGGCAGGCGCTCGCGCGGCTGCTGCCCTGGGCCTCCGGCGAGGCCGTGCGGCTCGACGAGCTCGCCCCCGAGCGGATCACCGTACCCAGTGGGTCCGGAATCCGGATCGACTACTCCGACCCGGAGCAGCCGGTGCTCGCCGTGAAGCTGCAGGAGATGTTCGGGCTCCGGGAGTCGCCGCGGGTGGCCGGGGTGCCGCTGCTGGTGCACCTGCTGTCCCCGGCCGGGCGGCCCGCCGCCGTGACCGCCGACCTCGCCTCGTTCTGGCGGGACGGCTACAAGGGCGTACGGGCCGAACTGCGCGGGCGCTACCCCAGGCATCCCTGGCCGGAGGATCCGGCCACCGCCGAGCCGACCCGGCACACCAACACGCGGCTCAGGCGGTGATCCGGTCGTTCCGGTTCCGTCAGGCGGCGGGGCTCGCCGACGGGCTGGTGGACGGGACCGGGGTCTCCGTCCCGGCCGGGGGCTCCGTCTCGGCCGGCGGCGCCGCCACGGTCAGGTCGACCGTGACGGTCGCTCCGCCCGCGGTGGTGATGAGGAGCTGGAACGTGCCCTCGGTGTCGTCCGCGTAGAGCTGAGGCAGCTTCAGCAGGCCGTCCGCGTCCGTCGTCAGACCGCTCAGGGTGCGTACGGCCTTGTCGTCGGCGTCCTTGAAGTAGGGGCCCTTGTCGTTCTCGGTCGGGTCCTCGGCCGACTTGACGATCGTCGCGGTGACGGCGACCTTGTCGGCGACCGCGCCCTTGTACGTGGCCTTCAGCTCGACCGCGTCCGCGAACTCGCCGCCCGGCGTGCAGGTCAGCTCCTCCGTACTGGTGCGGACGAGGGTGTCGGCGGCGCGCTCGGTGACGGTCGCCCGGTAGGTGACGCCCTTGACCGTACGGCCGACCACCGTGGCCCGGACGCCGACGGAGCCGGTCTTCTCCCCCGCCTGGAGCGCGGGGGCCACGGCGACGCCCGAGCTGTCGGTGACGACGGTGGCCACGCTCTCGCCGCCGGTGAAGGTGGTGTCGGTGTCACCGACGATGGTGAACCGGATCCGCACCTTGGCCACGGCCTTGCCGGCGTCCGTCTCCGCGCGGGCGCTCATCCGCTCGGTGAACGCGTCGCCCGCCATCGCGGTGAGCTGCGTGTCACCGGCGGCCTCCAGGTGGTCCACCGTGTCGGTGGGGGTGGGCGGGGTGGTCGGCGGGGTGGTGGTGGGCGGCGGCGTGCTCGGGCTGCCGGAGTCGGCCGGCTTCTCCGGCTTCGGGCTGGGCTTCGGCGACGGCGGCGTGCTCGGCGGCGTGCTCGGCACCGTCGGGGAAGGACGCACCGTGCCGGTGCTGTCGCTGCGGTCCGTGGGCAGCGTGCCGGTGCCGTCGGGGATCTCGTGCGTACCCCTGCGGTAGTACTCCAGCCACGACATGACGGTGTTCAGGTACTCCGTCGACTGGTTGTAGCTGAGGATCGCCCGGTCGAGGTCCCGCTGGTCGGACAGGTCCCAGTCGAAGCGGCACAGGTAGTGGCCGGCGGCGAGGGCGGCGTCGTAGATGTTGTTGGGGTCCTCACGGCCGTCGCCGTTGCCGTCGCGGCCCGCCCACTCCCAGGTGGAGGGGATGAACTGCATGGGGCCGACGGCCTGGTCGTAGGAGCTGTTGCCGTCGTAGGCACCGTTGTCGGTGTCCTTGATGAGGGCGAAGCCGTTGCCGTCGAGCTGGGGGCCGAGGATGGGCGAGAGGGTGGTGCCGTCGGCGTCGACGCGTCCGCCGCGGGCCTGGCCGGACTCCACCTTGCCGATGGCGGCGAGGAGTTGCCAGGGCAGGTTGCAGCCGGGCTTCTTCTCGCGCAGCGTCGCCTCTGCCTGCTTGTAGGCGTCGAGGACGGTCGCGGGTATGCCGGCCTCGGTCACGCCGGACGTGTCCGTCCCGGTGCTCGTGGACGGGGCGGGGTTGGGGCTGTTGAGCGGCGGCAGGTCCGTGTAGTACGGCGAGTTGCCGGTCGCGCCGGCGGCGTCGGCGGCCTCCTCGGGCGAGGGCGTGGCGTCCGAGGCGGTCTGCCCTCCCTGGCCCTCGGTCGTCGCGCCGGGGGCCTGGGAGGCGGCCAGGGCCGCCACCGCCGCCGCGGCGACGGCGGTGGTCGTCACTCCCTTGCGCAGCCTCCTGCCGAATTGCGCCGCCATAGAGTGAGCCCCTCCCGTGAACGCCGTGCCGTCCGTCAGCCTGTGTTGTGTTCGCCCTGTTGTGACGATCTACCCGCCCCGCTGGTTGCCCTCCTGCGGGCATCCGGCACGACGGCCCTCGCGACCCTACGACAACTTCCTTTGCCCGGGCACCTGTTCATGCCCGATATTCACCGGTTCACCACGTTCCCGTAAGGCGGGGCCGGTGCGGGGCGTCCCGCATACTGGGGCCTGCCGATCAGGTGGGCCCGCGGGCCCGGTCAACCACTGTCCCGAGGAGCCGCGTTGCCGTTCACGCTGAGCCATGCGGCGGCGGTGCTGCCCGCCGTGCGCACGGACGGGAGCGGGCGGGGACCTCTGGTTCCCGCCGTGCTGGTCGCGGGCAGCTTCGCGCCCGACATGACCTATTACGCGGCGAGTGTCCTGTCCGGGGCGATGGAGTTCGGTGACGTCACCCATGCGTTCCGGGGTGTGTTCACGGTCGACGTGCTCATCGCCTGGGCGCTGGTGGGGCTGTGGCTGCTGGTGCGCGAACCGCTGGTGGCGCTGTTGCCGCGGGCCCGGCAGGGGCGGGCGGCGACGCTGCTGCGCTGCGGGGCGCCGCGTGCGCGGACGCGGCCGTCGCTGGTGGCGCGCTGGTACCTCTCGGCCGTGGTGAGGGCGTTGACGCATGTGGTCTGGGACGCGTTCACACATCTCGACCGGTGGGGGATGCGGGTGTTTCCCGTGCTGGGCGAGAAGGTGGCGGGGTCGCCGCTGTACTGGTACCTGCAGTACGGCGGTTCGGCGGTGGCCGCGGTCGTCATCGCGCTGTTCGTGGTGCGGGCACTGCGGCGGACGGCCCCGGAGAGCGAGCCGGTGGGGGTGCCCGTGCTGTCCGCCGGGGACCGGTGGTGGGCCGTCGCGCTGCTCGGCGGGTGCGCGGTGGTGGCCGCGGTGCAGCGGGCCTCGCGGTGGTGGGCCTACTGGGGCTCGGCCGCGAAGCCCTGGGAACTGATTCCGACGGTGTGCTTCGGGGCGGGCGCGGGGCTGGTCCTCGCGCTGCCGCTGTACGCGGTGGCCGTCAGGGTGTGGCGTCCGGCCACGAGGGTCCCCACGAGCGCCGGTACGCGGCGGCCGGACCGTACGGGCGCACGCTGAGGGTGTCGCTCGCCGCGACGAACACGGTGACGGTGCGGACCGGGCGGGGGCGGGGCAGCAGGGTGAGCACGAGGGTGAGGTAGGCGCGGGCCAGCTCGGCCCACAGCCGCCACGGCGGCTGCTCGACCGTGAGGACCCCGGCGGTGGGGGTGCGGGCGGTTCGCCGGCGGCCGGCGGCGATACGGCGGCCGAGGTCCGCCGTGGCGCTGCGCAGCGCGGTCGCGAGGGTGGCGGGGACGCGGGCGGTGCTTGCGGAGGCCGCGAAGACCGGGACCGGCGGGGACGGCGTGTGTCCGCCGGGGCGCGGGGGTGCGTTGCCTGCCGCTGTGCGGTGAAGCATGCGTATACCCATGCATGGCATGGTGTCCGGCCCTGCGGGCGGGGGCTTTCCCGCAGGGGCCACGCGAGTGAAGGCTTCCGGTCCCGTGGGCTGCGCCCCCGGGCTCCCCCCCGGCCCTGGGCGGGCCTTGTCCTCAATCGCCGGACAGGCTGGAAGCGCAGACCTCGTCCCCAAACTCCCCGGACGGGCTGGAAGCGCAGGCCTCGGTCTCGGGCTCTCCCAGAGGGGTACCCCCGCCCCCGGACGGGCTGGGTCAGCCCCTCCGGCGTTCGAGGAGCGGGGGTACGGGGGCGGGGCCCCCGTAGGGGCTAGTGCGCCGCCGACTCCCAGTCCGGGCCCGCGCCCACCGAGACGCCCAGGGGGACCCTGAGCTCGACCGCGGACGCCATTTCGCGGCGGACCAGGTCCTCCACCGCGGTGCGCTCGCCGGGGGCCAGTTCGAGGACGATTTCGTCGTGGACCTGGAGGAGCGTGCGGGAGCGCAGGTCCGCCTCGCGCAGGGCGCGGTCCACGTTCAGCATGGCGATCTTGACGATGTCCGCCGCCGTGCCCTGGATCGGCGCGTTCAGCGCCATGCGCTCCGCCGCCTCGCGGCGCTGGCGGTTGTCGCTGTTGAGGTCCGGCAGGTAGCGGCGGCGGCCGAAGAGTGTCGCCGTGTAGCCGGTCGCCCGGGCCTCGTCGACGACCCGGCGCAGATAGTCCCGTACGCCGCCGAAGCGCTCGAAGTACGCGTCCATCAGGGCGCGCGCCTCCGCCGCCTCGATGTTCAGCTGCTGGGAGAGGCCGAAGGCCGACAGCCCGTACGCCAGCCCGTACGACATCGCCTTGATCTTGCGGCGCATCTCCGCGTCCACCGCGGACTGCTCGACGGAGAACACCTGCGCCGCCGCCGTGGTGTGCAGGTCCTCGCCCGAGGTGAACGCCTCGATCAGGCCGGCGTCCTCGGAGAGGTGGGCCATCACGCGCAGTTCGATCTGGCTGTAGTCGGCGGTGAGGAGCGACTCGAAGCCCTCGCCGACGACGAAGCCGCGGCGGATCGCTCGGCCCTCGTCCGTGCGGACCGGGATGTTCTGGAGGTTGGGGTCCGTCGAGGACAGCCGGCCCGTCGCGGCGACGGTCTGGTTGAACGTGGTGTGGATACGGCCGTCCGCGGCGATCGTCTTGATCAGGCCCTCGACGGTGACGCGCAGCTTCGCCTGCTCACGGTGGCGGAGCATGATCACCGGCAGTTCGTTGTCGGTCTGCGTGGCGAGCCAGGCCAGGGCGTCGGCGTCCGTGGTGTAGCCGGTCTTCGTCCTCTTCGTCTTCGGCAGGGCCAGCTCGCCGAAGAGGACCTCCTGGAGCTGCTTGGGCGAGCCCAGGTTGAACTCGTGCCCCGCCGCCGCGTGCGCCTCCTTCACCGCCTGCTGCACGGCGCCCGCGAACATCTGCTCCATCGCCTGGAGGTGGTCCCGGTCGGCCGCGATGCCGTGCCGCTCCATGCGGGCGAGCAGCGCGGACGTGGGCAGCTCCATGTCGCGGAGCAGGTCCGCCGCGCCCACTTCCTCGAGGCGGCCCTCGAAGGCCCCGCCCAGGTCGAGGATGGCGCGGGCCTGCACCATCAGCGCCTCGGCCTGGGCGCTGTCGTCCGCGCCGAAGGCGAGCTGGCCGTCGGGCGCGGCGGCGGGCGCCAGCTCGCGGTGCAGGTACTCCAGGGACAGCGCGTCCAGGTCGAAGGAGCGGCGGCCCGGCTTCACCAGGTACGCGGCGAGCGCGGTGTCCATGGTGACGCCCTCGATGGTCCAGCCGTGCTCGGCGAAGACCCGCATCGCGCCCTTGGCGTTGTGGAACACCTTGGGGCGGGCCGCGTCGGCGAGCCAGGCCGCGAGCGCCCGCTCGTCGGCCTCGTCCAGCTCGGACGGGTCGAACCAGGCGGCCGGTCCGGCGGCCGTGGCCAGCGCGACCTCGGTGACCGAGCCGGTGCCGAGGGCCCAGGTGTCGACCGTGGCGACACCGAGCGGGCCGGTGCCGTGCCCGGTGAGCCAGGCGGTCAGCTCTCCGGTGCCCAGTACCGTGCCGTCCAGCTCCACGCCCTCCGCGACGACCGGGGTGGTCTCGGCCTCCTCCGCGCCCGGGTCGACGGCGAACAGCCGCTCGCGCAGCGACGGGTTCCTGATCTCCAGGGTGTCCAGGATCATCGCCACGGCCTTGCGGTCGTAGGCGGTCCGCGCCAGGTCGAGGACGCCCTTGGGCAGCTCGACGGCGCGCTCCAGCTCGGTGAGGCGGCGGTTGAGCTTGACCGCCTCCAGGTGGTCGCGCAGGTTCTGCCCGGCCTTGCCCTTGACCTCCTCGACGCGCTCGACCAGCTCGGCGAAGGAACCGAACTGGTTGATCCATTTCGCGGCCGTCTTCTCGCCGACGCCGGGGATGCCGGGCAGGTTGTCCGACGGGTCGCCGCGCAGCGCCGCGAAGTCGGGGTACTGGGCGGGGGTCAGGCCGTACTTCTCGACGACCTTCTCCGGGGTGAACCGGGTCAGCTCGGAGACGCCCTTCGTCGGGTACAGCACCGTGGTGTGCTCGGAGACGAGCTGGAAGGAGTCGCGGTCGCCGGTGACGATCAGCACCTCGAAGCCCTCGGCCTCGGCCTGGGTGGCGAGGGTGGCGATGATGTCGTCCGCCTCGAAGCCCTCGACGGCGAAGCGGTCGGCGTGCATCGCGTCGAGGAGCTCGCCGATGAGTTCGACCTGGCCCTTGAACTCGTCCGGGGTCTTGGAGCGGTTCGCCTTGTACTCGGTGAACTCCTCCGAGCGCCAGGTCTTGCGGGAGACGTCGAAGGCCACGGCGAAGTGGGTGGGGGCCTCGTCACGGAGGGTGTTGGCCAGCATCGACGCGAAGCCGTAGATCGCGTTGGTCGGCTGGCCCGTCGCGGTGGTGAAGTTTTCCGCGGGCAGCGCGAAGTACGCGCGGTACGCGAGGGAGTGCCCGTCCATGAGCATCAGGCGGGGGCGGGGGCCGGTGGGGGGCTGGTCGGTCTTCTTCGATGCTGTGTCTGCCACGTGTCCGATCCTGCCACGTGGCACTGACAGTGTGGGCGGGCCGTGTGTCGTGGGGTCGATTCACCCCCTCCGCCCCTGCCTGTCCCTGGGGCTGTGCCCCGGCCCCCCTCCGGCCCTGCGGGCCTCGTCCTCGAACGCCGGACGGGCTGGAAGGGCGGGCCTCGTCCTCCGCCTTCGGGCGGGCCGTAAGGGCGTGGCAGGATCGGGGGTCCACCTCATACGTGTATGTGGAACAGGAGTGCGCGATGGCAGCGAAGCCGCCCAAGGGGGATCCGGTTCAGGACGCGCCGCAGGTCGACGGGCCGAAACATGCTGCCGCGGGACTGCCGGCGGTCGGTCACACCCTGCGGATGGCCCAGCGGCAGATGGGTGTGAAGCGGACGGCATTGACGCTGCTCAGCGTGAACCAGAAGGACGGCTTCGACTGCCCGGGGTGCGCCTGGCCGGAGCCGGAGCACCGGCACCGCGCGGAGTTCTGCGAGAACGGGGCGAAGGCGGTGGCCGAGGAGGCCACCCTGCGCCGGGTCACCCCGGAGTTCTTCGCCGCGCACTCCGTCGCCGACCTGTCCGGCCGCAGCGGTTACTGGCTGGGGCAGCAGGGGCGGCTGACGCACCCCATGTACCTGCCCGAGGGCGGTGAGCACTACGAGCCGGTCACCTGGGAGCGGGCCTTCGACATCGTCGCCGAGGAGATCGCCGCCCTCTCCTCCCCGGACGAGGCCGTCTTCTACACCTCCGGGCGCACCAGCAACGAGGCCGCCTTCCTCTACCAGCTCTTCGCCCGCCGGCTCGGCACCAACAACCTGCCCGACTGCTCCAACATGTGCCACGAGTCGTCCGGCTCGGCCCTGTCGGAGACGATCGGCGTCGGCAAGGGCAGCGTCCTGCTGGAGGACCTCCACAAGGCCGACCTGATCATCGTCGCCGGCCAGAACCCCGGCACCAACCATCCGCGCATGCTGTCCGCCCTGGAGAAGGCCAAGGCGAACGGCGCGCGGATCGTCAGCGTCAATCCGCTGCCCGAGGCGGGCCTGGAGCGCTTCAAGAACCCGCAGACCGCCAAGGGGCTCACCACCGGCGCCGCCCTGACCGACCTGTTCCTGCAGATCCGCATCGGCGGCGACCAGGCCCTGTTCCGCCTCCTCAACAAGCTGATCCTGGAGACGCCCGGCGCGGTCGACGAGGAGTTCGTGCGCGAGCACACGCACGGCTACGAGGAGTTCGCCGAGGCCGCGCGCGCCGCCGACTGGGACGGGACGCTCACCGCGACCGGCCTCCCGCGCGGGGACATCGAGCGGTGTCTGCGGATGGTCCTCGAATCGAAGCGCGTCATCGTCTGCTGGGCGATGGGGCTCACCCAGCACAAGCACTCGGTGCCGATCATCCGCGAGGTCGTCAACTTCCTCCTGCTGCGCGGCAACATCGGCCGCCCGGGTGCGGGAGTCTGCCCGGTGCGCGGTCACTCCAACGTGCAGGGCGACCGCACCATGGGCATCTTCGAGCGGCCCGCGCCCGCGTTCCTGGACGCCCTGGAGAAGGAGTTCGGCTTCGCGCCCCCGCGCGAGCACGGTTTCGACGTCGTACGGGCCATCCGGGCGCTGCGCGACGGCAAGGCGAAGGTCTTCTTCGCCATGGGCGGCAACTTCGTCTCCGCCTCCCCCGACACGGAGGTCACCGAGGCCGCGATGCGCCGGGCGCGGCTGACGGTGCACGTGTCGACCAAGCTGAACCGCTCGCACACCGTCACGGGCGCGCGTGCCCTGATCCTGCCGACGCTCGGCCGCACCGAGCGCGATGTCCAGGGCGGCGGCGAGCAGTTCGTGACGGTCGAGGACTCCATGGGCATGGTGCACGCCTCGCGCGGACGCCTGGAGCCGGCGAGCGGGCGGCTGCTGTCGGAGCCGGCCATCGTGTGCCGGCTGGCCCGCCGTGTGCTCGGCGAGGACGACACGGTGCCGTGGGAGGAGTTCGAGAAGGACTACGCGACGATCCGCGACCGCATCGCGCGGGTGATCCCCGGTTTCGAGGACTTCAACGCGCGCGTGGCGCGTCCCGGGGGGTTCGCGCTGCCGCACGCCCCGCGCGACGAGCGCCGCTTCCCCACCGCCACCGGCAAGGCCAACTTCACCGCCGCGCCGGTGGAGTTCCCCGAGCTGCCCAAGGGCCGGCTGCTGCTGCAGACGCTGCGCTCGCACGACCAGTACAACACCACGATCTACGGTCTCGACGACCGCTACCGGGGCATCAGGAACGGCCGCCGGGTGGTCCTGGTCAACCCGGAGGACGCGCGGGAGCTGCGGCTGGCGGACGGCGCCTACGTCGATCTGGTCGGCGAGTGGAAGGACGGTGTGGAGCGCAGGGCGCCCGGGTTCCGCGTCGTGCACTATCCGACGGCGCGGGGGTGCGCGGCGGCGTACTACCCGGAGACCAACGTCCTGGTGCCGCTGGACGCCACCGCGGACACCAGCAACACCCCGGCCAGCAAGTCCGTCGTGGTGCGTCTGGAACAATCGGCGACCGACTGAGCGTTCGCTCAGCAGACAGCCGTACCGACGCACGACGAAGGAGCCGGGCCCATGGGAGAGCAGCAGCAGGTGACGTTCCCGCAGGAGGTCATCGACGAGTACGCCGCGCTCGGCGTGGACCTGCCGGCGCTGTTCTCGGCGGGTCACCTGGGCACGCGCATGGGCGTGCAGATCCTGGAGGCGTCGGCGGAGCGGGTCGTCGGGACGATGCCGGTGGAGGGCAACACCCAGCCGTACGGGCTGCTGCACGGCGGCGCGTCCGCCGTACTGGCGGAGACGCTGGGGTCGGTGGGGTCGATGCTGCACGGCGGCAGCTCCAGGATCGCGGTCGGCGTCGACCTCAACTGCACGCATCACCGCGGCGTCCGCTCCGGCCTGGTCACCGGCGTCGCCACTCCGGTGCACCGGGGGCGGTCCACGGCGACGTACGAGATCGTCATCACCGACGAGGCGGACAAGCGGGTGTGCACCGCGCGCCTGACCTGCCTGCTGCGGGACGTCCGGCCCGGCGAGGGGGAACAGGCGGCGGGCTGACGGCCGTCGGGGATGCGGAGGGCGTCCGCTCCGCATCCCCGTTGCCGTGGGGCGGTGGCCGCCCTACGGTGCGGGCATGGGACGGGGAGGCACCTCTCGGGCGTTGGTCGCGTCCTTCGCGGCCGTGCTCCTGGCGGGCTCGACGGTGACCGGCTGCGGTGCGACGGGTTCCGGCCCCGCGGGCCGGGCGTCCCCGGCCGGGACGGACGGCGGGCGCACGACGTCGCCGTCACCGCGAGTGACGTCCGACGAGGACCTGTGCACGAAGCTCGTCGGCCACTGGGCGCGCCAGGTGCTGAACGGCCGTACCTACGGCGACTACCAGTCCATGGGGCTGTCCGGCGGGCAGTACGACATCCTGCGCGAGGTGGTCGATTCCGCCCGGGCCGCCGAGCGCCGAGGAGCGGCGGATCCCGGTCGGTCGATCGACCGTGAGGCGCGCGAGGGCTGCGCCGAGTGGTACCGCGCCGGCGGGCCGGGCAAGGGGCCCTGGCGGTGAGCGGGGTCGGTCCGGTGGAGCCGGGCGAGGGCACTCACGCCCGGGCCGTCCTCTCCGCGCCCCGTCCTCGACGCGGGCTCGTGGCGCAGCACTTCGAGCGGCACCGCAGGGCCGTGCTGGGCACGCTCCTCGCCACCGCCGTACTCACGGGCGGCGGCTGTCTCTACGTCACCCGGCCCCGGCCGGAGCCGCCGCCTCCACCGCCGTACCCGAGCCAGGTGACCGCCGTCGAGTACCTGGACCCGCGGGCGGCGGGCGCCGCGACCGGCCCGCGGAGTTTCTCCTTCGACGTGGAGGTGACCGTGGAATCCGATCATCCGGTTACCGTCACCCGGATATCGCAGCCGTACGCGGGGCTCTCCGCGTCCTCCAGTCCACGCACACCTTTTCGGACAAAAGCAGGATCCCCCCGCAAGATCACGATCACCACACGGGTGACCGAATGCGGAAAAGTGCCACGGAACGCCGGACTCCCTTTCCTGGACGTAACTTTGCGTAATACGCGCGCAATCCAGAAGCACAGCTTCATCCTCGGGTCACGGTACGCACAGGACCTCTCCCGCGCCCTGCAAGTAGCCTGCAGCAACGACTTCGGGTAATCACCAAAACGCCTGATACACCTGAACGGATCCGGCCGGGTCCTGCGGTTTCTCACCATCCGGACAGGGCAAAACGGCGAGAATTCCTCCGTTCCCCCCACTCAGTACCGCTCTGCAATACGTCGTGTCATAACAAGAGCGTCACAGCCTTGGCCAGAGTCTCCTCCACATTCCCCACCCCCGCTTAGAGTCACGGCCAGTCACCGCGCCGCCCGATTCACACGTCGGCCCAGCGCTCGACTCGGCCGTTTCCACCGGGAAGCGGCTGTCAGGGGAAAGGACTGGATCGTGCGTCAACGTTCGCTCATCGCCATCACCGCCGCCCTGGCGGCGGGTGCACTCACCCTCACCGCCTGCGGCTCACGCGACGAGGACGGCGGCGGCAGCTCGGACTCCGGCAACGGTGGCACCACCGTGGTCATCGGCGTCGACGCGCCACTGACCGGCGACCTGTCCGCGCTGGGCCTCGGCATCAAGAACTCCGTGGACCTCGCGGCCAAGACCGCCAACAAGGAGAAGTACGTCGAGGGCATCACCTTCAAGATCGAAGCCCTCGACGACCAGGGCCAGGCCTCCGTCGGCCAGCAGAACGCCACCAAGCTCGTCGCCAACGACGACGTCCTCGGCGTCGTCGGCCCGCTGAACTCCTCCGTCGGCGAGTCCATGCAGAAGGTCTTCGACACGGCCAAGCTGGTCGAGGTCTCCCCCGCCAACACCAACCCCGCCCTCACCCAGGGCGTGGACTGGCAGACCAACAAGGTCCGGCCGTACAAGTCGTACTTCCGCACCGCGACCACGGACGCCATCCAGGGCCCGTTCGCCGCGCAGTACGTCTACAACGACGCCAAGAAGAAGAAGGTCTTCGTCATCGACGACAAGAAGACCTACGGCGCCGGCCTCGCCGCCACCTTCACCGAGGAGTTCAAGAAGCTCGGCGGCCAGGTCGTCGGCACCGAGCACATCAACCCCGACAGCAAGGACTTCAACGCCGTCGCCACCAAGGTCAAGAACTCCGGCGCCGACGTCGTCTACTACGGCGGCGAGTACCCGCAGGCCGGTCCGCTGAGCAAGCAGATCAAGGAAGCCGGCGCCAAGATCCCGCTGGTCGGCGGTGACGGCATCTACAGCGCCGACTTCATCAAGCTGGCCGCCAGCGCGGGCACGGGCGACCTCGCCACCTCCGTCGGCGCGCCCGTCGAGACGCTCCCCTCCGCCAAGGAATTCGTCGCCAACTACAAGGACGCCGGATACAAGGAGGCCTTCGAGGCGTACGGCGGCTACTCCTACGACTCCGCCTGGGCGATCATCGAGGCCGTCAAGAAGGTCGTCGACGACAACGACGGGAAGCTCCCCGACGACGCCCGCTCCAAGGTCGTCGACGCCATGCAGAACGTCTCCTTCGACGGAGTGACCGGCAAGGTCTCCTTCGACGAGTTCGGTGACGCCACCAACAAGCAGCTCACCGTGTACACCGTCAAGGACGGCGCCTGGGCCACGGTGAGGTCGGGCACCTTCACCGGCTGACCCCCGCCCGCACCACTCCACGAGCCGCGCGGGGCGCTGTTCCACTGGCGCCCCGCGCGCACTCGCATCCGGCCCCATCCGTCGAACATTCCGAAAGTCTCGGAGGACATGCGGTGAACGAACTGCCGCAGCAGCTGGTCAACGGCCTGCTACTGGGATCCATGTACGGCCTGGTCGCCATCGGCTACACAATGGTCTATGGCATCGTCCAGCTCATCAACTTCGCCCACGGCGAGATATTCATGGTCGGCGCCTTCGGCGCCCTCACCGTACATCTGTACGTCTTGCCCGACGGCACCTCCATCTGGGTCGCGCTGCCCCTGATGCTGATCGGCGCCGTGATCGTCTCGGTCCTGGTCGCCATCGGAGCGGAACGGTTCGCCTACCGCCCCCTGCGCGGCGCGCCCCGCCTGGCCCCGCTCATCACCGCCATCGGACTCTCCCTCGCGCTCCAGCAGGCCGTCTGGGCCTTCTACCCCGAGGCGAAGTCCAAGCTGCCCTTCCCGCAGATCGAAGGCGGCCCCTTCACCATCGGCGGCGCCACCATCCAGACCGGCGACATCTTCCTCCTCGTCGCCGCCCCCATCAGCATGGGCATCCTCGCCTACTTCGTGATGCGCACCCGCACCGGGCGCGGCATGCAGGCCACCGCGCAGGACCCGGACACCGCGAAGCTGATGGGCGTCAACACCGACCGCATCATCGTGATCGCCTTCGCCCTCGGCGCCGTCTTCGCCGCCGTCGGAGGCGTCGCCAGCGGCCTCAAGTACGGCCAGATCGACTTCAAGATGGGCTTCATCCTCGGTCTCAAGGCCTTCACCGCGGCAGTCCTCGGCGGCATCGGCAACATCTACGGCGCCATGATCGGCGGTGTGGTCCTCGGCGTCGCCGAAACCCTGGCCACCGCCTACATCGCCGACATCCCGGGGCTGGACAAGTTCGGCAGCCAGTCCTGGGCCGACGTCTGGGCCTTCATCCTCCTCATCCTCGTACTCCTGTTCAGGCCACAGGGCCTGCTCGGCGAGCGCGTCGCGGACAGGGCGTGACACCGATGACCACACAGACCACCGCTTCGACCACCGCGGCCGCCCCCACCGCGAACGCTTCCACCGGCCTCATCGGCATACCCCCGCACATCGGCCGGGCCCTCGCCACCGGCGGCAGCGTCCTCACCGTCGTCTCCACCTTCCTCGCGTGGACCTGGACCGCCGAGTTCCCCGGCGACCTCACCTTCTACGGCTACCCGGGCGGACTCCAGGTCCTCGTCCTCATCGGCGGCGCACTCGCCACCCTGTTCGGACTCGCCTCCTACGGCGTCAAGGGACTGGGCTGGCTCACCCCGGCCGGCGCCGACGCGGCCGTCAAGTACGCCGCACTCGGCACCTTCGCCACCGCCTGGTACACGATCCTCGCGATCAGCTTCCAGCTCGGCGGCCTCGTCAACCTCGAACCCGGCGGCTACGTCGTCGCCGTCGCCACGCTGATCGCCCTCCTCGGCGCCCTCGCCCTCCCCTTCGAGCGGCCCGAACCCGATCCCTTCGACCCGGACGACACCGGCTGGGAGCAGTTCAAGCACAGGGCCGGCCACAACATGGCCGTCCTCCGGGCGGCGTTCGCCTCCGGCAGCCCGCGCCCCGTGCGCGCCCTGCCGTCCTACGCCGAGATCCTGATCATCGTCGCGGTCCTGGCACTCGCCCTGGTCGTCTTCACCTACGGCATCGGCACCGAGTACGACGAACTCTTCGTCGGCTTCCTGATCACCGCCGGCTTCGCGTTCGCCGCCCTCAACCGCTCCGGGCTGATCGCCCACGCCTCGCAGATCACCGCGCGGCACACGAACATCACCGTCTGCGGCGCCTTCGTCGCGGCGGCCTGCTTCCCCTTCACCCAGACCGACGACCAGTACGCCACCCTCGGCGTCTACATCCTCATCTTCGCCACGGTCGCCCTCGGTCTGAACATCGTCGTCGGACTCGCCGGCCTGCTCGACCTCGGATACGTCGCCTTCCTCGGCGTCGGCGCCTACGCGGCCGCACTCGTCTCCGGGTCCCCCAGCTCGCCGTTCGGCGTCCACTTCCCCTTCTGGGCCGCCGTGCTCGTCGGGGCCGTCGCCTCCCTCGTCTTCGGCGTCCTCATCGGCGCCCCGACGCTGCGCCTGCGCGGCGACTACCTCGCCATCGTCACCCTCGGATTCGGTGAGATCTTCCGGATCGCGGCCAACAACACCGACGGCACCTCCGGACCGGACCTCACCAACGGCTCCAACGGCATCGCGTCCATCCCGGACCTGAAGATCCTCGGCTTCGACCTCGGCGTCCAGCACGACATCGCCGGCTTCACCATCGGCCGGTTCGCCAACTACTTCTTCCTGATGCTGCTCATCACGGCCGTCGTCGTCCTCGTCTTCCGGCGCAGCGGCGACTCCCGCATCGGCCGCGCCTGGGTCGCCATCCGCGAGGACGAGACCGCGGCGCTCGCCATGGGCATCAACGGCTTCCGGGTCAAGCTCATCGCCTTCGCCGTCGGCGCCACCCTCGCCGGCCTCGCCGGAACCGTCCAGGCACACGTCACCTACACCGTGACCCCCGAGCAGTACCTGTTCGCCGGCACCACCCCGCCCAACTCCGCCTTCCTGCTCGCCGCAGTCGTCCTCGGCGGCATGGGCACCATCGCCGGACCCCTCATCGGAGCCGCGCTGCTCTTCCTGATCCCCAACAAGCTCCAGTTCCTCGGCGACTACCAGCTCCTCGCCTTCGGTCTCGCACTCGTCCTGCTGATGCGCTTCCGCCCCGAGGGCCTCATCCCCAACCGCCGCCGCCAGCTGGAGTTCCACGAGGACGACGCGCCCGCAGTCCTGAGCAAGACAGGGGCCTGACCACCATGACCACCGACACCACCACCAAGGACACCGCTCCGGGCGCACCCGCCCCCGGTGAGACCGTCCTCGACGCACGCGGCGTCACGATGCGCTTCGGCGGACTCACCGCCGTCCGCGACGTCGACCTCACCGTCCGCAGCGGCGAGATCGTCGGCCTCATCGGCCCCAACGGCGCCGGCAAGACCACCTTCTTCAACTGCCTGACCGGTCTCTACATCCCGACCGAGGGCGAGGTCCGCTACAAGGACAAGGTCCTGCCGCCCAAGCCCTTCAAGGTCACCGCCGCCGGCATCGCCCGGACGTTCCAGAACATCCGGCTCTTCGCCAACATGACCGTCCTGGAGAACGTCCTCGTCGGCCGCCACACGCGGACCAAGGAGGGCTTCTGGTCGGCCGTCCTGCGCGGACCCGGCTTCCACCGGGCGGAGGCGGCCTCCCGCGAACGGGCCATGGAACTCCTGGAGTTCGTCGGCCTCGCCGCGAAGGCCGATCACCTCTCGCGCAACCTCCCCTACGGCGAACAGCGCAAGCTCGAGATCGCCCGCGCCCTCGCCAGCGAACCCGGTCTGCTGCTCCTCGACGAGCCCACCGCCGGTATGAACCCCCAGGAGACCCGGGCGGCCGAGGAGCTCATCTTCGCCATCCGCGACCAGGGCATCGCCGTCCTCGTGATCGAGCACGACATGCGGTTCATCTTCAACCTCTGCGACCGCGTCGCCGTCCTCGTCCAGGGCCAGAAGCTCGTCGAGGGCGACCCGGCCACCGTCCAGGGCGACGAGCGCGTCATCGCCGCCTACATCGGTGAACCCATGGAGAACGACCCCGGCGCCGCCGAAGCCGCCGAAGTCGAGGCCGCCGAAGCCGCGGCCGAGACGGAGGCCGAGGCCGCCACGGACGCCGCGCCCGGCAAGGAGAACGACCGATGACCGCACTCCTCGAAGTCGAGGACCTCAAAGTCGCCTACGGCAAGATCCAGGCCGTCAAGGGCATCTCCTTCAGCGTCGACGCCGGCGAAGTGGTCACCCTCATCGGCACCAACGGCGCCGGCAAGACCACCACCCTGCGCACGCTCTCCGGGCTCCTCAAGCCCGTCGGCGGCCAGATCAAGTTCAACGGCAAGTCGCTCAAGAAGATCCCCGCCCACAAGATCGTCTCCCTCGGGCTCGCCCACTCCCCCGAGGGGCGGCACATCTTCCCCCGCATGACGATCGAGGACAACCTCCGCCTCGGCGCCTTCCTCCGCAGCGACAAGGCGGGCATCGAGAAGGACATCCAGCGCGCCTACGACCTCTTCCCCATCCTCGGGGAACGCCGCAAGCAGGCCGCCGGAACCCTCTCCGGCGGAGAGCAGCAGATGCTCGCCATGGGCAGGGCGCTGATGTCCCAGCCCCAGCTCCTCATGCTCGACGAGCCCTCCATGGGCCTCTCGCCGATCATGATGCAGAAGATCATGGCGACCATCTCCGACCTGAAGTCCCAGGGCACCACCATCCTGCTCGTCGAGCAGAACGCCCAGGCCGCCCTCTCCCTGGCCGACCACGGTCACGTCATGGAAACCGGCAACATCGTCCTCTCCGGCACCGGTCAGGACCTCCTCCACGACGAGTCGGTCCGCAAGGCCTACCTCGGCGAGGACTGATCCGCACGACGAGGCCCGCGCCCCCCCCTGCCGAGCGGGGAGCGCGGGCCTCCTGCCGTACACGGGCGGTGCTAGCCCTTCGACGCCTTCTTCTCCTCGGCGTCGTCGATGACCGCCTGCGCCACCTGCTGCATCGACATCCGCCGGTCCATCGACGTCTTCTGGATCCACCGGAACGCCGCCGGCTCGCTCAGCCCGTACTGCGTCTGCAGCACCGACTTCGCCCGGTCCACCAGCTTCCGCGTCTCCAGCCGCAGGCTCAGGTCGGCGACCTCGCGCTCCAGCTCCTTCAGCTCCGTGAACCGCGACACCGCCATCTCGATCGCGGGCACCACGTCGCTCTTGCTGAACGGCTTCACCAGGTACGCCATCGCGCCCGCGTCCCGCGCCCGCTCCACCAGGTCACGCTGCGAGAACGCGGTCAGCATCAGCACCGGGGCGATGCTCTCCTCGGCGATCTTCTCCGCCGCGGAGATGCCGTCCAGCTTCGGCATCTTCACATCGAGGATCACCAGGTCGGGCCGGTGCTCGCGCGCCAGCTCCACGGCCTGCTCACCGTCACCGGCCTCACCGACGACGGAGTACCCCTCCTCCTCCAGCATCTCTTTGAGGTCGAGCCGGATCAGGGCCTCGTCCTCGGCGATCACGACACGGGTCGTCATCGGAGGCACGTGCGACTTGTCGTCATCGGGCACGTCTACGGGCTGGGGCGACTCGGGGGCGCTCACGTGGGCTCCTTGGTGCGGGGCAGGCCGGTACTGCTGACAAGAGCGTACCCAGCTGCGATAAGGTGGGGGCACGGCGGGTGACCGTCGACCTTTGTTTTACAGGGCGCCCCGGTAGCCCAGCGGTAGAGGCAATGGTCTCAAACACCATCCAGCGTCGGTTCGAATCCGACCCGGGGTACTTTTCCTTGATATCCAAGGTCACCATTTGAGAGCGGATGTCCACCTTTTCGGTGAACATCCGCTTTTTCCGTCCTTCCCGCTTGCGCGCCCCGGCCGCCCCGGCTACCTGGGGCTGTCGTCCTCGCCGATGTGGTGGACGCGGACCATGTTCGTCGAGCCGGAGACCCCCGGCGGGGAGCCCGCCGTGATGACGACCGTGTCGCCCTTCTCGCAGCGGGCGTACTTCAGGAGCAGCTCGTCGACCTGGTCGACCATCGCGTCCGTCGTGTCCACGTGGGGGCCGAGGAAGGTCTCCACGCCCCAGGTGAGGGTGAGCTGGGAGCGGGTGGCCGGGTCGGGGGTGAAGGCGAGGAGGGGGATGGGGCTGCGGTAGCGGGAGAGACGGCGGGCGGTGTCACCGGACTGGGTGAAGGCGACCAGGAAGCGGGCGCCGAGGAAGTCGCCCATCTCCGCCGCCGCGCGGGCGACCGCGCCGCCCTGGGTGCGGGGCTTGTTGCGCTCGGTGAGGGGCGGGAGGCCCTTGGCGAGGATGTCCTCCTCGGCGGCTTCCACGATGCGGGCCATGGTGCGCACGGTCTCGACGGCGTGTTTGCCGACGCTGGTCTCGCCGGAGAGCATGACGGCGTCGGTGCCGTCGATGACGGCGTTGGCGACGTCGGAGGCCTCCGCGCGGGTGGGACGGGCGTTGTCGATCATCGAGTCGAGCATCTGGGTGGCGACGATGACCGGCTTGGCGTTGCGCTTGGCGAGCTTGATCGCGCGCTTCTGGACGATCGGCACCTGTTCGAGGGGCATCTCGACGCCGAGGTCGCCGCGGGCGACCATGATGCCGTCGAAGGCGGCGACGATGTCGTCGATGTTCTCGACGGCCTGCGGCTTCTCGACCTTGGCGATGACGGGGAGGCGGCGGCCCTCCTCGTCCATGATCCGGTGGACCTCCTTGATGTCGCGCCCGCTGCGGACGAAGGACAGGGCGATCACGTCGAAGCCGGTGCGCAGCGCCCAGCGCAGGTCGTCCTCGTCCTTCTTGGAGAGCGCGGGGACGGAGACGGCGACGCCGGGGAGGTTGAGGCCCTTGTGGTCGGAGACCATGCCGCCCTCGACGACGGTGGTGCGGACGCGGGGGCCGTCGACGGCGGTGACTTCGAGGGTGACCCTGCCGTCGTCGACGAGGATGCGCTCGCCGGTGGTGACGTCGTCGGCGAGGCCGGCGTAGGTGGTGCCGCAGATGTCGCGGTCGCCTTCGGTGCCCTCCTCGACGGTGATGGTGAAGGTGTCCCCGCGTTCAAGGAGTACGGGACCTTCGACGAAGCGGCCGAGGCGGATTTTCGGGCCTTGAAGGTCGGCGAGGAGGCCGACGCTGCGGCCGGTCTCGTCGGCGGCTTTCCGCACCCGTCGGTAGCGCTCCTCGTGCTCGGCGTGCTCGCCGTGGCTGAGGTTGAATCGGGCGACGTCCATTCCGGCATCGACCAGGGCTTTGATCCGGTCGTAGCTGTCGGTGGCAGGGCCCAGGGTGCAGACGATCTTCGCTCGGCGCATGTTTCGAGCCTAGGGCTTACCGGCCGGTAGCGACCTGGTGGCGTGTGACGACTCAACGGCCAGTGAATGAAGGGTTGTTGACAAGTGTTGAATTGTGCACCGGGTCGCTCCGATGAGCATGTGCGCCCTCGGTTTTCGAATACCGGTTCCATGAATGCCGGTTCTACAGCCGGGGCGGCTGGAGCGTGAAGCGTGCGCCGACCTCGGCGTGGACGTACTGCCGCCGGGGTTCGAGGTCGAGGGGCGGGGGCGGGGCGTCCTCGGCGGCCGCGGCGAACGCCATGGAGCGGGCCCGGGGGAAGGGTTCGGGTCCCGCCGCGGCGTCGGTGAGTTCGATGAGGGCGGCGAGGGTGGTGCCGAGCGCCTCGGCGTATTCGCGAGCGCGCCGGACGGCGTCGTGCACCGCCAGTCGCCGCGCCTCGCGGTGGGCGGGGGAACCCGGACGGAGGCTCCACCAGGGGCCGTCGACACGGGTGAGGTCGAGGTCGGCCAGACGGGTGACGAGTGCGCCGAGGGCGGCGAAGTCGGCCAGGTCGGCGGTGAGCTGGACGGTGCCGTGGTGGGCGCGGACGCGTTCGCCCCGGCCGTGGGGGCTGAGTTCCGGGGTGACGGTGAGGGCGCCGGTCTCGAGGTGCTCGACGGCGTCGCCGTAGGACCTGAGCAGGTCGAGGGCTTCCGTGGTGCGGCGGGTGAGGTCGTCGAGGGTGGTGCGCCGGTCACGGCCGCGCGCGGTGCGGGTGACGGCGATGCGGGCGAGGTCGGGGGCGGTTTCGAGGTGGGCCTCGCCGCGGACGGCGAGATGGGGGGCGCCGGGTGTGCCGTACGGGTGAGGGGTGGTCATACGTCCCACTGTGTCACCGGTCGTACGGGTGCGGGGAGGGCGCGGGACACCGGATCGCAACCTGGGAGGTCTGTTCCGCGTGGGCGTGTTCAGGTCAGAATCATCGGGCGAATCTACGCGCGTTGTTCCGTTGTTGTCCGAGGAGAGCCTGACATGCCGTTGAACCGCCGGAAGTTCTTGAAGAGGTCCGCCGTGACGGGGGCGGGGGTGGCGCTGGCGGGTACGGCGGCGGTCCCCGCGGCCGAGGCCGCCGGGGCGGGACGGGGGAGGAAGCCGGTGAAGCGGTACGCGCTGACCGTGATGGGCACGACCGACCTGCACGGTCACGTCTTCAACTGGGACTACTTCAAGGACGCCGAGTACACGGACGCGGCCGGCAACGCGCAGGGCCTGGCTCGGGTGTCGACGCTGGTGGACCAGGTGCGCGAGGAGAAGGGCCGGCGCAACACGCTGCTGCTGGACGCGGGCGACACCATCCAGGGCACCCCGCTGACGTACTACTTCGCGAAGGTCGACCCGATCACCGCCGAGGGCGGTCCGGTGCACCCGATGGCACAGGCGATGAACGCCATCGGGTACGACGCGGTGGCGCTCGGCAACCACGAGTTCAACTACGGCATCGAGACGCTGCGGAAGTTCGAGGAGCAGTGCGACTTCCCGCTGCTGGGCGCCAACGCGCTGGACGCGAAGACGCTGAAGCCGGCCTTCCCGCCGTACTTCATCAAGAAGTTCCACGTGAAGGGCGCTCCCCCGGTGAAGGTGGCGGTCCTCGGGCTGACCAACCCCGGCATCGCGATCTGGGACAAGGCGTATGTACAGGGCAAGTTGACGTTCCCTGGTCTTGAGGAGCAGGCGGCGAAGTGGGTGCCGAAGCTGCGGTCGATGGGCGCGGACGTGGTGGTGGTGTCGGCACACTCGGGTTCCTCGGGCACGTCGTCGTACGGTGACCAGCTGCCGTACGTGGAGAACGCGGCAGCGAACGTGGCGCGGCAGGTGCCGGGGATCGACGCGATCCTGGTGGGGCACGCGCACCAGGAGATCGCGGAGCTGCGGGTCGCCAACGAGGAGACCGGCAGGGAGGTCGTGCTGTCGGAGCCGCTGTGCTACGCGGAGCGGCTGACACTGTTCGACTTCGAGCTGGCCTTCGAGCGGGGCCGGTGGCGGGTGGAGTCGGTGAAGGCGTCGCTGCGGGACGCGGCGACGGTGGAGGACGACCCGAGGATCACCCGGCTGCTGCGCGACGAGCACGCGCAGGTCGTGGAGTACGTCAATCAGGTGGTGGGGTCGGCGACCGAGACGCTGACGACGGTGGAGGCGCGCTACAAGGACGCGCCGATCATCGACCTGATCAGCAAGGTGCAGGAGGACGTGGTCAGGGCGGCCCTCGCGGGCACCGAGTACGCGTCGCTGCCGGTGCTGTCGCAGGCGTCGCCGTTCTCGCGGACCTCCGAGATCCCGGCGGGCGAGGTGACGATCCGGGACCTGTCGAGCCTGTACGTGTACGACAACACGCTGGTGGCGAAGCTGATGACGGGCGCGCAGGTGCGGGCGTACCTGGAGTACTCGGCGGAGTACTTCGTGCAGACCGCGGCCGGTGCGGCGGTGGACGTGGCGAAGCTGACCAACGCGGGCGGCCGCCCGGACTACAACTACGACTACGTCTCGGGGCTCGCCTACGACATCGACATCGCGCAGCCGGCGGGTTCGCGCATCAGGAACGTCACGTTCGGCGGCGCCCCGCTGGACGACGCGGCGCAGTTCGTGTTCGCGGTGAACAACTACCGCGCCAACGGCGGCGGCGCGTTCCCGCACGTGGCGTCGGCGAAGGAGCTGTGGGCGGAGTCGACGGAGATCCGGACCCGGATCGCGGAGTGGGTGACGGCGAAGGGTGTGCTGGACCCGGAGGACTTCGCGTCCGTCGACTGGAGGCTGACGCGGGACGGTACGCCGGTGTTCTGATCCCCGTTCCTCCGTAAGGGTGATGGTCAGGTCCCGTCCGCCAGTGGGGTGAGCCGTACGGCTCGCCGGGCGGGCGGGACCTGTGGCGTTCCGGGGTGGAGGCCGAAGGTGGTGAAGGCGGTGCGGGCGGGCTGGGGGTAGGCCTGGCGGCCGGTGAGGTGGTTGAGGATCGTGGCGCTGCGCCAGGCGGCGAGCCCGAGGTCGGGGGCGCCCACGCCGTGGGTGTGGAGTTCGGCGTTCTGGACGTACACGCTGCCGGTGACGGCGGGGTCCAGGTCGAGGCGGAAGTGCGCGTCGACGCGGGGCCGGCCGGCGTGGTCGCGGCGCAGGTGGGGGTCGAGGGACGCGAGGAGGTGGTCGAGGGGGCGCGGGCGGTGGCCGGTGGCGAGGACGACGGCGTCGGTGGTGAGACGGGTGCGGGTGTGCTGCACGGTGTGTTCGAGGTGGAGCTCGAAACGGGCGGGGCCGAGGCGTCCGGCGGTGCGGACGTGGACGGCGGGGGTGAGGACGGTGTCGGGCCAGCCGCCGTGGAGGGTGCGCCGGTAGAGCTCGTCGTGGATGGCGGCGACGGTGCCGGCGTCGATGGCCTTGTGGAGCTGCCACTGGGCGGGGACGAGCCGGTCGCGGACGGGTTCGGGCAGGGCGTGGAAGTAGCGGGTGTGGTCGGGGGTGAAGTGCTCCAGGCCGAGTCTGGAGTACTCCATGGGGGCGAACGCGCCGGTGCGGCCGATCCAGTGGAGGCGTTCCCGTCCGACGGGCCGGTGGCGCAGCAGGTCGAGGAAGACCTCCGCGCCCGACTGCCCGGTGCCGACGACGGTGATGTGGCCGGCGGCGAGGAGGGTGTCGCGGTGGGTGAGGTAGTCGTCGGAGTGGATCACGGGGACGCCGGGAGCGTCGGCGAGGGACCGCAGCGGCTCGGGCACCCGGGGCTCGGTGCCGACGCCGAGGACGAGGTGGCGGGCGTGGACCCGGCCGGCGGAGGCGGCCTGTCCGTCCGGGCCGAGCCGGGTGAGGTCGACCTCGAACAGGGCGCGTTCGGGACTCCAGCGGACGGTGTCGACGTGGTGGCCGAAGTGGAGCGCGGGGAGGCGGTCGGCGACCCAGCGGCAGTAGGCGTCGTACTCGGTGCGGCGGATGTGGAAGTGCTCGGCGAAGTAGAACGGGTAGAGGCGCTCGCGGGCCCTGAGGTGGTTGAGGAAGGTCCAGGGGCTGGTGGGGTCGGCGAGGGTGACGAGGTCCGCGAGGAAGGGCACCTGGACGGTGGCGTCGTCGAGGAGCAGGCCGGGGTGCCAGGTGAAGCGGGGGTTCTGGTCGTAGAAGGCGGTGCTCAGTCCGGGGAGGGAGTGGGCGAGGGCGGCGAGGGAGAGGTTGAAGGGGCCGATGCCGACGCCGACGAGGTCGCGGGGCGGGGTGCTCATGGACTGTCCTCCGGGGCGCGGTGCGCGGGAGGGTCCAGCTTGGACGGGAGTGGGCTGCGGCGCCCGAAAAGCCCGGTGAATACCCCTCGAAGGGGGTAAGTCCGCCTTCGAGGGGTGTTCTCGGCCGCCGGGCCGCTTCCGCCGGACCTACTTCTGCTGTACGCGCAGGGCGCGGGCCAGGTCGTCGAGCTGGTCGACGAGCTTGCGGCGCAGTGCGGGGATCGGGTCGGCCTTGCGCAGGCACTTCTCGCCGAGCTTCAGGGTCTCGGCGTCGACCGCGTGGGCGGGGAAGGCCCAGCGTCCGGCGGCCTCGGCGATGGCGGGGCCCCGGCGGGCGGCGACGGCCACGGCGTCCTTGAAGTAGCGGGACACGTAGGGCCGTACGAGATCGGCCTGTTCGGGCTGCCAGAAGCCCTGGGCGGTGGCGGTGAACAGGTAGTTGGACAGGTCGTCGGAGCCGAACATGGCGTCCCAGGCGCGGGCCTTGGCGTCCTCGTCGGGCAGGGCGGCACGGCAGCGGGCGGCGCCCTCCTGGCCGGTGGCGCTGGGGTCGCGGGCGAGTTCGGCGGCGATGGCGGCCTCGTCGGTGGCGCCGAGCACGGCGAGGCGGGCGAGGACCCGCCAGCGCAGCTCGGGGTCGAGTTCGGGACCGCCGGGGACGGTGCCGTCGGCGAGCCAGGCGGCGATGGTGTCGGGGTGGGCGGCGGTGTCGATGCGGTGCCGCACGGCGATCAGACGCAGACCGGGGTGGTCGCCGTCCTCGGTGCGCCGGATGAGGTCGCGGCACAGCTCGGTGAGGGTGGCCAGCGCGGCCGGCCGCTGGTCGGGGGTGAGGTAGCGGCCGGCGATGTGGACGGAGGCGAAGGCGAGGACGCCCTGGACGAGGGCGAGGTCGGTCTCGTGCGGGAGGTGGGCGCGGGCGATGTCCAGGAAGTCGCCGGCGGGCAGCTCGCCGTCGCGGACGGCGTCCCTGAGCGCGTTCCACACCACCGCGCGGGTGAGGGGGTCGGGCAGACCGGACAGCCGGGCGCGCAGGGTGTCCAGGGAGTCGGCGTCGAAGCGGATCTTGGCGTAGGTGAGGTCACCGTCGTTGAGGACGACGAGGGCGGGACGGGTGCCGCCGGTGGCGATGGCGATGCTCTCGTGGGCGGGGATGTCCGCCTCGAAGCGGTCGCGCAGGGTGAGCCGGCGGGCGTCGTGCAGGTCGTGGTCGTAGACGCCGATGGTGATGCGGTGCGGGCGCGAGCCGCGGGCCTGGACGGGAGTACCGGCGTGCTCCGCCCCGGGGCGGTCCTTGTCGGGGCCGGGCGCCGGCCGGGTCACGAGGCCCCCCTTGTTCTCGATGCCCAGACGCCAGTAGGCGTTGTCGCCGTTGCCCGGTTCGGGGACGAGGGTGTCGACGCCCGTGGTGCGCAGCCAGGCGTCGGCCCAGGCGTGGACGTCGCGCTCGGTGGCGGAGGCGAGGGACTCGATGAAGTCGGCGAGCGTGGCGTTGGCGAACCTGTGCCGGGCGAAGTGGGTGTTGATGCCGGCGAGGAAGTCCTTCTCGCCGAGCCAGGCGACGAGCTGGCGCAGGGCGGAGGCGCCCTTGGCGTAGGAGATGCCGTCGAAGTTGAGCAGGGCGGAGGCGGTGTCCTCGACGTTCTCGGGGGCGACGGGGTGGGTGGAGGGCCGCTGGTCGGCGTCGTAGCCCCAGGGCTTGCGGGTGACCCCGAAGTCGGTCCACGTGTCCGTGAAGCGGGTCGCCTCGGTGAGGGTCTGGTAGCCCATGTACTCGGCGAAGGACTCGTTCAGCCAGATGTCGTCCCACCACGCGAGGGTGACGAGGTCGCCGAACCACATGTGGGCCATCTCGTGGGCGATCACCATGGCGCGGGTCTGTCGTTCGGTGTCGGTGACGGCGGAGCGGTAGACGAACTCGTCGCGGAAGGTGACCAGTCCGGGGTTCTCCATGGCGCCCGCGTTGAACTCGGGGACGAAGGCCTGGTCGTAGGAGTCGAAGGGGTAGGGCTCCTCGAACTTCTCGTGGTAGCGGTCGAAGCAGGCGCGGGTGATGTCGAGGAGTTCGTCGGCGTCCGCGTCGAGGTACGGGGCCAGCGAGCGGCGGCAGTGGATGCCGAAGGGCAGACCGCGGTGCTCGGTGCGCACGGAGTGCCAGGGGCCGGCGGCGACGGCGACGAGGTAGGTGGAGATCAGCGGGGTGGGGGCGGCCCGCCACACGCCCTCGCCGGTGTGCTCGGTGACGCCGTTGGCGAGGACGGTCCAGTGCCGCGGGGCGGTGACGGTCAGCTCGAAGACGGCCTTGAGGTCGGGCTGGTCGAAGGCGGCGAAGACGCGCTGCACGTCGTCGAGGAAGAGCTGGGTGTAGACGTAGGTCTCGCCGTCGGTGGGGTCGGTGAAGCGGTGCATGCCCTCGCCGGTGCGGGAGTAGCGCATGCTCGCGTCGACGCGCAGCTCGTGCTCGCCGGCGGTGAGGTTCTTCAGCGGCAGCCGGTTGCCGTCGAGGGCGCCGGCGTCCAGGGGCTGTCCGTCGAGGGTGACGGAGCGCAGCTCGGCGGGCTTGAGCTCGACGAAGGTGTCCGCGTCCGTACGGGCGCTGAACCTGATCAGGGTGCGGGAGTCGAACGTCTCGTCACCGGTGGTCAGATCGAGTTCGATCGTGTAGCGGTGGACGTCGAGGAGCTGTGCTCGGTTCTGCGCTTCGTCGCGCGTCAGTACGGACATGCGGGCCATGCTGCCTGATGCGGTCGCCGAACCACAGGGGCGGATCGGGTACGCACCCTATGTCCGGTCTCGTTCGAGCTCCCCGGTGTGCGCCCCGGCGGGCCCCGAGGGCGGCGTGTGCGCGTGCGGGTGGGGCAGGGCGGGATGTCCGGGAGCGGGGTTGCGTTCCTCCAGCCGGGCGCGCAGGGCGCGGACCTCGCGTTCCAGGGCGAGCCGGCGCTGGTGCGCGTCGTAGAGATGACGGATCTTGGTACGCAACGCCCACGGGTCGACCGGTTTGGTGACGAGATCGGCTACGCCGAGGGCGTACGCGGCGGCGCCGAGCTGCGGGTCGCGGGCGAAGCCGGTGAGCAGGACGACGGGAATGAGCTGGGTCTGTTCCAGGCGCCGCATGTAGCGCACGACGTCGAGTCCGCCGATGCCGGGCGGCCTGACGTCCAGGAGCAGCAGGCCGACGTTTCCGCGCAGCAGCTGTTTGAGGGCCTCGTCGCCACTGGTGGCCCGGCCCAGCAGGTGGCCCAGCGGGGCCAGGGCGCTCTCCAGGGCGTACAGGGTGTCCTCGTGGTCGTCGACGATGAGGATGCGGGCGTTCGGCGGCATGCGGCGCGTCCCTCCTCGCAAGGGACCGGATGGCTGTCCGGGGGCCGGCGGGTGGTGCTCGCCGGCCGACAAGGAGTGCACGGGGCAGCATGCTCCCCGCGGGCGGCTCTGTCACTCCCCGGGGGAGGACGTCGTGGTGGGGTTCGCCGAGGGCGTGGCGCCGCCCGCGGTGTCCTCGGCGATGCGCTCGTGGTGGCGGATCACCTCGGCGATGATGAAGTTCAGGAACTTCTCCGCGAAGGCCGGGTCGAGTTTGGCGTTCTCGGCGAGGGCGCGCAGCCGGGTGATCTGGCGGGCCTCCCGGCCCGGGTCGGCGGGCGGCAGCTGGTGCTCGGCCTTGAGGCGGCCGACCTGCTGGGTCGCCTTGAAGCGTTCGGCGAGCATGTGGACGACGGCCGCGTCGATGTTGTCGATGCTGTCGCGCAGCCGGGCGAGCTCTTCGCGGACGGCGAGGTCGGCGTCACCGGTGGTGGTGTTGCTGGTGGTCATGGTGGGTCACATTACGGGGCGGGCACCGGCCGGGGCGGGCCCGTACAGTGGAACCGGGTTCAGGGCGTCCGGGGGTGAGACGTGGCGAACGGCGGACCGGTCGAGCACGGTTATCCGCATCTGGAGACGGTGCGGGCGGCCGTCACCGCGCTGTACCGGCGGCTGTCGTACGACACGGTCCGCACGTTCTCGGTGAGCGTGGCGCCGGCCGATGTGGCGTTCTGCGACACGGACGATCTCCATCTGGGGGCGCAGCGGGTGGCCCGCGAGCTGGTGCGGCACTACCGGCTGCCGGACGCGCGGCTGATCGTCGGGTTCCGTGAGATGACGCATGCGGCGAGCGTGGAACTGGCGGCCGGGCCGGAGTACTTCGTCGAGCTGAACGACCGGTTCCGGACGCATCGGCGGGACATCGGGGCGGCCCTGGCGCACGAGGTGGCGCATGTGTACCTGCACCGGCTGGACCTGTCGTTCCCGGGGACGCGGGAGAACGAGATCCTGACGGACACGGTGGCGACGTACCTGGGGGCGGGGTGGCTGCTGCTGGACGCGTTCCGTCAGGACGGGGCGTCGTCGCAGAAGCTGGGGTACCTCACTCCGGAGGAGTTCGGGTACGTGCTGGCGAAGCGGGCGGTGGTGTTCGGGGAGGATCCGTCGGTGTGGTTCACCAGCGCGGAGGCCTATACGGCGTACACGGAGGGGGTGGCGCTGGCGCGCCGGGACTCGGAGCAGCCTCCGCTCGTTTCCGCCGGGTGGGTCGGCAGGCGGCGGTACGCGCGGGACCGGCGGTATGCGGAGGGGCACCCCGTTCCGGCGGGGGCGCGGGGGGACGTGCCGTACCGCTTCACGGCGGGTGGTCAGGAGGTGTTGCGGGTGTCGTTTCCCTGTCCTACGTGCCATCAGCGGATTCGGGTGCCGGTGCGGGGGCGCGTGCGGGCGCGGTGCGGGCTGTGCCGGACCGTGTTGGAGTGCGACACCTAGCGGTATCGGGGCTCGGTTCTCCGGGTGCGGGTGCGTTGTGGTCGATCGCGCCCACGCGGCGGAGCCGCATGTCGATACAGCCCCGCGCCCCTGTGGGGGCGCTACTCCTCGCCCACGATTCCCTGTGCTCGTGCTGCCGCCAGCCACTTGGGGAATTCGCCCACCATGCGGTCGTACAGGTCCGCGTCCGTGACCCTGCTCGGGTTCTCGCCCGCGTGGAAGAAGCCGGCGTTGTCCACGATCCGTTTGGTCGGGACCGCCAGGTCGTCCAGTTTGCGCAGGTAGTCGAACTGTTTGCTGTTCGGGTCGCCGAAGCCGACGAACTGCCAGAACAAAGGGAGGCGGGCGGCCTTGCAGAGGTACTTCTCCGCGGCGAGTTTGTTGATGGGGCCGCCGTCCGTCTGGAAGATCACCAGAGCGGGGGCCGTGGAACCGCTGTCCAGGTAGTGGTCGATGACCGCGTCCATCGCCAGGTGGTAGCTGGTCCTGCCCATGTGGCCGAGGCCGGACACGATCCGTTCGATCCGGCCCCGGTGGTCGGCGAGGGCGATGTCGGTGACGGCGTCGACGTCGGTGGAGAAGAAGACGACCGGCACGGTGCCGTCGTCGTCGAGGTGGGCCGACAGGCCCAGCACCCGGTCGGCGAGCGCCTGCACGCTGCCGTCCCGGTAGTACGGCTTCATCGAGCCGGAGTAGTCGACCACCAGGTAGACCGCGGCGCGCAGCCCGTCCAGACCGTGCTTGGCGAGGGACACCCCGGCGGTCTTGTAGAGGCTGACCAGCGCGGGCGCCGTCTCCTCGATCCTGCTGAGACCGATCGCGGCCATACGGCTCCCCCTCGTCACGGAACTGGCCCCGAGGGTACGGCACGTCACCACCCCACCGTTCGCCCATTCCACAGGCGTTCGATATTTTGTTCGCCGCCGTCCCCACCGGCTCACTTCCGTCCCGTCCCTCCCGAGGAGCCGGCCCGTGGATTCCGAGTCCACCGTCACCACCTGCTACCGCCACCCCAAGGTGGAGTGCCACGTCCGCTGCACCCGCTGCGAGCGGTACATCTGCCCGGACTGCATGCGCGAGGCGGCCGTGGGCCACCAGTGCCCCGAGTGCGTGAAGGAGGGCGCGCGGTCGGTACGGCAGGCCCGCACCCTGGTGGGCGGCCGGGTCTCGGCGGTGCCCGTCGTGACGTACGTGCTGATCGTCCTCAATGTGCTGGTGTACCTGGCGGAGCTGGCGCGGCCCGAGGTCGTGGACCGGTTCGCGATGGTGGGCGCGGGGCTGGTCGGACCGGACGGCGAGCACTACCTGTGGGTCGACCCGTACCCCGGGGGCTTCAGTCCGGAGGGTCTGGTGGACGGGGAGTGGTACCGGCTGCTGACCGGCGTGTTCCTGCACCTGCCGCCCACCGAGGGCACGTTCGGGATCGCCCACGTCGTGATGAACATGCTGGCGCTGTGGAATCTGGGCCGGCTCGTCGAGCCGATGCTGGGCCGGGTGCACTACCTCGCCCTGTACCTGCTGTCGGCGCTGGGCGGTTCGGTGCTGGTGCTGCTGATCGCGCCCGAGGACGCCGTGGTCGGCGCGTCCGGCGCGATCTTCGGCGTGGGGGCCGCGTACTACGTGATGGCCCGGCGCGTCGGGGCCGACATGAGCCAGGTCAACCGGTTCATGGCGGGGCTGCTGCTGTGGCTGGTGGTCTCCGCGCTCGTCACGTCCTGGGAGGGGCACCTCGGCGGGCTGCTGGCGGGCGGCGCGGTGGCGCTGGCGTTCGCGTACGCCCCCAGGGACGGGCGGCGGACGGTGGTGCAGGTGGGAGTGTGCGTGGCGCTGGTGGTGGTGCTGGGGGTGGCCGCGGTGGTCAAGGTGTCCGAACTGACGGGTGGAGGTGTCCCCCAGTGAAACGTGCCGGTGCGCTGGTCCTCGCGGCCGTTCCCGTGATCGCCACGGGGGTGTACTTCGTCCTGCCGACGAACGCGGCCGACGCCCCGGCGGCGCCGTCCGCGGCCACCGTCCAGTCGTCCCGTGAGGACGCCAAGGACCGGGCCGAGGAGAAGCGGGACGCCAAGGAGCGGGCCGAGGACGACGCGGTCGTCGCCGGCCTGCCGGCGGGGCTGGCCGCCCCCGCGAAGAAGGAACTGGCCCAGCAGCTGGTGGCGAGCGCCGAGCACTCGACCACCGACTGGCGCACCACGTACGGTGCCATCGAGGACGAGGGCGACGGCTGCGGCTACACGGCGGGCATCATCGGCTTCTGCACCGGCACCCACGACCTGCTCATGCTGGTCGAGAGCTACACCGAGGACCACCCGGACAACGGGCTGGCGTCCTATCTGCCCGCCCTGCGCGAGGTCGACGGCTCGGACTCCCACGAGGGCCTGGACCCCGGCTTCACGGCCGCCTGGGAGGCGGAGGCGGAGGTGCCCGCCTTCCGGGAGGCGCAGGAGGCGGAGCGCGACCGTCTCTACTTCGAGCCGGCGGTCCGGCTCGCCAAGCTGGACGGCCTCGGCACGCTGGGCCAGTTCGTCTACTACGACGCGATGGTCTTCCACGGCCCCGACACCGACGCGGACGGCTTCTACGCCCTGCGCGAGCGCACGCTGAAGCAGGCGAAGACGCCCGCCGCGGGCGGTTCCGAGAAGAAGTACCTGAACACCTTCCTCGGCATCCGCCGCGAGGCCATGCTCACCCGGTACCCGGACCGCGACACCTCCCGCGTCGACACGGCCCAGCGCCGGTTCCTGGAGGCCGGGAACCTGGGTCTGGAGACCCCGCTGGTGTGGGAGATGTACGGGGACCACTACAGGATTCCCTGAACACGCGAAGGCGCCTGCCCAGTCGTCCGGTCGGGGACTGAGGGCAGGCGCCTTCTGTGTTCCGTACGCCGTTGTACGGGACGTGTGCGAGGGACCGTCAGGTCACCTTGTGCACCGCTCGTCAGACCATCAGCGAGCGGTCCGTCGGGCGGATCGGGGCCGGCAGCTCGCTCGCCCCGGTGAGGAAGCGGTCGCAGCCGCGGGCGGCCGAGCGGCCCTCCGCGATCGCCCACACGATGAGCGACTGGCCGCGGCCGGCGTCACCGGCGACGAACACACCGGGCACGTTGGTCTGGAAGTCGGCGTCGCGGGCGATGTTACCGCGTTCGTCGAGGTCCAGGCCGAACTGCTCGACCAGGCCGTTGTCCCGGTCGGTGCCGGTGAAGCCCATGGCGAGGGTGACGAGCTGGGCCGGGATCTTGCGCTCGGTGCCCGGCTTCGAGGTGAGCTTGCCGTCGACGAACTCGACCTCGCTCATGTGCAGCCACTGGACGTTGCCGTCCTCGTCGCCCTCGAAGTGGGTGGTGGAGACGGAGTAGATCCGCTCACCGCCCTCCTCGTGCGCGGACGTGACCTTGTAGAGCATGGGGAAGGTCGGCCACGGCTGGGAGACCGGGTTCCGCTCCTCGTTCGGGCGGGGCATGATCTCCAGCTGGGTGACGGAGGCCGCGCCCTGGCGGTGGGCGGTACCCACGCAGTCGGCGCCGGTGTCACCGCCGCCGATCACCACGACGTGCTTGCCCTCGGCCGAGATCGGCGGGGCGACGTAGTCGCCCTCCTGCACCTTGTTGGCCAGCGGCAGGTACTCCATGGCCTGGTGGATGCCCTTGAGCTCGCGGCCCGGCACCGGCAGGTCGCGCGCGGTCGTCGCGCCGACGGCGAGGACCACGGCGTCGTACCGCTTGCGCAGCGCGGTGGCCGGCATGTCACGGCCGATCTCCACGCCCGTACGGAACTTGGTGCCCTCCGCGCGCATCTGCTCGATACGGCGGTTGATGTGCCGCTTCTCCATCTTGAACTCGGGGATGCCGTAGCGCAGCAGGCCGCCGATGCGGTCGGCGCGCTCGTACACCGCGACCGTGTGGCCGGCCCGGGTGAGCTGCTGGGCGGCGGCCAGGCCCGCGGGGCCCGAACCGACGACCGCGACGGTCTTGCCGGAGAGGCGCTCGGGGACCTGCGGGGCGACGTCACCGGTCTCCCACGCCTTGTCGATGATCGAGACCTCGACGTTCTTGATGGTGACCGGCGGCTGGTTGATGCCGAGCACGCACGCCGACTCGCACGGAGCGGGGCACAGACGGCCGGTGAACTCCGGGAAGTTGTTGGTGGCGTGCAGCCGCTCGGAGGCGGCGCCCCAGTCCTCGCGGTAGGCGTAGTCGTTCCACTCGGGGATGAGGTTCCCCAGCGGACAGCCGTTGTGGCAGAACGGGATGCCGCAGTCCATGCACCGGCTGGCCTGCTTGCTGATGATCGGCAGCAGGGAGCCGGGAACGTAGACCTCGTTCCAGTCCTTCCTGCGCTCCTCGACCGGACGGGACCTGGCGACCTCGCGGCCGTGGTTCAGAAAGCCCTTCGGGTCAGCCATTGATCGCCGCCTCCATCATCTTCTCGGTGATCTCGGTCTCGGAGAGACCTGCTCGCTCGGCGGCGTCCTTGGCGGCGAGCACTGCCTTGTACGTGCTGGGGATGATCTTGCTGAAGCGCTGCACGGCGGTGTCCCACTCGGCGAGCAGCTTCTCGGCGACGGTGGAGCCCGTCTCCTCCTGGTGGCGGCGGACCACGTCGTGCAGCCACTGCTTGTCGGTGTCGTCCAGGGCGCCCACGGCGTCCAGGTTGCCGGCGTTGACGTTGTTCCGGTCGAGGTCGATGACGTAGGCGATGCCGCCGGACATGCCGGCCGCGAAGTTGCGCCCCGTCTCGCCGAGGACGACCGCGTGACCGCCGGTCATGTACTCGCAGCCGTGGTCGCCCACGCCCTCGGAGACGACCGTCGCGCCGGAGTTGCGGACGCAGAACCGCTCGCCGGTCCGGCCGCGCAGGAACAGCTCGCCGCCGGTCGCGCCGTACGCGATCGTGTTGCCCGCGATGGTCGAGTACTCGGCGAGGTGGTCGGCCGCGCGGTCCGGGCGGACCACGATCCGGCCGCCGGACAGGCCCTTGCCGACGTAGTCGTTGGCGTCGCCCTCCAGGCGCAGCGTGACACCGCGCGGGACGAAGGCGCCGAAGGACTGGCCCGCGGAGCCGGTGAAGGTGATGTCGATGGTGTCGTCGGGCAGACCCGCACCGCCGAACTTCTTCGTCACCTCGTGGCCGAGCATGGTGCCGACCGTGCGGTTGATGTTGCGGATGGCGACCTGGGCGCGCACCGGCTGGGCGTCCTCGGCGCCGGACGCGGCGAGCGCGTCGGCGGCGAGCTTGATCAGCTCGTTGTCGAGCGCCTTCTCCAGACCGTGGTCCTGGGCGACGACCTGGTGGCGGACGGCGCCCTCGGGCAGCTCGGGCACGTGGAACAGCGGGGCCAGCTCCAGGCCCTGCGCCTTCCAGTGGTTCACCGCGCGGGTCACGTCGAGGATCTCGGCGTGGCCGACGGCCTCCTCGATGGAGCGGAAGCCCAGCTCGGCGAGGAGCTCGCGGACCTCCTCGGCGATGAACTGGAAGAAGTTCACGACGTACTCGGCCTTGCCGGAGAACCGGTCCCGCAGGACGGGGTTCTGGGTGGCGATGCCGACCGGGCAGGTGTCCAGGTGGCAGACGCGCATCATCACGCAGCCGGAGACGACGAGGGGGGCGGTGGCGAAGCCGAACTCCTCGGCGCCGAGCAGCGCGGCGATGACCACGTCACGGCCGGTCTTCAGCTGGCCGTCGGTCTGCACGACGATGCGGTCGCGCAGGCCGTTGAGCAGCAGGGTCTGCTGGGTCTCGGCGAGGCCGAGCTCCCAGGGACCGCCGGCGTGCTTCAGCGACGTCAGCGGGGAGGCACCGGTGCCGCCGTCGTGACCGGAGATCAGGACGACGTCCGCGTGCGCCTTGGAGACACCCGCGGCGACGGTGCCGACGCCGACCTCGGAGACCAGCTTGACGTGAATGCGCGCCTGGGGGTTGGCGTTCTTCAGGTCGTGGATGAGCTGGGCGAGGTCCTCGATGGAGTAGATGTCGTGGTGCGGCGGCGGGGAGATGAGCCCCACGCCCGGCGTCGAGTGCCGGGTCTTCGCGACCCACGGGTAGACCTTGTGGCCGGGCAGCTGGCCGCCCTCGCCGGGCTTGGCGCCCTGGGCCATCTTGATCTGGATGTCGTCGGAGTTGACCAGGTACTCGGAGGTCACACCGAAGCGGCCGGAGGCGACCTGCTTGATGGACGACCGGCGGGCCGGGTCGTACAGCCGCTCCGGGTCCTCGCCGCCCTCACCGGTGTTGGACTTGCCGCCCAGCTGGTTCATGGCGATGGCGAGCGTCTCGTGCGCCTCGCGGGAGATGGAGCCGTACGACATGGCGCCGGTGGAGAACCGCTTGACGATCTCGGAGACCGGCTCGACCTCGTCGATCGGGATCGGCTGCCGGCCGGAGGTGAAGCCGAACAGGCCGCGGAGCGTCATCAGTCGCTCGGACTGCTCGTTCACCCGCTCGGTGTACTTCTTGAAGATGTCGTAGCGGCCGGAGCGCGTGGAGTGCTGGAGGCGGAAGACCGTCTCCGGGTCGAACAGGTGCGGCTCGCCCTCGCGGCGCCACTGGTACTCGCCGCCGATCTCCAGCGCGCGGTGCGCGGGAGCGATGCCGGAGGCGGGGTAGGCCTTGGCGTGGCGGGCGGCGACCTCCTTGGCGACGACGTCGATGCCGACGCCGCCGATCTTGGTGGCGGTGCCGTTGAAGTACTTCTCGACGAAGGCGTCCTCCAGGCCGACGGCCTCGAAGACCTGGGCGCCGCGGTAGGAGGCGACCGTGGAGATGCCCATCTTGGACATGACCTTCAGGACGCCCTTGCCGAGGGCGTAGATCAGGTTGCGGATCGCCTTCTCGGCCTCGATGCCCGGCAGGAAGGTGCCCGCGCGGACCAGGTCCTCGACGGACTCCATCGCCAGGTACGGGTTGACGGCGGCGGCGCCGTAGCCGATGAGCAGGGCGACGTGGTGGACCTCGCGGACGTCACCGGCCTCGACCAGCAGACCCACCTGGGTGCGCTGCTTGGTGCGGATGAGGTGGTGGTGGACGGCCGCGGTGAGCAGCAGCGACGGGATCGGCGCGTGCTCGGCGTCGGAGTGCCGGTCGGACAGGACGATCAGCCGGGCGCCGTTCTCTATGGCGGCGTCGGCCTCGGCGCAGATGTCCTCGATGCGTTCGGCGAGCGCGTCACCGCCGCCGGACACCCGGTACAGGCCGGAGAGGGTCGCGGCCTTGAAGCCGGGCATGTCGCCGTCGGCGTTGATGTGGATGAGCTTGGCCAGCTCGTCGTTGTCGATCACCGGGAAGGGCAGGACGACGCTGCGGCAGGAGGCCGCGGTGGGCTCCAGCAGGTTGCCCGACGGGCCCAGCGGGGAGCGCAGGGAGGTGACCAGTTCCTCGCGGATCGCGTCCAGCGGCGGGTTGGTGACCTGCGCGAAGAGCTGGGTGAAGTAGTCGAAGAGCAGGCGCGGGCGCTCGCTCAGCGCGGCGATCGGCGAGTCGGTGCCCATCGAGCCGATCGGCTCGGCGCCGGCCTTGGCCATCGGCGCGATCAGGACCCGCAGTTCCTCCTCGGTGTAGCCGAAGGTCTGCTGACGGCGGGTGACCGAGGCGTGGGTGTGCACGATGTGCTCGCGCTCGGGCAGGTCGGGCAGCTCGATCTCGCCGGCTTCCAGCCACTCCCCGTAGGGGTGCTCGGCGGCGAGCCCGTCCTTGATCTCGTCGTCCTCGATGATGCGGTGCTCGACGGTGTCCACCAGGAACATCCGGCCGGGCTGCAGACGGCCCTTGCGGACGACCTTCGCCGGGTCGATGTCGAGGACGCCGACCTCGGAGCCGAGGACGACGAGGCCGTCGTCGGTGACCCAGTAGCGGCCGGGGCGCAGACCGTTGCGGTCGAGCACGGCGCCGACCTGGGTGCCGTCGGTGAAGGTGACGCAGGCGGGGCCGTCCCAGGGCTCCATCATCGTGGAGTGGTACTGGTAGAAGGCGCGCCGGGCCGGGTCCATGGAGTCGTGGTTCTCCCACGCCTCCGGGATCATCATCAGCACGGAGTGCGGCAGCGAACGCCCGCCCAGGTGCAGCAGTTCGAGGACCTCGTCGAAGGAGGCGGAGTCCGAGGCGTCGGGCGTACAGACCGGGAAGATCCGCTCGAGGTTCTTGTCCTCGGCACCGAACAAGTCGGAGACGAGCTGGGACTCGCGGGCGCGCATCCAGTTGCGGTTGCCCTTGACGGTGTTGATCTCACCGTTGTGCGCGACGAAGCGGTACGGGTGCGCGAGCGGCCACGACGGGAAGGTGTTCGTGGAGAACCGGGAGTGCACCAGCGCGATCGCGGAGCCGAAGCGGCGGTCGGACAGGTCCGGGAAGAAGGGCTCGAGCTGGCCGGTGGTCAGCATGCCCTTGTAGACGATGGTCCGCGCGGACAGCGACGGGAAGTAGACGCCGACCTCGCGCTCGGCGCGCTTGCGCAGCACGAACGCCTTGCGGTCGAGGTCGAGGCCCTTGAGCTCACCGGCGGTGACGAAGATCTGCCGGAAGACCGGCATCGTCGAGCGGGCGGTGGCGCCGAGCAGTTCGGGCGCGACCGGCACCTCGCGCCAGCCGAGGACGGTCAGGTCCTCGGCGGCGGCGATCTCCTCGATGCGGGCGACGGCGGCGTCGGCGCCGTCCTCCGGCAGGAAGGCGATGCCGACCGCGTAACCGCCGGCCTCGGGCAGCTCGAATCCGGCCACCTCGCGGAAGAAGGTGTCCGGGACCTGGGAGAGGATTCCGGCGCCGTCGCCGGAGTCCGGCTCAGAACCGGTGGCACCGCGGTGTTCGAGGTTGCGCAGGACCGTGAGGGCCTGATCCACCAGGGTGTGGGACGCCTCGCCGGTGAGGGTTGCGACGAAGCCGACGCCGCAGGCGTCGTGCTCGTTGCGGGGGTCGTACATACCCTGCGCAGCAGGGCGAGCATCCATGAAAGACCAGTTCAGGCGGTCGCTCGTAGAATGCTGGGACGGCTGGCGCGGCGTACGCATCGGCTCTCCCGTCGTCGTCATGTGGCATGTGCAAGGTGCCGAGGGACGACGTTGGCCCTCTGCGTGGTGCAAAATTTCGTGCAGGTTACATGATGGAGCGGTTCTCGGAAACCGGGATAATCCATTCCAACATGCGGACACCACATGGGTCGCGGCGAGGTTCCGCGCCTGGCGGTGGAAGCTATGGGGGCCGGTCGGACAGATCGGTGTCCATCGCGGCCCGATGGCGGGAAAGGGCTCCTTCGCCCGACCCGCGGGGCACGCCGTCGGCCTCTTTGCCCACAGCGCTTACGGCTCATGCCCAGTGGCCATGCGGCCGAAACCAGCAATTTACGACTACTTATGCGGCCCAACGCATAAGTGCGAGTCGCACTATCCTACGGCCGTTCCGAACAGTGTGCCCAGGACGTACGTCACACCGGCCGCCGCGCCACCGAGGGCGAGCTGCCGCAGACCGCTGTACCACCAGGTCCGCGCCGTCACCTTGGCCACCACCGCACCGCACAGGAAGAGCCCGAGCAGCGCCAGCAGCACGGCGGGCCACAGACTGCTCGCGCCGAGCAGATACGGCAGTACGGGCAGCAGGGCGCCCAGCGCGAAGGAGCCGAAGCTGGACACGGCGGCGACGGTGGGCGAGGGCAGGTCGGAGGGGTCGATGCCGAGTTCCTCGCGGGCGTGGATCTCCAGCGCCTGCTCGGGGTCCCGGGAGAGCTGCCGGGCGACCTCACGGGCCAGCTCGGGCTCGACACCGCGGGACTCGTAGAGCGCGGCGAGCTCGGCCTCCTCGTCCTTGGGGTGCTTGCGCAGCTCACGCCGCTCGACGTCGAGCTCGGCCTCGACCAGCTCGCGCTGGGAGGCGACGGAGGTGTACTCGCCGGCCGCCATGGAGAAGGCACCGGCGGCCAGACCGGCGAGGCCGGTGAGCACGACGGTCTGCTGACTGACTGCCCCTCCGGCGACACCGGTCATCAGGGCGAGGTTGGAGACCAGTCCGTCCATCGCGCCGAAGACCGCGGGGCGCAGCCAGCCGCCGTTCACGTCCCGGTGCGTGTGGTTGTCGCGGTGCGCCTCGTGCAGCGTCGCCTCGGTCTCGATGATGGCCATGCCGGTGTCCCCCACAGCTCTTCTTTGGACAAGTTCTACTCTTCGACAACACCCAAAATACGCCTCCTCATTCCCTCCCGCCAGCAAGGAAAGGCTGGGCTAACCTGCGGTTTTGCGGGCTTCGCTCGTTTGTGTAGATGGGTGCGCAGATGTCGACCGGGTGACGCTGAGGGCTGTGAGGCTGCGCCGGGCACCGAGCAGGGGACAGATGCGCAAAGGGCTCCGCGCCTCTCGGGGCGCACCTGAGAGGAGAGCCGCGTATGGCATCGACCGCCCGCATCCCCTCTGTCCCGGTTGCGCCGGCTGGCCCGGTTGCGCCGACTGTCCCGGTTGCGCCGGCTGGCCCGGCTGTGCCTGCTGTGCCGACCGGCCCGGCTGTCCCGGCTGTGCCGACCGGCCCGGCTGTCCCGGCTGCGCCGACCAGCCGGGCTGTGCTGGCTGTTCCGGCTGGCCCGGTGCCCGGGGACGTCCTCGGGCGCCGCGAGCGGGCGCGCGGCGCGCTGCTCGGTCTGGCCGTCGGTGACGCGCTGGGCGCCCCGGCCGAGAACATGAAGCCCTCCGAGATCCGCGCGCGGTGGGGCCGCATCACGGGATACGTGACGGAGCACCCGGCGGGCACGGACGACACCGAGTACGCGATCTTCTCCGGCCTGCTGCTGGCCCGGCACGGCTCCGCGCTCACCCCGGCGCATGTCGAGACGGCCTGGCACGAGTGGATCGCGGACCGCGCGGAGGGCCCTTTCCGGGGCGCCGGCTTCAGCGAGCGCGGCACGCTGGAGAACCTGCGCCGGGGACTGGCGGCGCCGATCTCCGCCCAGCACCGGCACGCCTGGAGCGACGGGCTGGCGATGCGGGCGGCGCCCCACGGGGTGTTCGCGGCCGGCCGCCCCGACGAGGCGGCCCGGCTGGCGGCGATCGACGGTTCGGTCAGCCACGACGGCGAGGGCATCTACGGCGGCCAGGCGGTCGCGGCGGGCGTCGCGGCGGCGATGGCCGGGGCGCCGGTGGTCGCGGTCGTGGCCTCGGCCCTGGCGGTGGTCCCGGACGACTCCTGGACCGCCCGCTCACTGCGCCGCGCCGTCACCGCGGCCCACCTGGGAGAACGCGCGGTCCGCGCGGCGGTGGTGATCGGCGGCTACCCGTGGACGGACCTGGCCCCCGAGGCGGTCGCCCTCGCCTTCGGCGCGTACGCGGCGGCCGACGGCGACTTCGAACAGGCGGTGCTGACGGCCGTCAACATGGGCCGCGACGCGGACACCACGGCGGCGGTGGCCGGCGCCCTGGCGGGCGCGACCCGGGGCGCCGCGGCGATCCCGCCGGCCTGGTCGTCCGCCATCACCCCGGCCCGCGGCACCTGCCTCCCGACCATGGCGGGCCACCACGTCCTGGACATCGCGGACCTGCTGACGCCGGAGGCACCCGACGCCTCGGTCCTGGCACCGGCCGACAAGACGGAGGCGCCCACATGATCCCCCTCACCGACACAGACCCCACAGCCACCACAGGGACCACCCCACACAACCCACCCGCAGCCGCCGACGCCGAGAACGCCCCACAGGGGCCACCCGCACCCGACGACGAACGCCGCACGGGTGGTGCGGGTGGGAACACCCGGGCCGAAGGCGAAGCCGAGGCCGAAAGCCCCACCCAGCCGCCGCAGGCACAGGCACAGGCACAGGCACAGGCACAGGCAAGGAGCGAAGCCGAGGCCGTTGAAACCGCGCCGCAGGCGAGAATCGAGGGCCTCCTCCTCGGCCTCGCCGCAGGCGACGCCGCCGGCTGGCCCGCCGCCCGCCACCGAGCGGCAAGGATGCCCGAGTGGACACGCCGCCTCACCCGCGAGCTCGACACCTTCGCCGAACAGAACGCCACGACCACCCTCCCCGTCCCCATCGCCCTCAACCAGCCCTCCGAACCCCTGCGCCTGGGCCCCTCCGACGACGCCGAATGGGCGGCCTTCGCCGCGGAGGCCGTCCTCCGCGCCGGAGACGACACCGCCTTCGGCGACCTGAGCCGAGAACGCCGCACCCGCGCGGCGATCGACCTGACCTGGAACACCGTCGCCGGCGAGATCGCCGCGGCGGCGGACCGCGCCCCCGAGACGGAGTCCGCCGTACTCCCCCTGCGGGCCCGCATCTCCGTCCGCGCCGGCCTCGGCAACCTCGCCACCGGCCTGCGCCCGCCCGCCACCGGCCACGACAACCCCCACTACTTCGACGACGCCGCCTGCGTACGCGCCTGCGTGCTGGCCGTGGCGCACCCCGGCGACCCACGGGCCGCCGCCGACCTCGCGGAGTTCGACGCCCGCTACACCCAGGACGGCGACGGCGTGCACGGCGCCCGCGCCATGGCCGCCGCCGTCTCCCTCGCGCTGACCGGCGCGGACCCGCGCGCCTGTGTGGCGGCGGCCTGCGCCGAGCTGCCCGAGGACACGGAGATCGGCCGCAACGCCCGGCACGCCCTGAAGCTCGCGGTGGACGCCGACAGCGCCTTCGCCCTCGTACCGCCGCTGGAGCACCAGATCGTCGACCACGTCTACAGCTACGGCGTCGCCGCCGCCGAGACCGTCCCCGTCGCCCTCGCCCTCACCACCGCCGCCCACGGCCGGATCGCGGAGGCGGTCCCCGCGGCGGCCTGTCTGTCCCGGGTCGCGGACTCCGCCCCGGCGCTCGTCGGCGCCCTCACCGGCGCGCTGGGCGGCGGGGCCGCGATCCCGGAGACGTGGCGGGAGAGCTGCCGCACCCTCTCCGGCTGCGCACTCCCCCGGCTCACCGGCACGGACCTGATGGAACTCGCCGGACTCCTGGAAGCCGCACAACCGGCCCCGACAGGGGGATGATTCGGGCATGACGCGCGAAGAGGCGGAAAAGAGTGACCAGGGCCTGCCCCTGGACGAGCGGATCACCGGCGCCCTCGTCGGGGCGGCCGTCGGCGACGCCCTCGGCGGGCCGGTCGAGGGGTACTCCCCCGAGCAGATCGTCGAGCGCCACGGCGGGCGCGTGCACGGCGTCGTCGGCCCGTGGAACGGCGACGCGTGGCGCACCGCCCGCCCCATCGCGCCGTACCACAAGGGCGACGGCCACGTCACCGACGACACCCTGATGACGCACGCACTGATCCGGGTGTACGCGACGGTCCGCGACCACCTGGACGCCTACGCCGTCGCCGACCACCTGGTCCCGGACCTGATGACGAACCCGCGCTGGATCCCGGAGCTGGAGGCGGAGGCGCTCCCGCTGCAGCGGATCTTCCTCGCCGAGAAGTGGCTCGTGGCCCGCCTGCACTACGGTCACGTCGACCCGCGCGAGGCCGGCACCGGCAACATCGTCAACTGCGGTGCCGCGATGTACATGGCCCCGGTCGGCCTGGTCAACGCCGCCCATCCGGCCGCCGCCTACGCCGAGGCGCTGGATGTCGCGGGCGCGCACCAGTCGTCGTACGGCAGGGAGGCGGCCGGTGTCTTCGCGGCGGCCGTGGCGGCGGCGTGCGCGCCGGGTGCGACGGCGGACTCGGTGGTCGCCGCGTGTCTGGCCTTGGCGAAGGACGGCACCCGGGAGGCGGTCGAGAAGGTCTGCGACGTCGCCTCGCGCCACACGGACTTCGAGTCGGCGCTGGGTCCGCTGCGGGAGGCGGTGACGCCGTACGACACGGTCGGCCCCGACTACCGTTCCCCCTCCCTGGGCGCCCGCCGCCCGTCCCGGCTGCACGCCATCGAGGAACTCCCGGTGGCGCTGGGCATGCTGGTGGTGGCCGGCGGCGACTTCCACCACGCGGTCCTGGGCGCGGTGAACTACGGCCGCGACTGCGACTCCATCGCCACGATGGCCGGCGCGGTGGCCGGCGCGCTCGGCTCACCGGTCCCCGAGGGCTGGGCCAAGACCGTGGCGGAGGCCAGCCGCCTCGACCTGTGGGAGCCGGCGGCCGCCCTCACCGCCGTGACGCGCGAGATCTTCGTACGCGACGTACAGCGCCGCCGCGCCCACGAGCGGGCGTTCGCGGACCTGGGAGGCCCCGGATGCTCCGACTGACCTGGGTCCAACCGGAGGACCTGATCGGCCACGAACTGCGCCAGGCGTCCCAGGACGGCCGGGAACCCTCCGCCGTGGCCGCCCGCTGGCAAGCGGCAGGCGGCCCCGAAGCCCCGACCCACGCGGGCGCGTCCCCCGAACCGGCCTCCCCCTACCTCCGCCTCCTGGCCACCGACCTCCTGGACGAACTCGCCGACCTCCCGAGCGCCCTCGCGGACGACGAACCGACCGACCTGCCCAGAATCAAGTCCCTGTGCCCGAACTGGCCCGCGTGGTCTGCGGGCAATCGTGCCGCTGGGGCGATGGAGGTCCCCCCGCTCGAGCGAAGCCGGGAGTGGGGGAGGGTGGGCGATGGGGGTACCTCCCGCTCGAGCGAAGCCGAGAGTGAGGGAGGCACCCCGCAAGCGCCGGGCCGCGCAACAACCCCCCGAGCAGCACACCCCGCCGCCCTGGAAGCCGCCTGGCTCGGCCGAGCAGTCGGCTGCCTCCTGGGCAAACCGGTGGAGAAACTCCCTCTGACCGGCATCCGTCAACTGGCCCGGTCCACCGGCAACTGGCCCCTCACCACGTACTTCACCGCCCACGGCGTCCCGGAGCCACTGCTCGCCCAGTACCCCTGGAACCGCCGCTCCGCGACAACCTCCCTCGCCGAGAACATCGACGGCATGCCCGAGGACGACGACCTCAACTACCCCCTCCTGAACCTCCTCGTCCTCCAACGCCACACCCGTGCCTTCACCCCCACCGACGTAGCCCGCGTCTGGCTGGACGAACTCCCCGCCGGCCGCACCTTCACCGCCGAACGCATCGCCTACCGCAACCTCCTCAGCGGCCTGGAACCCCCACTGACCGCCCGCCGCCACAACCCCTTCCGCGAGTGGATCGGCGCCCTGATCCGCGCCGACGTGCACGGCTGGACCAACCCCGGCGACCCGGCCGCCGCCGCCGAGCAGGCCCACCGCGACGCCACCCTCACCCACACCGCCAACGGCGTCTACGCGGCGATGTTCACGGCGGCCGTCATCGCCACCGCCGCCACCGGCGACCACGACGTCCACGCCTGTCTGCGCACCGGCCTCACCGTCGTCCCGCCCCGCTCCCGCCTCGCCCGAGCCGTCCGCCAGGCCGTTCGACTGGCGCACGAGCACACCGACTTCGACACCGTCGTCGACGTCCTGCACGCCACCTACGCCGCCACCCACCACTGGGTGCACGCCGTCCCCAACACCGCCCTGATCGCCGCCGCCCTCACCCACGCCGACGGCGACTTCACCGGCTCCGTCCGCCGCGCGGTGTCCGGCGGCTGGGACACCGACTCCAACGGCGCGACGGCCGGCAGCGTCGCCGCCCTTCTCGCCGGTTCGCCCCGCGCCCTCCCCGAACACTGGACGGCCCCGCTGAAGAACCGCCTGGCCACCTCCGTCGGCGACTTCCACGGCACCGGCTTCGACACCCTGGCCCGTCTGACCCATCTGGAGGCCACCCGCCCATGACGCCGTACGACGACCCCGCCCCCGTCCCCACCGGCCCCCCGCTGACCGGCCTGCGCGTCCTGGACCTCGCCACCCTCTTCGCCGGCCCCCTCGCCGCGACCCTGCTCGGCGACTTCGGCGCGGAGGTCGTCAAGGTCGAGCATCCGAGGAAACCGGACCCCTCCCGCGGCCACGGCCCGTCGAAGGACGGCGTCGGCCTGTGGTGGAAGATGCTCGGCCGCAACAAGCGCACCATCACCCTCGACCTGTCCACACCCGGCGGACAGGCCACCCTCCTGCGCCTCGCCGGGACCGCCGACGTGATCATCGAGAACTTCCGCCCCGGCACCCTGGAGAAGTGGGACCTGGGCTGGCCCGAGCTGTCCGCCGTCAACCCCCGGCTGATCCTGGTCCGGGTCACCGGCTTCGGCCAGTTCGGCCCGTACGCACACCGCCCCGGCTTCGGCACCCTCGCCGAGGCGATGAGCGGCTTCGCCGCGATCACCGGCGAACCGGACGCGCCGCCCACCCTCCCCCCGTTCGGCCTGGCGGACTCCATCACGGGCCTGACCACGGCGTACGCCGTCATGACCGCGCTCGCCGGCCGGGACCGCACGGGAGAGGGCCAGGTCGTCGACATGGCGCTGATCGAGCCGATCCTGACCGCGCTCGGCCCCCAGCCCACCTGGTACGACCAGCTCGGCCACGTCCAGCCCCGCACCGGCAACCGCTCCCAGAACAACGCCCCGCGCGGCACCTACCTCACCGCCGACGGCACCTGGGTCGCCGTCTCCACCTCGGCCCAGTCGATCGCCGAGCGCGTGATGGTGCTGGTGGGCCGTCCCGACCTGATCGACGAACCCTGGTTCGCCACCGGCGAGGACCGGGCCCGGCACGCGGACGTGCTGGACGAGGCGGTCGGCGGCTGGATCGCCCGGCACACCCGCACCGACGTGCTGGCCGCCTTCGAGAAGGCGGAGGCGGCCATCGCCCCCGTCCAGGACGTACGGGACGTCATGACGGACCCGCAGTACCAGGCCCTGAACACGATCACCACGGTCGACGACCCCGAGCTGGGCCCGCTGCGCATGCAGAACGTGCTCTTCCGGCTCTCCGGCACCCCGGGCGCGATCCGCTGGGCGGGCCGCCCGCACGGCGCGGACACCGAGGAGGTCCTGACCGAGCTGGGTCTCACGCCCGACGACCTCGCGGAGCTCCGCGCGGAGGGCGCCCTGTGACGGGCTTCCCGCTGACCTGGCTGTACGCCCCCGGTGACCGCCCTCCCGTGGTGGCGAAGGCGCTCACCTCCGGCGCCGACGTGGTGGTGGTCGACCTGGAGGACGCGGTCGCCCCCGACCGCAAGGCCTACGCCCGCTCCGCCACCGCCGAGCTGCTGCGCGACCCGCAGCCGGTCCCGGTCCACGTCCGCGTCAACGCCCTGTCCGGCCCCTGGGCCCGCGCCGACCTCGCGGCCGTCGCGCACGCCCCCGGTCTGTCCGGCCTGCGCCTGCCCAAGGTGTCGTCCCCGGCCGACGTCGTACGCGTCGCCCGGCGCACCGTGTCCGCCCACGGCGGCGCGCTGCCCCTGTACGCCCTCCTGGAGACGGCCCTCGGCATCGAACGCGCCCATGCCGTGGCCACCGCCCACCCGTCCCTGCGCGGTATCGCCATCGGGGAGGCGGACCTACGGGCCGACCTGGGCGTACGCGACGACGCGGGCCTCGACTGGTCCCGTTCCCGGGTGGTCGTCGCCGCGCGTGCGGCGGGCCTCGCCCCGCCCACCCAGTCCGTCCACCCCGACATCCGCGACCTGAACGGCCTGGCCGCCTCCTGCGCCCGCGGCCGCGCCCTGGGCTTCCTGGGCCGCGCCGCGATCCACCCCCGCCAACTGCCGGTCATCGAGCGCGCCTACCTCCCCACGGAGGAGGAGATCGAACAGGCGGAAACCATCCTCAAGGCAGCAGCCTCCGACCAGAGCGCCCAAGCCCTCCCCGACGGCACCTTCATCGACACAGCAGTAGTGAAAGCAGCCCAGAGAACCCTGTCCCTGACCACCAGACCCTGACCCACCCACAAACCACGGCCAACCGCACCCCCACCCCCACAAACCGCGAACAGCCGCACCACCACCCCCGCAAACCACGGCCAACCGCACCCCCACCCCCACAAACCGCGAACAGCCGCGCCACCGCCCCCGCAATCCGCGGCCAACCGCGCCACCGCCCCCGTAATCCGCGGGCAATCGTGCCGCAGGGCGGCACGGGTGGGCGCGGCGGCACCCCGCGAACGCCGGGCTGCGCAACACCCCCGCCCCGCACAGACCGAGGGCGCCCGGAAAACCCCGGGCGCCCTCGGTGTCGTACGGCAAACCGTCAGCTCTTCTTCGCCGACCCGGCCCCATCCTTGGAGTCCTCGGCCTCAGAGGACTCCTCCTCCTCGGAAGGAGAATCCTCCTTGCCCTTTTCCACGGCCTCGGCCTCGGTCTCGCCATCGGAGGCAGCCTCACCGCCGGAGGCAGCCTCACCGTCGGAGACTCCCGGCTCCACCACATCCTCCCGCCCCGGCCGCTTCCGCACCGACAGCACGATGTACAGCACCGCCAGCAGGAACACCAGGACCGCCGTCCAGTTGTTCAGCCGCAGCCCGAGAATGTGATGCGCCTCGTCGACCCGCATGTACTCGATCCAGAACCGCCCCGCGCAGTACGCCGCGACATACAGCGCGAACGCCCGCCCGTGCCCGAGCTTGAACCGCCGGTCCGCCCAGATCACCAGCAGCGCCACCCCGACGCACCACAGCGACTCGTACAGGAACGTCGGGTGGTACGTCCCCGCGACCCGGCCGTCGGAGGAGGACGTGATCTCCACCGCCCACGGCAGATCCGTTTCCCGCCCGTACAGCTCCTGGTTGAACCAGTTGCCCCAGCGTCCGATCGCCTGGGCGAAGGCGATGCCCGGCGCGATGGCGTCGGCGTAGGCGGGCAGCGGGATGCCACGGCGCCGGCAGCCGATCCACGCGCCCAGCGCGCCGAAGGCGATCGCGCCCCAGATGCCGAGGCCGCCCTCCCAGATCTTGAAGGCGTCCACCCAGTCACGGCCCTCGCTGAAATACAGCTGGTAGTCCGTGATCACGTGGTAGAGCCGGCCGCCGATCAGGCCGAAGGGCACGGCCCAGACAGCGATGTCGGCCACCGTGCCGGCCCGCCCGCCCCGGGCGATCCAGCGCTTGTTGCCGAGCCAGACGGCAACGAAGACGCCGATGATGATGCAGAACGCGTAGCCGCGCAGCGGAACGGGGCCGAGGTACAGCACCCCGCTCGACGGGCTGGGAATGTAGGCAAGTTCCATGGCAGGGTCGACGCTACCGTGCCGGACCGGCCGCACGGCAGGCAGCCCGGCTACGGCTCCATAACAGGACCGTCGGACGATCGGTCCGGGGCGTCACTGTCCCTTGTTGGCCTCCTCCACCATCTGCTTGAACTTCTCGGGGGTCATCGAGCGGTCCTGGTGGATGTTCTCGCCCTCGTACAGCACCGTCGGCGTGCCGCTGAAGCCGCCCTTCCGGAACGCCTCGTGGGACTTGGCGACCCAGCTGTTGTGCGTGCCGTCCTCGACGCAGGAGCGGAAGGCGGGGGTGTCGAGTCCGTCGACCTTGCCGGCCAGCTCGATCAGCTTGCCGTTGTCGGCGAAGGCGTCGTCGCTCTCCGGCGGCTGGTTCTCGAACAGCACGTCGTGGTACGCGGCGAACTTCCCGGCGTCCTGGGCGCAGGCGGCGGCGTTGGCCGCGTTGCGGGAGCCGGTGCCGCCCAGGCCGTTGTCGATCAGTGTGACCAGGTGGTACTCCACCTTCAGCTGACCGGATTCGGTCAGCTCGTGGATGGTGGGGCGGTAGTTCTGCTCGAAGACCTTGCAGGCCGGGCAGCGGAAGTCCTCCCACACGGTGAGGGTGGCCTTGGCGCTCTCCTTGCCGACCGGGATGGCGAGGCCGTCCTTGCCCAGGGCCCCGGAGGGCGCCACGACGGGGCCGGACGCCTCGCTCTCGTCGTCCCCGCCCGAATTGGCGGCGATGACACCGATCACCGCCGCGAGCCCCAGGACACAGAGCACGCTCGCGCCCACGATCAGGGCACGGCGTCGCTTCTCCGCCTTCTTCTGCTTCTCGCGCTCGTCCGCCATCCGCTCCCGGGCGGTGCGCTTTCCCTCACGGTTCTTCTCGCTCACACCCGCAGAACGAACCGGGGAGGCGCACAGCGCCTCCCCGGTCCCAGGACCACCCGTACGAGGGACCCGTACGACTACCTGCGGATATCCCGGCCGGTCACGCCTGCCGGCGTACGCCCTTGGCCAGGTCACCGGCGAGCGCCCGGACGGCCTCGACGCCGGCGGCGGCGTCGGGGGCGTCCAGCATCCGCTTGACGAAGGCCGAGCCGACGATCACGCCGTCGGCGAAGCGGGCGACCTCGGCGGCCTGGGCGGGGTTGGAGACGCCGAGTCCGACACAGACCGGGATGCCGGTGGTGGCGCGGGTGCGCCGCACCAGGTCCTCGGCCTGCGCGCCGACCGACTCACGGGTGCCGGTGACACCCATCAGGGAGGCGGCGTAGACGAAGCCGCTGCCGACCGCGGTGATCTCGGCGAGCCGCTCGTCCTTGCTGCTGGGCGCGACCACGAAGACCGTGGCGAGCCCGTGCTTCTCCGCGTGCTCCCGCCACAGCGCCGACTCCTGGACGGGCAGGTCGGGCAGGATGCACCCGGCGCCGCCCGCCTCGGCCAGCTCGGCGGTGAACCGCTCGACGCCGTAGCGGTCGATGGGGTTCCAGTACGTCATGACGAGGATCGGCTTGCCGGTGGCCGCGTGGGCCTCGCGGACCGTGCGCATCACGTCGGCGATCTTCACGCCGCCGCGCAGGGCGATGTCGTCGGCGGTCTGGATGACCGGGCCGTCGAGGACCGGGTCGCTGTGCGGCAGACCCACCTCCACGACGTCGGCGCCGCCGTCCAGGGCGGCCTTGACGGCCTCGATGCCGCCGTCCACGGTCGGGAACCCGGCCGGGAGGTAGGCGATGAGGGCGGAGCGGCCCTCGGCCTTCGCCGCGGCGAGGGTGTCGTTCAGCAGCCGCACGTTCCCGCTCACTTGGCGTCCCCCTCGATCTCGGCGGTGCCGGCCTCCTCGGCGGCGACCTCGGCGTCGGTGTCGTACAGCCCGAAGTAGCGGGCGGCGGTGTCCATGTCCTTGTCGCCGCGCCCGGACAGGTTGACGACGATCAGCGCGTCCTTGCCCAGTTCCTCGCCGACCTCCAGGGCGCCGGCGAGGGCGTGGGCGCTCTCGATGGCCGGGATGATGCCCTCGGTGCGCGACAGCAGGCGCAGGGCCTGCATGGCGGCGTCGTCGGTCACCGCGCGGTACTCGCCGCGGCCGCTGTCCTTGAGGTAGGAGTGCTCCGGGCCGATGCCCGGGTAGTCCAGGCCGGCCGAGATCGAGTACGGCTCGGTGATCTGGCCCTCTTCGTCCTGGAGGACGTACGACCGGGAGCCGTGCAGGATGCCGGGCTCGCCCGCGGTGAGGGTGGCCGCGTGCTCGCCGCTCTCGATGCCGTGTCCGGCGGGCTCGCAGCCGATGAGGCGTACGTCGGTGTCCGGGATGAAGGCGTGGAAGAGGCCGATGGCGTTGGAGCCGCCGCCGACACAGGCGATCGCGGCGTCGGGCAGGCGTCCGGCGCGCTCCAGGAGCTGGCGGCGGGCCTCGACGCCGATGACGCGGTGGAAGTCGCGCACCATCGCCGGGAAGGGGTGCGGTCCCGCGACGGTGCCGAAGAGGTAGTGCGTGCGGTCGACGTTGGCGACCCAGTCGCGGAACGCCTCGTTGATGGCGTCCTTCAGGGTGCGGCTGCCGGACTTCACGGCGATGACCTCGGCGCCGAGCATGCGCATCCGGGCCACGTTGAGGGCCTGGCGCTGCGTGTCGATCTCGCCCATGTAGATCGTGCAGTCGAGGCCGAAGAGGGCGCAGGCGGTGGCGGTGGCCACGCCGTGCTGTCCCGCGCCGGTCTCGGCGATGACGCGGGTCTTGCCCATGCGCCGGGTGAGGAGGGCCTGGCCGAGCACGTTGTTGATCTTGTGCGAGCCGGTGTGGTTCAGGTCCTCGCGCTTGAGGAAGATCCTTGCTCCGCCGGCGTGCTCCGCGAAACGGGGGACCTCGGTGAGCGCGCTCGGGCGGCCGGTGTAGTTGACGAGCAGGTCGTCGAGTTCCCGGGCGAACTCGGGGTCGTGCTTGGCCTTGTCGTACTCGACGGCGACCTCGTCGACCGCGGCGACGAGGGCCTCCGGGATGAACTTGCCGCCGAAGGCGCCGAAGTAGCCTTCGGCGGTCGGGGTCAGACCCTCCGGGTCGGGGATGAAGAAGGTGCTGGGCATGCGTGTACCTCACGGTGAGTGTGTGTCGGGCACGTTTCGCCGTGGAGCGGGGGGTGTCGGCCGGCTTCAGGCCGTGTGTGGCTGGTCGCGCTCACGCGACGGAGTCGCATATTCAGTACAGCCCCGCGCCCCTAGGTCGGCTGGTGCCATCGCATGCCGTTGACCTGCCCGGGTTCGTCGCCGATGACGTATCGCACCCGGCGGCCGTGCACCCTACGCGCGGGCGCGCGGCAGCCCCGGGGCCGACAGCCGCGCGCGAGGCGGGCGTACGGGTCACGAGGGGCCAGGGGGAGTACGGGTGTCATCGGGGTCAGCCTACCGGTGGATCAGCCGCGGCCGTGGCGGAGTGCGGGGTGTTCGCCCGCTGCCACCAGGTCGGAGACGGCCGTCTTGGGGTCCTTGCCGGTGACCAGGGACTCGCCCACCAGGACGGCGTCGGCGCCGGCGTTGGCGTAGGCGATGAGGTCGTGCGGGCCGCGGACGCCGGACTCGGCGACCTTGACGATGTGCGCGGGGATCTCCGGGGCGACCCGCTCGAACGTGCCGCGGTCGACCTTCAGCGTCTTCAGGTTGCGCGCGTTGACGCCGATGACCTTGGCGCCCGCGTCGACCGCGCGCTCGACCTCGTCCTCGTCGTGCACCTCGACGAGCGGGGTGAGGCCGATGGACACGGCGCGCTCGATCAGCGACTCCAGGGCCGGCTGGTCGAGGGCCGCGACGATCAGCAGGGCGAGGTCGGCGCCGTACGCGCGGGCCTCCCAGAGCTGGTACGACGTGACGATGAAGTCCTTGCGCAGGACGGGGATGTCCACGCGCGCGCGGACGGCCTCCAGGTCGGCCAGCGAGCCGCCGAAACGGCGCTGTTCGGTGAGGACGGAGATGACGGCGGCGCCGCCCGCCTCGTAGTCGGCGGCGAGTCCCGCCGGGTCGGCGATCGCGGCCAGCGCGCCCTTGGACGGGCTGGAGCGCTTGACCTCGCAGATCACCTTGACGCCGTCGCCGCGCAGGGCGGCCGCGCCGTCCTTGGCCGCGGGAGCCTTCGCCGCACGCTCCTTGAGCTCGTCGAGGCTGACGCGCGCCTGCCGCTCCGCGAGGTCGGCACGGACTCCGTCGATGATCTCGTCGAGCACACTCACGCGAGCGGCCCCCTTCCTGACGGTCGGTCTTCACTGGTCACTGCGATGGTATCCGCAGCAGGGCGGATGCCTCGCATCCAGGTTGACGCCGCTCTCTCCACCTGGGCTTTCGCTTGTTGATCAAGGATGCAGCCAGCCGCCGAACGGCAGGTTCCGGACAACCGTGAACACCACGAACAGTGCTGCCAGGGACCACAGGAGCACCGGCGGCGGATCGATCCGCAGCGGCGGACCGCCGCGCGCCGCGCGGACCACCCAGACGGTCCACAGCACGGCGCAGACGGCGTAGCCGAGGACGGCGGGCGCGTTGGCCTGGAGGGCGGCCGGGAGGTCGCCGTGGACGACGGCGTGCGCGCTGCGCAGTCCGCCGCAGCCGGGGCAGTACAGGCCGGTGAGGCGCAGCAGCGGGCAGGCGGGGTAGTGGCCGGGCTCGTTGGGGTCCACGGCCCCGACGTAGGCGAAGGCCCCGGCGACGGCGGCGAGCAGCCCCGCGGGGACGGCCAGTCGGGCCGCTCTGCCGGGGGGCGCTTGGGGGGTGGGGGCGTTCACGCTGTGCATTGTGCCCCGGACACGGCTCAGGGGCGGTTCCGGCGGTGTGCCGGGCCCGCCCCTGTGCGGAGTGTTCAGCCCTCGGCGCGGGCCGGTACGGCGTGGTTGCTCTTCGGCTGGCCCATGCCCATCGAGCGCATGACGGCGCCGACGACGCCGCCGAGGATCACGAGGCCCATGCCGGCCCAGAAGCCCGCGGGCTGGTCCATCACCATGAACGCGCCCGCGACGCAGAAACCGATGAAGGCGATGATGACACCGGTCCAGGCGGCCGGGGTGTGACCGTGGCTGCTGCCCGCCATTGCTTGCTCCTCGTTGCTGTGTACGTGTCTGAGCAGACGCTCGCCCTCATTGTCCCGCACGCACGCGCCGAGGGTGAGCGGGGGTACCGCGCCTCCCCCGCTCACCGCGGGCAGTAGTGCCGCGGAGCGGCACGGCCGCGCGTCAGGCGCCCGTCGGGTCCTCGCCCCTGTCCAGGGCCTTCCAGAGGTCCTCGGGGCGGTCGGGGTCGACGGAGGCGGGCCTGCGGCGTGGGCGTGGGGCGCCGCCCCGTTCGTAGCGGCCGGACATGGCCGGCCAGAGGCGGCCGTAGCGCAGGGCGAGCAGGCCGGCCAGCAGCAGCAGGACACCGCCCACGGCGGCCACGTACGGCCACGCCGTGTGGCTCAGGGCCTCCACGGTCGCGGACGTGTCGCCCGACGCCTCCGCCGCCTTCTCGTCGAGCGCCCCGCTGTCCGACGCCCCGAACAGCGCCGCCGCCACCGTGCCCGCCCCGGACAGCGCCAAGAGCGCCGCGACGGCGAAGCGCCCGGCCCGGCGCACGGCGAACACCGCGACCAGCGCCGCCAGCCCCACGACGGCCAGGGCGGCGGGCACGCCCGTCACGTCGCTGCCCTGCGCGGTCAGCGGGAACGCGCCGCCGGCCACCGTGGCGGTGCCCTCCGACCACTGCTGCCGGGTGGCGAGCAGGGCCACGGCCGCGCCCAGGGCGCCGCTCAGCAGGGCGACGGCGAGGCTGAGACGGCCACTGCGGGCGGTGCCGGCGGCCTCGGAACGGGGGGTAGGTACAGCAGTCACGCCCTCCACTATCGCCTGAACCCCGGGCGAACCGACACCCGGGGTTCGCCTCGGACGCCCCTCAGACCGTTCCCAGCCGGTTGGCGGTGTGCACCGCGCGCAGCACCGCCGCCGCCTTGTCACGGCACTCGGTGTCCTCCGCGACCGGGTCGGAGTCGGCCACGATCCCCGCTCCGGCCTGCACGTACGCGGTGCCGTCCCGCAGCAGGGCGGTACGGATCGCGATCGCGGTGTCGGAGTCGCCCGCGAAGTCGAGGTAGCCGACGCAGCCGCCGTACAGCCCGCGCCGGGACGGTTCGAGTTCGTCGATGATCTGCAGCGCGCGGGGCTTGGGCGCCCCGGAGAGCGTGCCGGCCGGGAAGCAGGCGGTGAGCACGTCGAACGCGGTACGGCCGGCGCCGACCCGGCCGGTGACCGTCGAGACGATGTGCATGACGTGCGAGTACCGCTCGACGGACATGAAGTCGACGACCTCGACGGAGCCGGGTTCGCAGACCCGGCCGAGGTCGTTGCGCCCGAGGTCGACGAGCATCAGGTGCTCCGCGCGCTCCTTGGGGTCGGCGAGCAGTTCGTCACCGAGGGCCTGGTCCTCCTGCGGGGTGGCGCCGCGGTGCCGGGTGCCGGCGATGGGGTGGACCATGGCGTGCCCGTCCTCGACCTTCACCAGCGCCTCGGGGGACGAGCCGACCACGTCGAAGCCGTCGAAGCGGAACAGGTACATGTACGGGGACGGGTTGGTGGCCCGCAGCACCCGGTAGACGTCGAGGGCGCTCGCCGTGCACGGCGTCTCGAACCGCTGGGAGGGGACGACCTGGAAGGCCTCCCCCGCGCGGATGCGTTCCTTGATGTCCTCCACGGCCTGCCGGAAGTCGGGGCCGCCCCACCGCGCGGTGTACTCGGGCAGCTCGGAGGGCGGCAGCACGGCGGGCGGCTGGGCCACCGCGCGGGTGAGGTCGGCCTCCATGGCGTCGAGCCGGGCCACGGCGTCGGCGTACGCCTCGTCGACGCCGGTCTCCAGGTCGTTGTGGTTGATCGCGTTGGCGATCAGCCAGACGGCGCCCTCCCAGTGGTCCATGACGGCGAGGTCGCTGGTGAGCAGCATGGTCAGCTCGGGCAGCCTCAGGTCGTCCCGCTCGCCGGGGCCGACCTTCTCCAGGCGGCGCACGATGTCGTAGCCGAGGTAGCCGACCATGCCGCCGGTGAAGGGCGGCAGGCCCAGGTCGTGGGCGAGGTCGCGCGGGGTGTGCAGGGTCTGGAGGGTCGTGCGCAGCGCGGCGAGCGGGTCGCCGTCCACGGGGACGCCGACGGGCGGGGCCCCCTCCCAGTGCGCCTGTCCGGCGCGCTCGGTGAGGGTGGCGGCGCTGCGGACGCCGACGAAGGAGTAGCGGGACCAGGAGCGGCCGTTCTCCGCCGACTCCAGCAGGAACGTGCCCGGGCGCTCGGCGGCGAGCTTGCGGTAGAGCGCGACCGGGGTGTCGCCGTCGGCGAGGAGCTTGCGGGTGACCGGGATGACCCGGCGGTCGGTGGCGAGCTTGCGGAACGTCTCGAGGTCCATGGCGGCAGACCTTACTGATCCGCGGCGGGTGCGTCCGCCGGCAGGACGTCGGCGTCGAAGCAGGTACGGGCGCCGGTGTGGCAGGCGGCGCCCACCTGGTCGACCTTGACCAGCACGGTGTCCGCGTCGCAGTCCAGGGCGACCGACTTGACCCACTGGAAGTGGCCGGAGGTGTCGCCCTTGACCCAGTACTCCTGACGGCTGCGCGACCAGTAGGTGCAGCGGCCGGTGGTGAGCGTGCGGTGCAGTGCCTCGTCGTCCATCCAGCCCAGCATCAGCACCTCTCCGGTGTCGTACTGCTGGGCGATGGCGGGCAGGAGGCCGTCGGGGCTGCGCTTGAGCCGCGCGGCGATCTCCGGGTCGAGGCGGCTGGGCCGGGACGTGCTGCTGGTCATGCCGACCATTGTGCCGCGCGGGGATGTCGCGCCCACGCACACGTCCACTGGGCGGACTTCCCGCCCGGCCGTAGGCTGGCATGCATGTCGACCCATGCCAAGCGTGAACGACTTCTCCTGGCCGACCTGCTGGAGACCACGGGCCCGGAGGCCCCCACCCTGTGCGAGGGCTGGACGGCCCGGGACCTCGCCGCCCACGTGGTGGTGCGCGAGCGCCGCCCCGACGCGGCCGGCGGCATGCTGGTCAAGCAGCTGGCGGCGCGTCTGGAGCGGGTGACGGCGGAGTTCACCGACAAGCCGTACGAGGAGCTGATCCAGCTCATCCGGACGGGTCCGCCGCGCTTCTCGCCCTTCTCGCTCAAGCAGATCGACGAGCTGTCGAACATCGTCGAGTTCTACGTCCACACGGAGGACGTGCGCCGCGCCCAGCCCGACTGGACGCCGCGCGAGCTCGACCCGGTGTTCCAGGACGCCCTGTGGTCGCGTCTGGAGCGCTCCGCGCGGCTGATGGGCCGCGGGGTGCCGACGGGTCTGGTGCTGCGCCGCCCGGACGGCCAGACGGTGGTGGCGCACCGCGGCACCCCGGTGGTCACGGTGACCGGGGAGCCGTCCGAGCTGGTGCTGTTCGCCTACGGCCGGCAGAGCGCCGCCAAGGTCGAGCTGGACGGCGACGAGGACGCGATCACGAAGCTGCGCGAGACCAAACAGCTCGGCATCTGATCCGCACGAAAGGCGCAGCTCGTGATCAAAGTGGCCATGACCAGTGTGTACGTCGACGACGTGGCGAAGGCGCACGCCTTCTACACCGATGTCCTCGGTTTCGAGACCCGTACCCACATGGATCTGGGCGGCGGCACGCTGTTCGTCACCGTGGGCGCGAAGGACGGCGCCCAGCGGGACCTGGAGCTGCTGCTGGAGCCGGGCCAGGGGCCCATAGCGGAGCCGTACCGCAGGGCGGTGCGCGAGGCGGGGCTGCCCGCGATCGTGTTCTCCGTGGACGACCTCCGCGCGGAGTTCGAACGGCTCCGCGGGGAGGGTGTCCACTTCGTCCAGGACCCGCAGGAGCAGGGTCCGGTGATCGCCGCCGTCCTGGACGACACGGTCGGCAATCTCATTCAGCTGGCCCAGCCGACCGGCTGAGCCTCACCGCACCGGGTGACCGGCTCCCCGCAGCGTCTCCTTGACCTGGCCGATGCGCAGGTCGCCGAAGTGGAAGACGGAGGCGGCCAGCACCGCGTCCGCGCCCGCCGCGACCGCCGGCGGGAAGTCGGCGAGCCTGCCGGCGCCCCCGGAGGCGATCACCGGGACGGTGACGTGCTCCCGGACGGCGGCGATCATCTCCAGGTCGTAGCCGTCCTTGGTGCCGTCGGCGTCCATGGAGTTGAGCAGGATCTCGCCGGCGCCCAGCTCGGCGGCCCGGTGCGCCCACTCGACGGCGTCGATGCCGGTGCCGCGACGGCCGCCGTGCGTGGTGACCTCGAAGGAGCCGGAGTCGGTGCGCCGGGCGTCGACCGAGAGGACGAGCACCTGTCGGCCGAAGCGTTCCGCGATCTCGCGGATGAGGTCGGGCCGGGCGATGGCCGCCGTGTTGACGCCCACCTTGTCGGCGCCCGCGCGGAGCAGCTTGTCCACGTCCTCGGTGGTGCGGACGCCGCCGCCCACGGTGAGCGGGATGAACACCTGCTCGGCGGTGCGGCGCACCACGTCGTAGGTCGTCTCGCGGTTGCCCGACGAGGCGGTGATGTCCAGGAACGTCAGCTCGTCGGCGCCCTCGGCGTCGTACACCTTGGCCATCTCGACGGGGTCGCCCGCGTCGCGCAGGTTCTGGAAGTTGACGCCCTTGACGACCCGGCCGTTGTCCACGTCCAGGCAGGGGATGACTCGGACCGCCAGGGTCATGAGGTCACGGCTCCTCTGAATGCTTCGAGTTCCACTGAGACCAGGACGCGCGAGTCGACGAAGCCCTCGACCACCAGCAGGGTGGTGACCGGGCGCACCGCGTCGAACAGCTCCTTGTGGGCGCGTCCGGCCGCGTCGACGTCCCGCGCGTGGGCGAGGTGGAGGCGCGTGCGGATCACGGACTCGACGCCGAGCCCGAACTCGCCGATCGCCTCCAGCGCGCTGGTGAAGGCCACCTTGGCCTGCTCGTACGGGTCGCCCTCCCCGTACAGCACATCGCCCCGGAACGCGGTCGTGCCCGCCACCAGGACGCGGTCGCCCGCCGCCACGGCACGTGCGAAGCCGAGGGTCTCCTCCCAGGGGTTCGTGCCCTGTACGCGCCGTACGGCATCGGTCGTCATGAGGACACAGCCTCCAGGGCCTCTTCCAGGGTGAACGCCTTGGCGTACAGGGCCTTCCCGACGATGGCGCCCTCGACACCGAGCGGCACGAGGCCGGCGATGGCGCGCAGGTCGTCCAGGGAGGAGACGCCCCCGGAGGCGACCACGGGGCGGTCGGTGGCGGCGCAGACGTTCTTCAGCAGCTCCAGGTTGGGGCCCTGGAGGGTGCCGTCCTTGGCGATGTCGGTGACGACGTAGCGGGCGCAGCCCTCCTTGTCGAGGCGCTCCAGCGTCTCGTAGAGGTCGCCGCCGTCGCGGGTCCAGCCGCGGCCGCGCAGGGTGGTGCCGCGTACGTCGAGACCGACGGCGATCTTGTCGCCGTGCTCGGCGATGATCCCGGCGACCCATTCGGGGGTCTCCAGGGCGGCGGTGCCGAGGTTGACGCGGGTGCAGCCGGTGGCGAGGGCGGCGGCGAGGGTGTCGTCGTCGCGGATGCCGCCGGACAGCTCCACCTTGATGTCCATCGCCCCGGCGACCTCGGCGATCAGCGCGCGGTTGTCGCCGGTGCCGAACGCGGCGTCCAGGTCGACCAGGTGCAGCCACTCGGCGCCCGAGCGCTGCCAGGCGAGGGCGGCCTCCAGGGGGGAGCCGTACGAGGTTTCCGTCCCGGACTCGCCGTGCACCAGGCGGACGGCCTGGCCGTCGCGGACGTCGACGGCGGGGAGGAGTTCGAGCTTGGCCATGTCTCTACAGGGTTCCGATCCAGTTGGTGAGGAGCTGGGCACCGGCGTCGCCGGACTTCTCGGGGTGGAACTGGGTGGCCCACAGGGCGCCGTTCTCCACGGCGGCCACGAACGGCTTGCCGTGGGTGGACCAGGTGACCAGCGGGGCGCGCATCGCCGGGTTGGTCGTCTCGAGGGTCCAGTCGTGGACGGCGTAGGAGTGCACGAAGTAGAAGCGGGCGTCCGCGTCGAGGCCGGCGAACAGCTCGGAGCCGGCCGGGGCGTCCACGGTGTTCCAGCCCATGTGGGGCACGATGTCGGCCTGGAGCGGCTCGACGGAGCCGGGCCACTCGTCGAGGCCCTCGCTCTCCACTCCGTGCTCGATGCCCCGCGCGAAGAGGATCTGCATGCCGACGCAGATGCCCATCACCGGGCGCCCGCCGGAGAGCCTGCGGTCGACGATCCAGTCGCCGCGCGCCTCCTTGAGGCCCTTCATGCAGGCGGCGAAGGCGCCGACGCCGGGCACCAGCAGCCCGTCGGCGTTCATGGCCGCGTCGAAGTCACGGGTGATCTCGACGTCGGCTCCCGCGCGGGCGAGGGCGCGCTCGGCGGAACGGACGTTGCCGAAGCCGTAGTCGAAGACCACGACCTTCTTGGTGGTGCTCAAAGGTTCACACCTCCAGCCTCAGAAGCCCCGTGCCGAGACACATCACGGCGCCGATGGAGAGCAGCACGATGAGGCTCATGGGCATCTTCTGCTTGACGAAGGAGATGATCCCGCCGACGAAGAACAGGCCGACGACGATCAGGACGGTGGACAGGCCGTTCATGGCTTACAGCGCGCCCTTCGTGGAGGGCAGGATGCCGGCCGCGCGGGGGTCGCGCTCGGAGGCGTAGCGCAGGGCGCGGGCGAGGGCCTTGAACTGGCACTCCACGATGTGGTGCGCGTTGCGCCCGTAGGGCACGTGCACGTGCAGCGCGATCTGGGCCTGGGCGACGAAGGACTCCAGGATGTGCCGGGTCATCGTCACGTCGTACTCGCCGATCATCGGCGCCATGTTCTCGGGCTCGGTGTGCACGAGGTAGGGGCGGCCGGAGAGGTCGACGGTGACCTGGGCGAGGGACTCGTCCAGCGGGACCGTGCAGTTGCCGAAGCGGTAGATGCCCACCTTGTCGCCGAGCGCCTGCTTGAAGGCGGCGCCGAGCGCGAGGGCGGTGTCCTCGATGGTGTGGTGGGAGTCGATGTGCAGGTCGCCCTCGGTCTTCACGGTCAGGTCGAACAGACCGTGCCGGCCGAGCTGGTCGAGCATGTGGTCGTAGAAGCCGACCCCGGTGGAGATCTCGGTCTTTCCGGTGCCGTCGAGGTCGATCTCGACGAGGACGGAGGTCTCCTTGGTGGTGCGTTCCACGCGTCCTACGCGGCTCATGCGCTCTGCTCCTTCTTGATCTCACGTACCGCGTCGAGGAACGCGTCGTTCTCGGCCGGGGTGCCCGCGGTGACCCGCAGCCATCCCGGCACTCCGTTGTCCCGGACCAGGACGCCCCGGTCGAGGATCTTCCGCCAGACGGCGTGGGAGTCCTCGAACCGTCCGAACTGGACGAAGTTGGCGTCGGACTCGGTCACCTCGTAGCCGAGGGCGCGCAGTTCGGCGACCAGCCGGTCGCGCTCGGCCTTGAGCTGCTCGACGTAGCCGAGCAGTGTGTCGGTGTGCTCCAGGGCGGCCAGCGCGGTCGCCTGGGTGATCGCGGAGAGGTGGTACGGCAGCCGGACCAGCTGGACGGCGTCGACGACCGCCGGGTGCGCGGCGAGGTAGCCGAGGCGCAGGCCCGCCGCACCGAACGCCTTCGACATGGTGCGGGAGACGACCAGGTTGGGGCGTCCGTCGAGCAGCCGCAGCAGCGAGTCGCCGTGGCTGAACTCGATGTACGCCTCGTCGACGACCACCATCGACGGCTTGGCCGCCTGGGCGGCCTCGTACAGCGCGAGGACCGTCTCCGGGGGGACCGCGTTGCCGGTGGGGTTGTTGGGGGTGGTGACGAAGACGACGTCGGGCCGGTGCCCGGCGATCGCCTTCCCGGCGGCGGCGAGGTCGATGGTGAAGTCCTCGCCCCGCGGCCCGGAGATCCAGCCGGTGCCGGTGCCGCGCGCGATGAGGGCGTGCATCGAGTACGACGGTTCGAAGCCGATGGCGGTACGACCCGGCCCGCCGAAGGTCTGCAGCAGCTGCTGGATGACCTCGTTGGAGCCGTTGGCGGCCCACACGTTCTCGACGCCGACCGGGTGTCCGGCGGTCTTCGTCAGGTACTCGGCCAGCCTGGTGCGCAGCTCGACCGCGTCCCGGTCGGGGTAGCGGTTGAGGTGCCGGGCGGCCTCGCGGACCCGCTCGGTGATCCGCTCGACCAGCGGCTCGGGCAGCGGGTAGGGGTTCTCGTTGGTGTTCAGCCGTACGGGGACGTCCAACTGGGGGGCGCCGTAGGGGGACTTGCCGCGCAGCTCGTCCCGTACGGGAAGATCGTCGATTCCGAAGCTCACTTGTTCTCAGGCACCTTCCACCCGAACCTCGCCTTGATCGCCGCGCCGTGCGCGGGCAGGTCCTCCGCCTCCGCCAGCGTGACCACGTGGTGCGCGACCTCGGCCAGCGCGTCCTCGGTGTAGTCGACGATGTGGATGCCGCGCAGGAAGGACTGGACGGACAGGCCCGAGGAGTGGCAGGCGCAGCCGCCGGTGGGCAGCACGTGGTTGGAGCCGGCCGCGTAGTCGCCGAGGGAGACCGGGGACCAGGGGCCGACGAAGATCGCGCCCGCGTTGCGCACCCGGTCGGCGAGTGCCGCGGCGTCGGCGGTCTGGATCTCCAGGTGCTCGGCGCCGTAGGCGTCGACGACCCGCAGGCCCTCCTCGGGACCGTCGACCAGGACGATCGCGGACTGGCGGCCGGACAGGGCCGGGACGATCCGCTCGTCGATGTGCTTGCTGGCCTCGACCTGCGGCTCCAGCTCCTTCTCCACCGCGTCCGCGAGCTCCGCGGAGTCGGTGACGAGGACGGCGGCGGCCAGCGGGTCGTGCTCGGCCTGGCTGATCAGGTCGGAGGCGACGTGCACCGGGTCGGCGGTGGAGTCGGCGAGGATCGCGATCTCGGTCGGGCCGGCCTCGGCGTCGATGCCGATCATGCCGGTGAAGTAGCGCTTGGCGGCGGCGACCCAGATGTTCCCGGGGCCGGTGACCATGTTCGCGGGCGGGCAGGACTCGGTGCCGTACGCGAACATCGCGACGGCGGTGGCGCCGCCGGCCGCGTAGACCTCGTCGACGCCGAGCAGGGCGCAGGCGGCGAGGATCGTGGGGTGCGGCAGGCCGCCGAAGTCGGCCTGGGCCGGTGAGGCGAGCGCGAGGGACGGGACGCCGGCCTCCTGGGCGGGCACCACGTTCATGATCACGGAGGACGGGTAGACGGCCCGGCCGCCCGGCGCGTACAGCCCCACGCGGTCGACCGGCACCCACTTCTCGGTGACCGTGCCGCCGGGCACGACCTGGGTGGTGTGGGTGGTGCGGCGCTGCTCGCGGTGAACGAGCCGGGTGCGGCGGATGGACTCCTCCAGGGCCGCGCGCACGGCCGGGTCCAGCTCTTCCAGCGCACGCTCGATCGCGGCGGCCGGGACCCGTACCCGATCCAGCTTCACGCCGTCGAACCGCTCGGCGAAGTCGATCAGCGCCGCGTCGCCCCGATGATGCACGTCCTCGCAGATGGGCCGCACCTTTTCCAGGGCGGCCGCGACGTCGAAGTCGGCTCGGGGCAGCAGGTCGCGCAGGGCGGGGCCCTCGGGGAGGGCGTCGCCGCGCAGATCGATTCGGGAGATCACGTGCTCAATTCTCTCAGACCCGCATGGTGGGCCGTCCGCCCGTTCCAATGGCTGATACGTCACGCCCCCGGTGACGGTACGCGCACATTTCCGAGATCCTCTTCACTTTCCGTGTTCAACGCGTCACCCCACCGGGCATGAACGGTTGTACGAAGGGACGAACCGGCGAGTAGGTGAGAAGGAGGGGAGTGCCGTGACCGACGGGGTGGGACCGGGCGGCGGAGAGCCGCCGGAGAATCTGACCGCCACGGAGGCCGGCATGTGGCAGGCCTTCCGCAACGGCAGCGTGTACGACCTGAGCAGCGGGGACACGGTCGTCGACGATCCGCACGGAGGACATCCGTGGGGCCCCGAGCGGACGGTCCGGGCGCGCGTCGTGTGCTGGCTGCTGCTGGACGGGCCGCCCGCCCTGGCCGGCCGGGTCTCGTCGCTGAAGCTGGTCGGGGTGCAGATCAGCGGCCCGCTGGACCTGGCGGGCGGCACGGTGGTGCCGTACCTGGAGATGCGGGCCTGCCGTTTCGAGCGGGACGTGCTGCTGCCGGAGGCCCGCTTCACGACCGTGCGGATGGTGGACTGCTCGATACCGCGCCTGGAGGCGGCCCGGCTGCACACCGAGGGCGATCTGCACCTGCCGCGCTGCCGGTTCACGGGCGGCGTACGGCTCACCGACGCGCGGATCGGTACGGACCTGCTGCTCAACCAGGCGATCGTGCACCGGGACCGCAGTGGCCGCTCGATAGCGGCCGACGGGATGAACGTGGGCCAGGACCTCCAGGCGGAGATGCTGGAGTCGCACGGCGAACTGAGCCTGCGCAGCGCGACGATCGGCGTGTCGCTGAGTCTGCGCGGGGCCCGGCTGGCCAACCCGTACACCCGGCTCGCGCTGAACGCGCCGCAGCTGACCGTGGAACGCTCGCTGTATCTGACCCCGGCGGGGGTGGGCGCCCAGGCGCGCAGCGGGATGACACCGGCGCGCGGGACGCGGATCCAGCGCTTCGAGTGCCAGGGCGGGGTGCGTCTCGACGACGGGCGGTTCGGGGACGCGGTCGACTTCGAGGGGGCCCGGTTCACCTTCACCGACGAGCAGGAGCTGTCGCTGCGCCGGGTGCAGACGCCGGAGCTGCGCTTCCTCGGGGAGCGGCCGGTGCGCGGCAGGGTGGTGCTGTCGGGGGCGAAGGTGGTCAACCTGATGGACAGGGCGGACAGCTGGCCCGGCCCCGGCCGGCTGCACATGGGCGGCTTCACCTACGAGAACCTGGTGCCGCGCGGGCCGTTCCCGCTGGCGCTGCGGCTGCGCTGGGTGGACGCGGCGAGCGCCGAGTACAACCCGGAGCCGTACGAGCGGCTGGCCGCCGTGCTGCGGGAGGGCGGGGAGGACGAGGACGCCCGCGAGGTGCTGCTCGCCAAGCAGCGCCGGCGCCGCGAGAGCCTGCCGATGGCGGCCAAGCTGTGGGGTTACGCGCAGGACTGGACGGTCGCCTACGGGTACCGTCCGGGCCGGGCCGCGGTGTGGATGGCGGTGCTGTGGGCGGCCGGTTCGCTGGCCTTCGCGCGGGCCGATCCTCCGCCGATGAAGAACGGCGAGCATCCGGCGTGGAACCCGCCCCTGTTCGCCCTGGACCTGCTGCTGCCGGTGATCGACCTCGGCCAGGTCGGCTTCTGGCAGCTGCGCGGCGGCTGGCAGTGGCTGTCGGCCGCGTTCATCCTGCTGGGCTGGATCCTGGCGACGACGGTGGCGGCGGGGGCGACGCGGACACTGCGCCGTACGTAGCGGCCCCGCTGCCACCGGTGACGCTGTCGGCGGACCCCGTCACCGTCCGGTGAGGGGAGCGTTCCCCTCGGTGTGGCGCCGGGGTGGGTGCCTGACGAGTGCCTGGCGGTCGTCCGACGGATCCACCGACGGCGTCCCACCGGTGGCCGGGGGCGCGAAAGGCCCGCGCAAGGTGAAAAGCGCTCTGCTTTTTGCCGGGCCTTGACCGAACCCCGTACAACCTTCCATGACTTCCGTGTCGCCTCTGGCGCCGCTGTGACCTGCGGTCTTTCAATGGTCGACACCATGGCTCTGATGGACGCGTTCACCCGCACATCCCGGGTGCGAGGAAAGACGACGGGCGCCGCGCCTCCCGCCCCCGTCGTGCTGCCCGCCGACGACGAGGTGCTGCTCGACGCACCCGACGATCTGCTGGGCCCGGCGCTGGTCGGGGCCGCGGGCGGTGACCACACGCCCGTCGCCGAACTGCTCGCCGTCACCCGGCGCAGCGGCGCCTGGGAGCACCGCGACCGGTATGTGCGGCGGCTGGCCGCCTTCGCGCGTTCGCGCCCCGAGTGGCTGGACACCTGGCGCGCCCACGACCCGCGCGACCCCGACGGGCTGCTGGTGGACGCCCAGCGGGCGGTGGACCGCGCCTGGGACTCACCGGCCCGCGTCGAGCTGCTGCGCGAGGTGAGCCCGCTGATCACGGCCGCCGCCCGGGCGGACAACCGCGACCCGGTGCCCTGGCGGCTCGCCCTGGACCACGCCCGTGGCGCGCGCGCCGGGCACACGTACTTCGAGGAGCTGTGGGAGGCGGCGGTCCGGCGGGCCCCGCACCACCACGGCTGCCATGTGGCGGCCCTGCGCTATCTGGCGTCCTCCTGGCACGGCTCGCACCACGAGTGCTTCACCTTCGCGGACCTGGCCGCGCAGGACGCGCCGGAGGACTCGCTCACCCAGGCACTGCCGCTGCGGGCGGCGTTCGGCTACCTCACCGACCGCTGCGGTCCCGAAGTACCGCGCGCCCGGCTGGAAGCGGCGGCCGACCGCGCCGCCGCCCTGTCCGCCCGGCTGCCGGCGGGCCAGTCCTGGCCGGCCGAGCTGCGCAATCTGCTGACGTACGTCCTGGTCCGGCTGGAACGCCGGCGGGACGCCCTGGAGCAGCTGCGGCTGACCGGCCCGTACGCCACGTCCTTCCCCTGGGACCGGGAGGCGGACGATCCCCTCGGCCGGTTCCTGGAGGTCCGTCAGAACGTGCGCGCGGCGGTGGCGTCCGGCTGTCCCTAGCCGGGCTCCGGCTCCCCGGCACCGGCCCTGGACCGACCGAGGAGTGAACAGGGCGGTCGGCTCCGCTTCGGCGACCATTAGGCTCTTGGCTCGTGACCACCGTCCGGCTCCCGCTCTTCCCCCTGAACACGGTGCTGTTCCCGGGGCTCGTGCTTCCGCTCAACGTCTTCGAGGAGCGCTATCGCGCCATGATGCGCGAGCTGCTGAAGACCCCGGAGGACGAGCCGCGCCGGTTCGCCGTCGTGGCGATCCGCGACGGGTACGAGGTGGCGCCGAGCGCGCCCGGCCTGCCCGATCCGACGGCCGTGCCCGCACGCGGTCCGGCGGCGGGCTTCGGCACCGATCCGCTGCGCGCCTTCCACAAGGTGGCCTGTGTCGCCGACGCGGCGACGGTCCGGGAGCGGGCCGACGGCACCTTCGAGGTGCTGGCGACCGGTACGACCCGGGTGCGGCTGCTGTCCGTCGACGCCTCGGGGCCGTATCTGACGGCCGAGGCGGAGCCGCTGGCCGAGGATCCCGGTGACGAGGCGGGGGCGCTGGCCGAGGGGGTGCTGCGGTCCTTCCGCCAGTACCAGAAGCGGCTGGCGGGGGCGCGGGAGCGGTCGCTGACGACCGGCGCGGAACTGCCGGACGAACCGGGTGTCGTCTCCTACCTGGTCGCCGCCGCGATGATGCTGGACACGCCGACGAAGCAGCGGCTGCTCCAGGCGCCGGACACCGCGTCCCGGCTCCGTGACGAGCTGAAACTGCTGCGCGCGGAGACGGCCGTCATCCGTCATCTGCCGTCACTGCCGGCCGCGGAGCTGACGCGCGGTCCGACGAGTCTCAACTGACGTACGAAACCGACGTACGAAATCGACCGGGGTACAGGCGGGGATGGCGAAGAAGTCCAAGAAGCAGCAGCCGGGAGGCACGCCCGCGACGGTGGCGCTCACCGCGGCCGGGGTGCCGTTCACGGTGCACTCCTACGAGCACGACCCGGCCCACCCGTCCTACGGCGAGGAGGCGGCCGAGGCGATGGGGGTCTCGCCTGACCGGGTCTTCAAGACGCTGGTGGCGGACGTCGACGGCACGCTGACGGTGGCGGTGGTGCCGGTGGCGGGCCAGCTGGACCTGAAGGCCCTGGCGTCGGCGGTGGGCGGCAAGCGGGCCACGATGGCCGACCCGACCCTGGCGGAACGCACCACGGGCTACGTCCGCGGCGGCATCTCCCCCCTGGGCCAGCGCAAGAAACTCCCCACGGTCCTGGACGAGTCGGCCACCCGGCACGGAACGATCTGCGTCTCAGCGGGCCGCCGCGGCCTGGAGGTGGAACTCACCCCGACCGACCTGACCACCCTGACCTCTGCCACCTTGGCCCCGATCGGCCGCGGGTAACCCGCACCCTCGGGCAGCCATACCGCCGCCCCCGCCCACCGCGGAATCGCACCACCGCCCTCCGCGGGCAGTCGTGCCGCAGAGCGGCACGGGTGGGCGGTGGGGGTACCTCCCGCTCGAGCGGAGCCGAGAGTGGGGGAGGCACCCCGCAAGCGCCGGGCCGCGCAACCCCACCCCCGGCCCACCCCGACGCCGGGGCACCCGTACGGCACAGCCCACACCCGCGCGGGGCACCCGGAAACCTACGCCCCCGGCGACACATACGGCTCAGCCGGCGGAAACTGCTCCGGATCCCGCGGCCCGAACAACCCCGTCAACCCCAGATGCAACACCAGCGCCGCGAACGGCCACGCCAACAACGCCCCCTTCGCGCTCAGCTTCAACGGCGCGTCGAACGTGACCCCCTCACCGGCACTCCGAGCCTGCGCGATCACATCCTGCGCGGGACCGAGCCACACCCCCAGCCGCCAGGCCAGCAACGACCCCAGCAGCCCACCGACCGCCAACGCCACCACCAACGGCACACCCCCGCGCCGTCGCACCAGGAACACGGCAAGCGCGCTCACCGCACCGAACCCCAGCGCGAGCAGCGAGAACATCCCGTCCACCCCGATGACCTGCTCGCCCTCGGAGTCCTTGAGGTAGACGAACCAGTTGTCGCCGATCACGGTGCCCACGTACGGCACGCGTGGCGCCAGCCACCACCACAGCACACCGAGCAGCACCCCGCCGAGCGCCACCGCCACCGCGGTCACGGCGGCCTCACGTATCTCCGCCTTCATGCCGGGGCCGTCCTGTTCGTACCACCAGCCGTGCCGTGGATACGCGGCGTCGCCGTCCTTCCCGTACGGGTACGCGGCGACCGCCTGCTCGTGCTCGTGCGGAGGCGGTGGTGGTGTCAGAGGTGCGCTCACCCTGCCATCGTGCCAGGCCCGGCTGTGCGGCGCGTCACCGGACGGCCGCCCTGCGGTACGCCCAGGTCGCGACGGTCAGCGAGAGGACACCGACGACTCCGCACACGGCGAGGTCACCGAGCACCCGCGCCCAGTCGGGGTGCGGTCCGAAGGTCCGTGCGAAGGCCTCGACGCCGTACGTCGACGGCAGCAGGTCCCGGGCGAGCCGCACCGCCTCCGGCATCCGCTCCGCCGGCAGCACACCGAGCAGCAGCGCGGCCGACATGCCGAGCTGCCCCAGCAGCGTGGCCAGCTCCGCGCGGGGCGCGAGCAGGCCGAGCGCCGCGCCGAGTCCGGCGAGCGCGGCCCCGGCGAGCGGGATCACGGCGGCCAGCACCCACAGGTTCGCCAGCGGCAGCCCGAACAGCACACACCCGAAGACGGCGGTCACCACGGTCCCCGGCACGGTGAACGAGGCGTACGCGCCCGCCGCGCCCAGCACCACCGCCGCCGGCGGCACCGGCAGGGTCGCGTAGTGGTCGAGCCCGCCGCTGGCCCGCAGCTGACCGAAGTACTGGGCGAGCAGGTTCAGCGCGACGAAGGCGACGACCAGGACCGCCGAGCCGGCGACCACGGCCTGTGCCTCGCCGCCGCCGTCCACGACCCCGCGCATCAGGATCATGATGCCGACCGACTGGAAGGTCGCCACGAACAGCAGCGGTATCCGCGCGACCCGGGCCCGGGAGAGCTGGGCCCGGTACACGGCCGCCAGCGACGGCCACAGCCGCGCCCGGGGGCCGAGTCCGGCCGGTTGCGGCGCGGCCTCCTCCACGGCCAGGGCGCCGCCCGGCACGACATCGGCGGGTACGACACTCACGTCGTGCTGCTCCCCTTCGCTCGGAGGTTCGCCCGGATCCACTGCGGCGGTCGCCCTGTTCCGTACGGATGACGCGGCCCGTGTGCTCACGCCTTCACCAGTCCCTGTCGTACGGCGCCGCCCAGCGCCAGGTAGACGTCCTCCAGGCTGGGCGTGGCCAGCGTGAAGTCGTCCAGCGCGGCGAAGGCGGCCCCGCCGGTGACGGTGGCGACGACCGTACGGGCCTCCTCGGGCGCCAGCCGCAGGGTCCAGCGGCGGCCCGACTCGACGACCCGGTCGCGCAGCGCGGCGACCTCGGGCACGTGCAGGGGGGCCGCCTCGCGCCACACCAGGTCGACCCGGACCTCGCCGGCGACCCGCTCCTTGAGCCCGGCCGGGCTGTCGCAGGCGATGACCCGGCCCCGGTCGAGCACGGCGACCCGGTCGAGCACGGTCTCGGCCTCGATCACGTTGTGGGTGACCAGCAGGACGGTGGTGCCGTGCCCGGCGCGGCGCCGGTCGACGGCGGACCACACGGCGCGCCGGGCCACCGGGTCCATGCCGGTGGTGGGCTCGTCCAGGACGAGCAGGGGCCGCTCCCCCACCAGCGCGGCGGCGAAGCAGGCCAGCCGGCGCTGGCCGCCGGAGAGTTTCCTCAGCGGGCGCCCGGCGATCGGGGTGAGCCCCAGTTCGTCCAGGACGTCGTCCCGCTCGGCCCGTGCCCGGCGTGCGTCGAGCCCGCGCAGCCGGCCGGTGGTCTCGGCGGCGAGGGACACGGTCAGTTCGTCGAGGGCGCTGGACTCCTGGCCGAGGTAGGCGAGGATGCGCGCGGCGCGCTCGGGGTGGCGCACGATGTCGTGGCCGAGGATCTCGACGCTGCCGCGGTCGGGCCGCATCAGCCCGGTGAGCTGGCGTACGAGGGTGGACTTGCCGGCGCCGTTCGGCCCGAGCAGCCCGAAGATCTCACCGCGCCGGATGTCGAGTCCCACGTCGTCGGTGGCCCGGACCTCGGGCGTCGCGGGGACCCCGCGCCGGCCGCGCACCGCCGGATAGGTCTTGGTCAGCCCGCGCACCGCACACACGACATCACCACCGTGCCGGAATCCCTGTGCCGCGCGCGTACTCACAAGGCACGAGCCTACGGGGTCTCGAGCCCCGCCCCACCCTCGGGTCACCCCACCACCCCTCAAACCCACCCCAACCGCCCACCGGCCCAGGACAACATCCGCACACGCCGAGGTCGTGGCCCGCCTCCCAACCCACCGAGCCGGGACAACATCCGCACGCTTCGGGGCCGTGGCCCGCTTTCCAGCCCACCGGGTCGGGTGGTGGGTGGGCACAGGCCGGGGGCCAGGGGGCGGGAGCCCCCTGGCGGGGGCGCGGGGGCGGAGCCCCCCACAAGGGGCGCGAGGGGCAGCCCCCCACCTACCTACTCCCCGGCGGGAGCCCTTTCCGTACCGGTACGAAGATCCAGCTCACGCCAGAAACCCGCCCGAATGGCGTAACGATCACGCTCGTCGATCTGATCGTCCTTGTGGGCGAGCAGCCCGAAACGCGCCGCGTACCGCAACAGCTCCCCGTCGACACGGTGCGGGATCCGGGGATACATCCCGGACAGCTTCTGGATGTGCCCCTGGTCCCCGAGCCGCTCCACCCAGCGCCGTGCGAACACCTGCCCCACCTCGAAGGGGTCCCCACCGACGGTGGTGATGTCCTCCTCCCGGTCGGCCCACCGCTGCTCCGCCGTGGTCAACTGGGCGAGCGTCGGCATGGAGGCCGCGTCCGGCGGCTCGGCGGCCGGCCGGTCGACCCAGCCCTTGTCGGAGGACCAGCGCAGAGTCGCGGAGGCGGGCTGCTGGGGCGGGTGCGGACCGGGGCCGCGCAGCGCGGCCAGGTCCTTGGGGGTGGGTACGCCCTTGGCCGTGGCCGCCCGTTCGGCGGCCCCGTTGTGCCCGGCGGCAGCCGAGTGCCGCGGCTCCTCGACGGTCCGCTCCGCCGTCGCGCCGAGCGCGGACTCCGGCAGCGGGGCGGAGAGGATCGCGGCGATCTCGGGCCGCGGCACGGGCGGCGGGGCGCACACCCCCGTGTACTCCTTGGCCCGTACGGCCCGGGTGATCCACGCCCGGTCCAGCACCCGGCGCTCGTCGGCCTCGGCGACCAGGTCCTCGGACTGGTTGTAGTCGCCGTCGGCGGCCTGCACGGCCCACAGGTGCACGGCGACGCCGTGCTCCTTGGCGGCCATCATGCCGGGCAGCAGGTCGCCGTCCCCGGTGACCAGGACGATGTCGGAACAGGCCCGGTTGCGGGCCAGCTCGGTCAGCTCGGCGTGCATCGCGGCGTCGACGCCCTTCTGCGCCCAGCGGCCGTCGCTGCGGGTCAGCGCGCCGAGCCGGACGGTGACCCGGGGCATCACGCGCAGCCTGCGGTGTTCGGGCTGCGGGACGCGGTCGGGGGCGCCGTCGAACCAGTAGATGCGCAGCAGCGGCTGACGCGTGTCGGACTCGGCGCGCTCCCGCAGCCCCTGGATGAGGGCCGCGTGATCGACGGTGATGCGGGACCGCGACGGTTCCCCGGCGAGGAGACTGGCGGCGGCCCCCAGCAGATACCCGGCATCCACCAGGACGATGCAGCGGTCCACGCGATCCACCCTCTTTCCGGGAGGTTTGCTTCGGGCTTGCTTCGAGTCTGCCCGACCACGCCGGGGTTAACGGCCCGAACTCGATCTTCGGCGTGGCGTTTCCACACTTCCTCCCCGATCACCCCGGTCACACACGGTAATTGTCCAACATGCGCCTGTTATCGGGCTATGTGAATCTGGTCCCGGCCCTGGCCCCTAGTCCCCCACAGGAGGCATCACCATGGCCAAGAACAAGAACCGTGACCGTAAGCAGCCGCAGGCCGAACGCGCCCAGCGGGCGGCGCAGGCGTCCACGATGGAGACGCCGGACGAGCAGCGCACCACACAGGTCGTGCCCGGCGAGGTCGGCCGGGGCAAGGGCCGGCAGAAGCGCTTCGGCCACAACTGACGTCCTCGTGACGGACCGTCGCGGTCCGGGCACCTGAAGACCCGGGCGCACGAAGGTCCGGGCACATGAAGAGGGGCGCACCCACCACAGGGTGCGCCCCTCGCACGCGTCGGCCGGACGCGCTCGCTAGCCCGCCAGGCAGGACGGTCCGAGGAGGACCTTCAGATCACCGAACAGGGCCGGGTCCGGCTTCACCCGGTGCCGGTCCAGGCGCAGCACGGTCGTCTTCGTCGGCCCCTGGAGCTTGATCCGCACCTCGCTGTCGCCCTTGTGGTGGGTGAGGATCTCGCCGAGCCGGCTGACCATCGGCGGGGTCACGCGGGTGGCCGGGATGGTGAGCACCACGGGCGCGTTGGTGCCGGCGTTGGACAGGTCGGGGACCATCAGCTCCATCGCGACCAGCCGCGGCACGTCCTCCCGCTTGTCGAGCCGGCCCTTGACGAACACCACGGCGTCCTCGACGAGTTGCGTCGAGACGAGCTGGTACGTCGCCGGGAAGAACATGCACTCGATGGAGCCCGCGAGGTCCTCCACGGTGGCGATCGCCCAGGCGTTGCCCTGCTTGGTCATCTTGCGCTGGAGGCCCGAGATGATGCCGCCGATGGTGACCACCGCGCCGTCGCCGAAGTCACCGCCGGTGAGCTGGGAGATGCCCGCGTCCGCCTTGTCGGACAGCACGTGCTCCAGGCCGAACAGCGGGTGGTCGGAGACGTAGAGCCCGAGCATCTCGCGCTCCTGGGCGAGCAGGTAGGTCTTGTCCCACTCGTCGTCGGTGAAGGTGACGTCGAGGCCGAAGCCGGGCTCGCTGGTCTCCTCCTCGCCCATGCCGCCGAAGAGGTCGAACTGTCCCTCGGCCTCCTTGCGCTTGACCGCGACCACGTTGTCGATCATCGGCTCGTAGTGGGCGGTGAGGCCCTTGCGGGTGTGCCCCAGCTCGTCGAAGGCGCCGGCCTTGATCAGCGACTCCGTGGTGCGCTTGTTGCAGACGACCGCGTCGACCTTGTCGAGGTAGTCGGGGAAGGAGGTGTACTTCCCCTTGGCCTTGCGGCTCTTGATGATCGACTCGACCACGTTGGTGCCGACGTTGCGCACGGCCTCCAGGCCGAAGAGGATCACGTCGTCACCCTGGGCGGCGAAGTTGTGCACCGACTCGTTGACGTTCGGCGGGAGCACCTTGATGCCCATGCGGCGGCACTCGTTGAGGTAGATCGCCGACTTGTCCTTGTCGTCCTTCACCGAGGTGAGCAGCGCGGCCATGTACTCGGCCGGGTAGTTCGCCTTGAGGTAGGCGGTCCAGTAGGACACCAGTCCGTACGCGGCGGAGTGCGCCTTGTTGAAGGCGTAGCCGGCGAAGGGCACCAGCACGTCCCAGAGCGCCTGGATGGCCTCGTCGCTGTAGCCGTTCTTACGGGCGCCGGCCTGGAAGATGGTGAAGTTCTTCGCCAGTTCCTCGGGCTTCTTCTTGCCCATCACGCGGCGGAGGATGTCGGCCTCGCCGAGCGAGTAGCCGGCGATGATCTGGGCGGCCTTCTGCACCTGCTCCTGGTAGACGATCAGGCCGTAGGTGACCGCGAGGACCTCTTCGAGCGGCTCCTCCAGCTCCTTGTGGATCGGGGTGATCTCCTGGAGCTTGTTCTTGCGCAGCGCGTAGTTGGTGTGCGAGTCCATGCCCATCGGGCCGGGACGGTAGAGCGCGGAGACGGCGGAGATGTCCTCGAAGTTGTCGGGCTTCATCAGCCGCAGCAGCGAGCGCATCGGTCCGCCGTCGAACTGGAAGACGCCGAGGGTGTCGCCGCGCTGGAGGAGTTCGAAGGTCTTCGGATCGTCGAGCGGCAGGCTCAGCAGGTCCAGGTCGACGCCCTTGTTGGCCTTCACCATCTTGACGGCGTCGTCCATGATGGTCAGGTTGCGCAGGCCGAGGAAGTCCATCTTCAGCAGGCCCAGCGACTCGCACTGGGGGTAGTCCCACTGTGTGATGGTCACGCCGTCGGTGTGCCGCACCCAGATGGGGGCGTGGTCCACGATGGGCTCGCTGGACATGATCACGCCGGCGGCGTGCACGCCCATCTGCCGGACCAGGCCCTCGACGCCCTTGGCGGTGTCGATGACCTTCTTCACGTCCGGCTCGTTCTCGTACATCCCGCGGATCTCGCCGGCCTCGCTGTAGCGGGGGTGCGAGGGGTCGGTGATGCCGTTCAGGTCGATGCCCTTGCCGAGGACGTCGGCGGGCATCGCCTTGGTGAGGCGGTCGCCCATCGCGTACGGGTAGCCCAGTACGCGCGCGGAGTCCTTGATGGCGTTCTTCGCCTTGATCTTGCCGTAGGTGCCGATCATGGCGACCTTGTCGGCGCCGTACTTCTCGGTCACGTACCGGATCACCTCGACGCGCCTGCGCTCGTCGAAGTCGATGTCGACGTCGGGCATGGAGACGCGCTCGGGGTTGAGGAACCGCTCGAAGATCAGGCCGTGCGGGATCGGGTCGAGGTCGGTGATGCCCATGGCGTAGGCGACGATCGAGCCGGCCGCGGAGCCACGGCCGGGGCCGACCGCGATGCCGTTGTTCTTGGCCCACATGATGAAGTCGGCGACGACGAGGAAGTACCCCGGGAACCCCATCTGGATGATGACGTCCATCTCGTAGTCCGCCTGCTTCTGGCGGTCCTCGGGGACACCGCCGGGGAAGCGGCGCTCCATGCCGCGGCGGACCTCCTCCTTGAACCAGCTGACCTCGGTGTACCCGTCCGGGATGTCGAACTTGGGCATCAGGTCGCGCTTCTCGAACATGCCCGTGGTGTCGACCATCTCGGCGATCAGCCTGGTGTTGGCGCAGCCCTGCTGCCAGGCGTCCGAGGAGTCGATGGCGTACATCTCGTCGGTGGACTTGAGGTAGTAGCCGGTGCCGTCGAACTTGAAGCGGTCGGGGTCGGAGAGGTTCTTGCCGGTCTGGATGCACAGCAGCGCGTCGTGGGCGGTCGCCTCGTGCGCGTACGTGTAGTGCGAGTCGTTGGTGACCAGGGGCGGGATGCCGAGCTTCCTGCCGATCTCCAGGAGGCCGTCGCGGACCCGGTGCTCGATCTCGATGCCGTGGTCCATCAGCTCCAGGAAGTAGCGGTCCTTGCCGAAGATGTCCTGGTAGTCGGCGGCGGCCTTGAGGGCCTCGTCGAAGTGGCCGAGGCGCAGCCGGGTCTGCACCTCGCCGGACGGGCAGCCGGTGGAGGCCACGATCCCCTCGGACCACTGGCTGATGGTCTCCTTGTCCATCCGGGGCCACTTCTGCAGCCAGCCCTCGGCGTACGCGTCGGAGGAGAGCCGGAAGAGGTTGTGCAGGCCGGTGCTGTTCACGGCCCACATCGTCTTGTGGGTGTAGCCACCGGAACCGGAGACGTCGTCCCGCTTCTGGTGCGGCTGGCCCCACTGGATCTTGCGCTTGTTGCGCCGGGACTCGGGCGCGACATACGCCTCGATCCCGATGATCGGGGTGACTCCGGCCTTCTGCGCGGAGTGGAAGAAGTCGTACGCCCCGTGCAGGTTGCCGTGGTCGGACATGGCGATGTGCGACATGCCCATTTCGTTGCAGGCGTTGAACATGTCCTTCAGCCGCGCGGCACCGTCCAGCAGCGAGTACTGGGTGTGGACGTGCAGGTGCGTGAACGGCGGCTTCGACACGGTGCGGCCTCCAAGGAAAACGGCCTGTGACGGGCAGGCGGACGGTCTGGGGGACAGCGTCGAAGTCTATGCCCCGACGCTGACACGCGGAGGCCGCCACGACGTACCTTCGGACGGTGGCGCGGGCACTCCCGTGACCCGTCGCACGTTGGACAGGGGACGGACCAGCCGTCCCGAGACATCCCGCACCTGGAGGCACAAAGCGATGTCGGTACCGCAGCTCAACGACGAGCACCGCGGTGAGGAGATCCTCGCCGTCCTCGACACCGCCTTCGGCGATCTCCTGGCCGCCGACCCGGCCGCGTTCCGGGTGAAGTTCCGCAAGATGGCGGCCTCGGCGTTCGCCTTCTACCGCGGGACGGCGTGTCTCTTCTACCACGATCTGACCGTGTCCGATCAGTTCGGCTCGAAGCGGAGCGGCCCGTACCTGGACGAGCGCACCTCACGGGTGTGGATCCACGGCGATCTCCACGCGGAGAACTTCGGCACGTACATGGACTCCAACGGCCGCCTGGTCTTCAACGTCAACGACTTCGACGAGGCCTACGTCGGCCCCTTCACCTGGGACCTCAAGCGCTTCTCGGCCTCCGTGGCGCTGATCGGCTACGCGAAGGCGCTCAGCGACGAGCAGATCACCGAGCTGGTCACGATCTACGCGGCCTCCTACCGGGAGCGGATCCACGCGCTGGCCACCGGCGCGAAGAGCGACGAGGTGCCGCCGTTCACCCTGGACACCGCCCAGGGGCCGCTGCTCGACGCGCTGCGCGACGCCCGCTCGCTGACCCGGTTCGGGCTGCTGGACTCGATGACCGACATCCGTGACTTCGAGCGCCGCTTCGCCGCCGGCGGCGGCGCGGTCGAGCTGGACGCCGCCACCCGCTACAAGGTGCTCGCCGCCTTCGACGGCTATCTGGAGACGCTGCCGGACGCCTCGCTGGCCCGCCCGGACTCCTACCGCGTGAAGGACGTCGTGGGCCGCCGCGGCATCGGCATCGGCTCGGCCGGGCTGCCGTCGTACAACATCCTCCTGGAGGGTCACAGCGACGCCCTGGAGAACGATGTGGTGATCTACATCAAACAGGCCCAGACCCCGGCCGTCTCCCGGCACATCACCGACCAGGCGATCCAGGACTACTTCCAGCACGAGGGGCACCGCACGGTGATCTCCCAGCGCGCCCTCCAGGCGCACGCCGACCCGTGGCTGGGCTGGACCGAGCTGGACGGCGCGGGCCAGCTCGTCGCCGAGGTCTCGCCGTACGCCGTGGACCTGGACTGGGGCGACATCGACGACCCGGAGGAGATCGCCCTGGTCGTCGCCGACCTCGGCCGGGCCACGGCGACGATGCACGCGGCGGCGGACGACACCTCCGGCGAGTCCCTGGTGCCGTTCTCCACCGAGCGCGCCATCGACGCGGCGATCGCCGCCGACGAGGACTCCCTGGTCCCCCTCCTGGTCGAGTTCGCGCACGACTACGGCGCCCGCGCGCGCGGCGACCACCAGATCTTCCTGGACCTGTTCCGCAACGGCCGGATTCCGGGCCTGTGACCATCCGCACATCCACAGGAACCCTTTAGGGATCCCTTACCGGAGCACGTGACACACTCGTTCCCGCCATGGACATATCCGGAACCCAGCTCAGAGCCGTACGCGCGGCGCTGTTCACGGCAGTCGTCGTGACGCTCAGCGCCGCGTCGCACGTGCTGCTGTCCGGGGTCCCGCTGCCGCTGAACACGGTGGCCGCGATCGCCGCCGCCGTGTTCCTCCTGGCGTACGCCCTGGCGGGGCGGGAGCGTTCCTTCGGGCGGATCGCCGCCCTGCTGATCCCGCTGGAGCTGGCCGCCGACACCGTCTTCACCACCGGCCAGCACGTCTGCTACGGCCGGATGGGCGGCCCCGTCGCGGGCCCGCTGCGCTCCGTCGGCTTCGACGTGCTGTGCGGCGACGGCACCAGCGTGGGCACACCGCTCGTCCGGGCCACCGGGCACGCCGCCGAGGGCGGCGACCGGCTGGCGGCCCTGCTCGCCCAGGCCGACCCGGCGACCGCCTGGGCACTGCTCGGCGCGCACATCGGGGTCGGTCTGTTCGCCGCCGCCTGGCTGCGCCGCGGCGAGCGGGCGCTGGCCCAGCTGCTGGGCGCGGTGGCGGCCACGACCTTCCGGCCGCTGCTGCTCGCGGTCGCCGCGGTGACCGTGTGCCGGGCCCCGGAGGTCCGCCGTCCGGCCCGCCCGGTCCGCCGTACCGCCACGGCCCGCACCCTGCTCCTCGCGCACTCCCTGGGACGGCGCGGACCGCCGTGCTCCGTCGCCTTCGCCTGAGGGCGGCCCCCGCCCCGGCGAACCCTCCGAGCACCAGCATCCCCATACGTATCCCGCACACGGCACGACCGTGTGCGTCCCCCGTGGAGACATCACCATGAGCAAGCGGAACAGCCAGGCGGCGAAGACGGCGGCCCGGGAGCGGCTGCGCGTGGAGCGCGAGCGCCAGGCGAAGAAGGCGAAGGTCAGGCGGCAGCTCATCGTCGCCGCCTCGGTCGTCGGCGTGCTGGCCGCGGCCGGCGGCATCGGCTACGCGGTCGTCCAGGCCAACAAGCCCGACGCCTGGGAGGCCGCGAAGGACGCCAAGCTCGTCAAGCCGGCCAACACCAGCGGCAAGAACGGCACGACCGTCGTCATCGGCGAGTCCGACGCGAAGAAGACCCTGGAGCTGTACGAGGACCCGCGCTGCCCGGTCTGCGCCTCCTTCGAGCAGACGGTCGGCAAGACCGTCGAGAAGGACGTCGAGGACGGCAAGTACAAGATCCGCTTCATAGGCGCCTCGTTCCTCGACCGCGGCCTGACCGGCGAGGGCTCCAAGAACGCCCTGAGCGCCCTGGGCTCCGCGCTGAACGTCAGCCCCGAGGCGTTCCTCGCCTACAAGAGCGCGCTCTACTCGGCCGAGTACCACCCCGAGGAGTCGGACGACAAGTTCGCGGACGACGCGTACCTGATCAAGGTCGCCAACACGGTCGACGCGCTGAAGAACAACAAGGAGTTCCAGGCGGACGTGAAGGACGGCACCTACGACAAGTGGGCGCTGGAGATGTCCGACGTGTTCGACAACACCGAGGGCGTCGAGGGCACGCCGACGCTGATGATGGACGGCAAGAAGCTCACCGGCTCCGACGGGCAGAACGCGCCCATGACGGTGGACGAGTTCAACACGGCGGTCGACGCGGCCCTCAAGGCCTGAGTCCCGGCCGTACGACGGCACGCCGAAGAGCGGGCGAACTTTCGCGAGTTCGCCCGCTCTTGCGTGTACCTGTCAGTAACCTGATCGGCTGTGACCAGTCGACACAGATCATCCGAGAGCGCCGTCTCCGCCACCGCGGACACCGACTCCCCGTCCCCGCGCCGTCGTACGGTCGTCAGGGCAGCCGCCGCCACCGCGGTGCTGGCCGGACCGCTCGCCGCCGCCCTCCCCGCGCGTGCCGCGACCGCGCAGGCGCCCGCCTTCCTGCACGGCGCCGCCTCCGGCGACCCGCTGCCGGACGGCGTCCTGCTGTGGACCCGCGTGACGCCGACGCCGGAGGCGATACCCGGCTCCGGGCTCGGCCCGGACACCGAGGTGAGCTGGACCGTCGCCCGGGACAGGGCGTTCACCGACGTCGTCGCGAAGGGTTCGACCCTCGCCACCGCCGCCTCCGACCACACCGTCAAGGCGGACATCCGCGGCCTGCGTCCGGCCACCGACTACTGGTTCCGCTTCTCCGCCGGCGGCACGGACTCGCCCGTCGCCCGCACCCGCACCGCCCCGGCCGCCGACGCCGCCGTGACCGGCCTGCGCTTCGGCGTGGTCTCCTGCGCCAACTGGGAGGCCGGCCACTTCGCCGCGTACCGCCACCTCGCGGCCCGCGGCGACCTGGACGCCTGGCTGCACCTGGGCGACTACATCTACGAGTACGGCACCGGCGAGTACGGCGCCCGCGACGAGGTCGTCCGGCCGCACACCCCCGCCCACGAGATCGTCACCCTCGCCGACTACCGGCTCCGGCACGCCACGTACAAGACCGACCCGGACCTCCAGGCCCTGCACGCCAAGGCGCCGGTCGTCGCGATCTGGGACGACCACGAGTTCGCCAACGACACCTGGTCGGGCGGCGCCGAGAACCACACCGAGGGCGCGGAGGGCGCCTGGGCGGCCCGCCAGGCCGCCGCCAAGCAGGCCTACTTCGAGTGGATGCCGGTACGGCCCGCGCTCGCCGGCACCACCTACCGCCGGCTCCGCTTCGGCAAGCTCGCCGATCTGTCCCTGCTCGACCTGCGCTCCTTCCGCTCCCAGCAGGTCTCCCTCGGCGACGGCGAGGTCGACGACCCGGACCGCACGCTCACCGGGCGCGCCCAACTGGACTGGCTGAAGGCGGGGCTGACGGCGTCCGACACCACCTGGCGGCTGGTCGGCACCTCGGTGATGATCTCGCCGTTCTCCCTCGGCTCCCTTCCCGCGAGCCTCCTCAAGCCGCTCGCGAAGCTGCTGGGCCTGCCGCAGGAGGGGCTCGCCCTCAACACCGACCAGTGGGACGGCTACACCGACGACCGCCGCGAACTCCTCGCCCACCTGCGGACGAACGCCGTCCGCAACACGGTCTTCCTCACCGGCGACATCCACATGGCGTGGGCCAACGACGTGCCGGTGAACGCCGGTACCTATCCGCTGTCGGCGTCGGCCGCCACGGAGTTCGTGGTCACCTCGGTCACCTCCGACAACCTCGACGACATCGTGAAGGTCCCCGAGGGCACCGTCTCCACGCTCGCCGCACCGCTGATCCGGGCCGCCAACCGGCACGTCCACTGGGTCGACACCGACCGGCACGGCTACGGCGTACTGGACATCACCGCCGAGCGGGCGCAGATGGACTACTACGTGCTGTCCGACCGTACGGCGGCGGACGCCACGTCCGAGTGGGTCCGCTCCTACCGCACCCGCAGCGGCACGCAGAAGGTCGAGCGCACCCACGACCCGGTGTGACGCCCAGCTGACGTCAGCCCTCCAGCGAGTCGAGGAAGCCGAGCGCCACCCGCCAGGTGGCCTCGGCGGCCTCCTCGTCGTAGTCGGGGAGATCGGGGTCGGTGTAGAGGTGACCGGCGCCCGCGTATCTGTACACCTCGACGTCGGCCCCGGCCCGGCCCATCCGCAGGTACCAGGCGGTGAGCCAGTCGTCCGTCTCGAACGGGTCCGGCTCGGCGACGTGCAGCTGCACCGGCAGTTCGTCCGCCGAGGCGTTCTCCGCGATGTCCGACGTGCCGTGCAGGAGCAGCAGTCCGCGCGCCTTGTCGTCGCCGAGGGCCAGCGTCTGGGCGACGGAGGCGCCGAAGGAGAACCCCGCGTACACCAGCCCCCGCTCGGAGTAGGGCGCGGCGGCCAGCACGGCCCGCTTCAGCAACTCGTCCTTGCCGGTCTCCTCCTTGTACGCCATGCCGTCCTCGACCGTGTCGAACGTGCTGCCCTCGAAGAGGTCGGGCGTCCACACCTCGTGTCCGGCCGCGCGCAGCCGGTCCGCGGCCCGGCGCACAGCGGGCCGCAGACCGTAGGTCGAGTGAAAGAGCATGATGTTCATGCGGTCCATGGTGCCAGCCCGGTGTGACGACGCCGGATCACGGCCCTACCCGCGATCGCGCGGAAGTCACATGTTCATGCCCGCGCGAGCCGGTTAGGTTCGGGGGCATGGATGACGTGCTCCGCCCATTGATCGTGGTCGGCGGCTCGGTCGTACTCACCCTGCTGCTCGGCTGGGCCACCGACCTGCTGCTGCGCAAGGCCGACGAACGCCACCCCGAGACTCCGCTGTGGGGTCTGCTGCGCCGCGGCCGGATCCCCTACCAGCTGCTGCTGTGCGCGGCCCTGCTGAGAGGGTCGTACGACGAGGCGGAACTGCTGCCGGACCACGAGGCCGCCATCGGCCGGACCCTGACCCTGGTGCTGATCGGGTCGGCCGCCTGGCTGGCGATCCGGATCGCGGCCGCGGTCGTCGAGACCACGTACACGCGGTACGCCAGTACCCACCGCGAGCGCGACCCGGCGCGGGTCCGCCGGGTGCGCACCCAGGTGACGCTGATCCGGCGGGTGGTCTCGGCGATCGTCGGTGTGGTGGCGGTGGCCGCGATGCTGCTGACCTTCCCCGCGATGCGGGCGGCCGGTGCCTCGCTGCTGGCCTCGGCCGGAATCCTCGGCATCGTCGCCGGTGTGGCCGCCCAGTCCACGCTGGGCAACATGTTCGCCGGACTGCAGATCGCCTTCGGCGACATGGTGCGCATCGGCGACACGGTGGTCGTGGACGGCGAGTGGGGCACGGTCGAGGAGATCACGCTGACCTTCCTGACCGTGCGCACCTGGGACGAGCGCCGGATCACCATGCCGGTGTCGTACTTCACGTCCCAGCCGTTCGAGAACTGGTCGCGCGGGACGCCGCAGATGACGGGCACCGTCTTCTGGCACCTCGACCACTCGGCCCCGCTGGACGCGATGCGCGAGAAGCTCCGCGACATCCTCCGGGAGTGCCCGGCCTGGGACGGCCGCGCCTTCAACCTGACCGTGACCGACAGCACCCCCAGCACCATGGAGGTGCGCGCCCTGGTGACGGCCAAGGACGCGGACGACATCTGGACGGTACGGGTCGCGGTCCGCGAGGGGATGATCCGCTGGCTGGCCGCCGACCACCCCTACGCGCTGCCCCGGGTCAACGCGGCCGACGCGGTACCGCCGCCCGGCCGGCGCGATCACCGCTCCGCCGACGGCGTACCGGCGGCCCGCCGCGTGCACACCCATCCGAGGGAGCGCTGACCGGACCTCAGTGGCCGCGCTCGGCGCCGCCGTTGACCTGGACGATCTGCGAGGTGATGTGTGCGGCACCCGGGGAGGCGAGCCAGTGCAGGGTAGCGGCGACGTCCCCGGGCGTTCCGGCGCGCCCGTCCAGGGTCTCCTCGACCAGCCGGGCGCGCAGTTCCCCGTCGATGCCGTCGCCGAAGAAGGCGGTGTCCTCGATGTAGCCGGGGGCGACCACGTTCACGGTGATGCCGTGCGGGCCCAGTCTCCGGGCGAGGTCATGGGCGTACGGGTGCAGGCCGGCCTTGGCCGCCCCGTACGCCACCTGTCCGTGGCCCCGGTAGGCGGCGATGGAGCCGATGAACAGCACGCGCCCGCCGGGCTCGGCGAGCCGGTCGCGCAGGGCCTCGGTGAGCAGTGCGGCAGTCAGCAGGTTGAGCCGGAAGTTGACCGTCCAGGAGCGGGCGACGGCGTCGAGCGGATCGTCGTCGTCGGCCGGTGGTTCGAGGAGCCCGTTGCCTCCGGCGCTGTGGACCAGCACGTCCACGGCCCCGAACTCCCGGCCCACGAAGCCGGCGACACCGCGCACGGCCTCGGGCTCGGCGAGATCGGCGGCGTACGTCAGGGCGCCCGGCACCTCGGCCCGCTCCAGCACGTCCTTGCGCCGCCCGAGCAACAGCACCCGGTCCCCGCCGGCGGCGAACACCCGCGCGGCGGCGAGCCCGATCCCGGTACCGCCCCCACTGATCACAACATTCCGATTCATAGGAGGACTCTACGAACGAAAAGCCGCCAAAGATGCCAAGCCCCTTGGGTAAACGCCCATTTCTCAACAAGACAGGACGAGCGGTGCGCTGATGGTAGAACCAGAAAATCAGCGCAAACTGCGCACATCCAGATGCCGCAGCACCCGGTCCACGACCTCCGGATCCGCCCCCGCCTCACTCCGCGCCGCCAGCACTTCGTGCCGAGCCGCGCTCAGCATCTCCCGCTGAATCCCCCGCACCCGCTTCAGCCGCCGCGCCCGCTGCCGGTGCGCCTCCCGCCGCTCGTCGTCCGCGAGGTCGGGGCTGATCCGCATCCCGATGTCGAAGGCGCTGCGCAGCATCTGCTCGGACAGCTCCTCCGGCAGGTCCTCGACCTCCTCGATCTCGCGCAGCCTCCGCTTCGCCGCCTTCGCCGCCCGGACCGCCAGGTCGTGCTCGAACTGCTTCTCCCGCCCGGTGTCGGCCCGCACCCCCAGTCGCCCCACCAGCCACGGCAGGCTCAGCCCCTGCACCAGCAGAGTCGCCATGATCACTCCGAACGCGATGAAGATGATCTCGCTCCGGCCGGGAAAGTCACCCCCGGCGTCGGTCTCCAGCGGAATCGCCAGCGCCAGCGCGACGGAGGCCACCCCGCGCATCCCGGACCACCACATCACCACGGTCTCGCGCCAGCTCACCGGGATCTCCTCGGCGGTGTCCCGCGCGGCGTGCAGCCGTTTCGTCAGCCAGGTCGCCGGCAGCAGCCACAGCAGCCGGACCAGGACGACCACGCCCACGATCACCGCCGCCCAGCTGAGCAGCTCGCCCCAGTGGCCGGACGCGGTCCGCACCGCGTTGTGCAGTTCGAGCCCGACCAGCCCGAACGCGACCCCGGTGACGAGGGTGTCGACGATGTCCCAGAAGGTGTGCCCGGCCAGCCGGGTCATGACGTCGTCGGCGTCGGTGGCGTACTCGACGAGGAACAGCGCGGTGGTGAGCACGGCGAGCACGCCCGAGCCGTGCAGTTCCTCGGCCGCGACGTAGGAGGCGTACGGCACGAGCAGGCTCAGCCCGATCTGCAGGGTCGCGTCCCCGAGGAGATCCATCAGCTTGTTGGCGCCCCAGCCCAGGGCGAGCCCGACCGCGACCGCCACCACGGCCGACAGCACCAGGTCGAGCCCGGCCTCCCAGGCGGAGAAGCTGCCGCTGACGGCGGCGGCGATCGCCACGTTGTAGAGGACGATCGCCGTGACGTCGTTGAAGAGCCCCTCGCCCTCCAGGATCGACACCAGCCGGCGCGGCAGCCCCAGCTTCCCGGCGACGGCGGTCGCCGCGACCGGGTCGGGCGGCGCGACCAGCGCGCCGAGGGCGAAGGCGGCGGCGAGCGGCAGTCCCGGCACGATCGCGTGGGCGACGGTGGCCACGCACAGCGTGGTGACGAAGACCAGCGCCACCGCGAGCAGCAGGATCGGTCTGACGTTCGCCGCGAACTGCCGCCAGGAGGTCCGTCGTACGGCGGCGTAGAGCAGGGGCGGCAGCAGCAGCGGGAGGATCAGGTCGGGCGGGATGTCGACGTTCGGTACGAACTCCAGCAGGGCCAGTACCGCCCCGAGGACCGTCATCAGCACCGGCGCCGGCAGCCTCAGCCGCTCCCCGACCGGGACACTCACCACGGCCCCGAGCAGCAGGGCGAACAGCAGGGTCAACTGGTCCACGGTCACGGCTCCGGGCGGATCGACGATCGGCGGGCGGATCTCCACCCTGCCACGTCGACGCCCTCACCGGCCGTTCGCGGCCTCCGCTACAGAACGCGCCGCATGGCCCGGTGCGGGATCCCCGCGTCCGGGAACTCGGGCCCGTACGCCTCGTAGCCCAGCCGCTCGTAGAAACCGAGGGCGTGCGTCTGCGCGTGCAGGTCGACGGCGGTGAGGCCCCGGTCGCGGGCCGCCTCCTCGATGGCCCGCACCAGCGCCGCGCCGACGCCGAGGCCCCGCGCCCGGCTCGTCACCGCGAGCCGGCCCAGCGAGCCGACCGCCGGGTCGCCGCCGTTCTTCGCCGCGGCGGCCTCGCCGTGCAGCAGCCGTCCGGTGCCGAGGGGTGTGCCGTCCGCCGCGACCGCCAGCACATGGACGGCCCCGGCGTCGTAGGCGTCGTACTCGATGTCCTCGGGGACACCCTGCTCGGCGACGAAGACCTCCTTGCGGACCGCGAAGCACGCCTCGCGGTCGGCGGACTCCTCCGCCACCCGGACCACGTGGCCGGCGCTCATGCGTAGGTCTCCTCGCGGACCTGTTCCAGCGCCTGCTGAAGGTCGTCGGGGTAGTCGCAGGAGAACTCCACCCACTGCCCGTCGCCGGGGTGCTCGAAGCCCAGACGTACGGCGTGCAGCCACTGGCGGGTCAGGCGGAGCCGCTTGGCGAGCGTGGGGTCGGCGCCGTAGGTGAGGTCACCGACGCAGGGGTGCCGGTGGGCGGCCATGTGGACGCGGATCTGGTGGGTGCGGCCGGTCTCCAGCTTGACGTCGAGCAGGGAGGCGGCGCGGAAGGCCTCGATGAGGTCGTAGTGCGTGACGGACGGCTTGCCCTCGGCGGTGACGGCCCACTTGTAGTCGTGCTGCGGGTGGCGGCCGATGGGGGCGTCGATGGTGCCGCTGGTCGGGTCGGGGTGGCCCTGGACGAGCGTGTGGTAGCGCTTGTCGACCGTGCGCTCCTTGAACTGGCGCTTCAGCGACGTGTACGCGTACTCCGACTTGGCGACGACCATCAGGCCGGAGGTGCCGACGTCGAGGCGGTGCACGATGCCCTGGCGCTCGGCGGCGCCTGAGGTCGAGATGCGGTACCCGGCGGCGGCGAGGCCCCCGATCACCGTCGGGCCGGTCCAGCCCGGCGAGGGGTGGGCGGCGACGCCGACGGGCTTGACGATCACGACCACGTCGTCGTCGTCGTGCACGATCTCCATGCCCTCGACCGGCTCGGCGACCACCTGCACCGGCGCGGGCGCCTGCGGCATCTCCACCTCGAGCCAGGCGCCGCCGCTGACCCGCTCGGACTTGCCGACCACCGACCCGTCGACCGTGACCTTCCCCGCGGCGGCGAGCTCGGCCGCCTTGGTGCGGGAGAAGCCGAACATGCGGGAGATGGCGGCGTCGACGCGCTCGCCCTCCAGGCCGTCCGGCACGGGCAGGGTACGGATCTCGGGAATCGTGCTCACCCGTCGAGTATGCCGGACGGGTCCGACAACCCCGTACGCGCGTTCAGTCCTTGTGGACGGTGCCGTCCGGGTCGAGGCCGCGGAACGACAGCAGCACGATCAGGATGCCGCCGCACACGATCGCCGAGTCCGCCAGGTTGAACACGGCGAAGTGCTTGGGCGCGATGAAGTCGACCACCGCGCCCTCGAAGACGCCCGGCGAGCGGAAGATCCGGTCGGTGAGGTTGCCGAGGGCGCCGCCGAGCAGCAGGCCCAGCGCGATCGCCCAGGGCAGGCTGTAAAGCTTGCGGGCGAGGCGGATGATCACCACGATCACGGACGCGGCGATCACCGTGAAGATCACGGTGAAGGCCTCGCCGAAGCCGAAGGCCGCGCCCGCGTTGCGGATCGCCTCGAAGCGCAGCCAGTCCCCGACGATCTCGATGGGCTCGTGGTGCTCCAGCTTGGCGACCACGATCATCTTGCTGATCAGATCGAGGGCGTACGCGAACACGGCGACGGCGAACAGCACGGCGATCCGCCGCTTGCCGCGGGGCCGCTCGGCCTCCGCCGACGTCGCCCCGGTGCCGGCCCGTTCCCGCTCCTCCCGGTCCGCGTCCGGGGTGTCCGGCGTACCGATGATGCGCTCCGCCTCTGCCACGTGAGTCCCTCAACCTAGGTACCTGACTAAAGGACGAGGGTACGGCACGCCCCGCGCGCCCGCCGATCAGTACCGTCGCTCCTGCTTCTGCTTGCACTCGACGCACAGGGTGGCCCGGGGAAAGGCCTGCATACGGGCCTTTCCGATGGGGTCGCCGCAGTTCTCGCAGAGGCCGTAGGTACCGGCGTCGAGGCGCTGGAGGGCGCGCTCGAACTGGGTGAGCATCTCGCGCGCGTTCGCGGCGAGCGCGAGTTCGTGCTCGCGCGTGATGTTCTTGGTGCCGGTGTCGGCGTCGTCGTCGCCCGCGCCGTCGCCGGAGTCCCGCATCAGGCCGGCCAGCGACTGCTCGGAGGAGGTGATCTCCTCGCGCAGCCGCAGCACCTCGGACGTCAGCTCGGCCCGCGCCTCCTCGGCCTCTTCCGGAGTCCAGGGCTCCTCCCCCGGACGCACCGCGAGGTCGCCCGGCTCCGCCGCGCCGATCCGGGCCTTGGGTACGGGGCTCTTCGCCGCCGTGGCCGTGCCAGGAGTCTTCTTCGCACCCACCGTCGTCACTCCCGTCTGCGCCGCGGCATCCACCGCGTCCGCGTCATCGGCCGTGCTGTGCCCGGCCACATCCTGTACGGGCCCACCGGCCCCGCTCCCCGGGAGGCCGGCCTCCCGGGAACCCGCGGAAGCCGCCTCCCGGACGGCACCCTTCCCCGACCCCTTCTTCCCCACGGCACCCCCACCAGGCACCACCGCCTCGGCAGCCACCTTTTTGGCGGCCGCCTTCTTCACCCCGGCCGGCTTCTTCGCCCCGGCCGGCTTCTTCACCGCAGCCTTCCCGACGGACGCCCCCTCGACGGCCTCCTCCTTCGCCCCGGCCTCCCCGGCAGAAGCCCCCTCGACGGCCGGCTTCCGCGCGGTGGCCTTTCCCGCGGACGCCCCGTCGACGGGCGGTTTCTTCACCGTGGCCTTCCCTGCGGGCGCCTCCTCGACGGCCGGCTTCCGCGCGGTGGCCTTTTTCGTGGGTGCCTTCCTGGTCGCGGCCTTCTTCCTGGGTGTTCCGGCGGATGGCTTCGACGCCACCGGCTCGCCGTCGTGCGCCGTCCGCGCCGTCGTCTTCCCCGCCGTCTTCCTGGCGGGTGCCCCCGTCACCCTGCCCGTCGCCTTCTTCGCCGTCGTGGTCCGCGTGGGTGCCTTCGCCGCCGCCGCGGCTCCGGCCGTCCCACCCGCCCTCTCGGCCCCACCGCCGGGAGCGGCGCCGGACGGTGCCGGCTGCTGTACGGCGGTCTTCTTCGCCACCATGGCCGCGGCCCCTTCACATATTGTGATCTTGCGCGCGAATCGTGCTGGGACGATAAATCGACTCGAGTCCCGCGGCAACGGGGCGCACCGCCCGATTCCTCGCCCCGCGGACGCCGCGCGGCGAACCTTCATGCGTTGTGCCCAGCTCCCCGCCGGGTATGCCGCCGACACGGACGTCCCGGGATCCGGACGGGCGCACTTCGCCATTCGAGGTACGCCGGGTCGCACGGCGAGCGGAAATCCGGTCGGCCGCTGTCCCCGCCGCGCCGTACACTGGGCGGAGCGAAAAGCGTGGATGGGGACGAGTAGCGGCGTACGCAGCCCAGAGCGACCCGGGGACGGTGTGAGCCCGGGGGCGAGCGCGACGTGAAGATCACCCCGGAGCCGCCGGAGGAAACCCCTGTACGGGGCGGTAGAACCGGCATCGCGACCCCAATGAGGGGGCTCACCGGAGCACACGACGCACCGGGGGGCCAAGGAGGGTGGTACCGCGGGAGCGCGCCGACGGCGGCGCAGGGATCGACACAGCTCTCGTCCCTCCGGACGGAAGGCAGCAAGTCCGCCGGAGGAAGCCCGCTGATGACAACGCCGACGTACCGCCAGGTACCCGCCCAGGTCGACCTGCCCGCCCTCGAGCACGCCGTGCTCGAGTTCTGGCGCGAACAGAAGATCTTCGCCAAGAGCCTGGAGCAGTCCGAGGGCCGCCCCGAATGGGTGTTCTACGAGGGCCCGCCCACCGCCAACGGCATGCCCGGCGCCCACCACATCGAGGCCCGCGTCTTCAAGGACGTCTTTCCCCGCTTCCGCACCATGCGCGGCTACCACGTGGCCCGCAAGGCCGGCTGGGACTGCCACGGCCTCCCGGTGGAGCTGGCCGTCGAGAAGGAGCTCGGCTTCTCCGGCAAGCAGGACATCGAGGCGTACGGCATCGCCGAGTTCAACGCCAGGTGCCGCGAGTCGGTGACCCGGCACACCGACGCCTTCACCGAGCTGACGACCCGCATGGGCTACTGGGTCGACCTCGACGACGCCTACCGCACCATGGACCCGGAGTACGTCGAGTCCGTCTGGTGGTCGCTGAAGGAGATCTTCAACAAGGGCCTGCTGGTCCAGGACCACCGCGTCGCCCCCTGGTGCCCGCGCTGCGGCACCGGCCTGTCCGACCACGAGCTGGCGCAGGGCTACGAGACGGTCGTCGACCCGTCCGTCTACGTCCGCTTCCCGCTCACCTCGGGACCGCTGGCCGGCGAGGCCGCGCTGGTCGTCTGGACGACGACCCCGTGGACCCTGGTCTCCAACACGGCCGTCGCCGCCCACCCCGAGGTCACCTACGTCGTCGCCACGAACGGCGAGGAGAAGCTGGTCGTCGCCGAGCCGCTGCTCACCAAGGCCCTCGGCGAGGGCTGGGAGGCCACCGGCCAGTCCTTCACCGGCGCCGAGATGGAGCGCTGGACGTACCGGCGCCCCTTCGAGCTGGTCGAGTTCCCCGAGCCCGCGCACTACGTGGTGAACGCCGACTACGTCACCACCGAGGACGGCACCGGCCTCGTCCACCAGTCCCCCGCCTTCGGTGAGGACGACCTCAAGGTCTGCCGCTCCTACGGCCTGCCCGTGGTCAACCCGGTCCGCCCCGACGGCACCTTCGAGGAGGACGTCCCGCTGGTCGGCGGCGTCTTCTTCAAGAAGGCCGACGAGAAGCTCACCGCCGACCTCGACGAGCGCGGCCTGCTCTTCAAGCACATCCCGTACGAGCACAGCTACCCGCACTGCTGGCGCTGCCACACCGCGCTGCTCTACTACGCGCAGCCGTCCTGGTACATCCGCACCACCGCCGTCAAGGACCGGCTGCTCCAGGAGAACGAGAACACCAACTGGTTCCCGGACACGGTCAAGAACGGCCGCTACGGCGACTGGCTGAACAACAACATCGACTGGGCGCTCTCCCGCAACCGCTACTGGGGCACCCCGCTGCCGATCTGGCGCTGCGAGGACGACCACCTCACGGTCGTCGGCTCCCGCGCGGAGCTCACCGGGCTGACCGGCACCGACCAGTCGGGCCTCGACCCGCACCGCCCGTACATCGACGAGGTCACCTTCGCGTGCGCGCAGGGCGGCTGCGGCAAGACGGCCACACGCGTGCCGGAGGTCATCGACGCCTGGTACGACTCGGGCTCCATGCCGTTCGCGCAGTGGGGCTACCCGTACAAGAACAAGGAGCTGTTCGAGGCCCGCTACCCGGCGCAGTTCATCAGCGAGGCCATCGACCAGACCCGCGGCTGGTTCTACACGCTGATGGCGATCGGCACCCTGGTCTTCGACAGGTCGTCGTACGAGAACGTCGTCTGCCTCGGTCACATCCTCGCCGAGGACGGCCGCAAGATGTCCAAGCACCTGGGCAACATCCTGCAGCCGATCCCGTTGATGGACCAGCACGGCGCCGACGCGGTCCGCTGGTTCATGGCGGCCGGCGGTTCCCCCTGGGCGGCCCGCCGGGTGGGCCACGGCACCATCCAGGAGGTCGTCCGCAAGACGCTCCTGACGTACTGGAACACGGTCGCCTTCCAGGCCCTGTACGCCCGTACGTCGAACTGGGCGCCGTCGGCGGCCGACCCGGCCCCGGCCGACCGCCCGGTCCTGGACCGCTGGCTGCTCTCCGAACTGCACGCGCTCACCGACCAGGTGACCCAGGCGCTGGAGGGGTACGACACCCAGCGCGCCGGCAAGCTGCTCTCCGCGTTCGTCGACGACCTGTCCAACTGGTACGTCCGCCGCTCCCGGCGCCGCTTCTGGCAGGGCGACAAGGCCGCGCTGCGCACGCTGCACGAGGTCGTGGAGACGGTCACCAAGCTGATGGCCCCGCTGACCCCGTTCATCACCGAGCGGGTCTGGCAGGACCTGATCGCCCCGGTCACCCCGGGCGCCCCCGAGTCGGTGCACCTGTCCGCGTGGCCGGAGGCGGACCTGTCCGCGATCGACCCGGAGCTGTCGAAGCAGATGGTGCTGGTGCGCCGGCTCGTGGAGCTGGGCCGGGCCACCCGCGCGGAGTCGGGCGTGAAGACCCGCCAGCCGCTGAAGCGCGCGCTGATCGCGGCGGGCGGCTTCAGCGCCCTCGACCCCGAGCTGCACACGCAGATCACGGAGGAGCTGAACGTCGAGTCGCTGGCGTCGCTGTCCGAGGTGGGCGGCTCGCTGGTGGACACCACGGCGAAGGCCAACTTCCGTGCGCTGGGCAAGCGGTTCGGCAAGCGGGTCCAGGACGTGGCCAAGGCGGTCGCGAACGCGGACGCCGCCGCGCTCTCCCTGGCGCTGCGCGAGGGCACGGCCTCGGTGGAGGTCGACGGTGAGACGATCACCCTGGCCCCGGACGAGGTGATCATCACGGAGACCCCGCGCGAGGGCTGGTCGGTGGCGTCCGACGCCGGTGCCACGGTCGCCCTCGACCTGGAGATCACCGAGGAGTTGCGCCGCGCGGGGCTCGCGCGGGACGCGATCCGGCTGATCCAGGAGGCCCGCAAGAACAGCGGCCTCGACGTGGCCGACCGGATCGCCCTGCGCTGGACGGCGACGGAACCGGCGACGGTCGCCGCGCTGACGGAGCACGCGGGACTGATCGCGGAGGAGGTCCTGGCGACGGACTTCGCGCAGGGTGAGGCGGACGACACGTACGGCACGCCGTTCACCGACGAGGGCCTGTCCCTGACGTTCCGCCTGCGCAAGGCGTAAGGCGCCGGTGAGCCCCGCGCCCCAAGGGGCGCGGGGAACTGCGCGATCAGCCACACACGATCCG
>NZ_JBHWHX010000028.1:0-95186 GCF_042732315.1 Streptomyces sp. NPDC059787
CCCCGGCCCGAAAAAACCGCGACCCGGCGCTGGCCGCGGCGCTGCCCCGGTCCGGGGAGACGGAGACCGCGAACCCGGCCCGCCGGGGGCCCCGCGGCCGGCCGCGGTGCCCCGGCGGCCGGGATCGACAGGGAGGGCCTCGGTCATGGCCGAGTTCGTCAAGGACGTGATGACTCCGGGCGTGGTCGCCGTACGCCCGGACGCCTCGATCGTCGAGGCGGCGCGGCTGATGCGCACCCAGAACATCGGCGACGTGGTGGTGGCGGACGGGCAGCGGGTCGTCGGCGTGCTCACCGACCGCGACATCACGGTCCGCGCGGTCGCCCGGGGCGCGGATCCGCTCGGGACGAGCGCGGGGTCGGTGTGCACGCCGGACCCGTTGACGCTCGCCCCGGACGATCCGGTGTCCTCGGCCGTCGCCCTGATGCGGGAGCACGCGATACGCCGGATCCCGGTGGTCGAGGGCGGACTGCCGGTCGGTCTTGTGAGTCTCGGCGATCTGGCCGAGGCGCGGGAGCCCGGCTCGGCGCTGGCCGACATCAGCCGTGCGGAACCGGACGGGAAGAGCTGAACGAACGGAACGAAGGGACGTAGTGCCATCATGCGAATCGCATTCCTGACCGCGCCCGAGGGCGTCGAGCAGGTGGAGCTGACCGAGCCGTGGCAGGCGGCCGTGGACGCCGGTCACGAAGCCGTGCTCGTGTCGACGGGCCCCGGGAAGATCCAGGCGTTCAACCATCTCGACAAGGCGGACACCTTCCCCGTGCAGGAGGTCGTCGGCGAGACGTCGGCGGACTCCTTCGACGGGCTGGTGCTGCCGGGCGGGGTGGCCAACCCGGACTTCCTGCGCATGGACGACAAGGCCGTCGCGTTCGTGCGGGACTTCTTCGAACAGGGCCGGCCGGTCGCAGCGATCTGCCACGCCCCCTGGACCCTCGTCGAGGCCGACGTCGTCCGGGGCCGGGTGCTGACCAGCTGGCCCAGCCTGCGGACGGACCTCCGCAACGCCGGCGCCACCTGGGTCGACGAACAGGTGAAGGTCTGCGACCACGGACCGAACAAACTGGTCACCAGCCGCAAGCCGGACGATCTGAAGGCCTTCTGCGAGACGTACCTCGAGGTGTTCGGGGCCGAGCAGACCTCGTAAGGGGCCGAGGAGGCCCCGTAAGCGGTCCGAGGCCCGGGATCAGGTGCCCGGAGTCGTGGGTGTCGTGGTGTCCGCGGCGCCCCGCTCCCGGGCACCTTCGCGTGTGCGGCCCGCGGCCACCGGGCGGCGCGGGTTGCGGCGCAGGTACTCGCCCTCCAGCTGCGCCATCCGTTCGTTGTGGGCGCGCAGCGCGTCGTTGGAGCCGTACAGCAGTGTGTCGTGGCGCGTGCGGTGGATGGTCTCCAGCTCCTTCATGAGCTGCTGGTCGTCCAAGCGGTCAGGCTCGACTCCGGTCATCGTGGGGCCCCGCTCCTCGTGTGTGTCCATGCGGTCCGGGTACCCGCCCGACCGGTACAGGCACTACCCCGAACGGCAACCGGGAGGGAGCCATGGAACTCGCTTTCCTGCATCCACTCTACGAACGTCCCGGCCCCTGGGCCTCCGTCTACGTCGACACCTCCCGGCACACGGAGCACACCCCTCAGGAACGGCGGCTGACGGCCCAGGCGATGGCCCGGGAGCTGGCCGACCAGGGCGCGGACGAGGCGACCTGCCAGGCGGTGCGCCGCGCGCTGGAGGATCTGCGGCACTCCACCGAACCGCACGGCCGCGCGCTGTTCGCCCGGGACGGCGAGGTGGTGCTCGACCCGCCGCTGGCCCGGTCCCCGCAGCGCGACTGGGCCCAGTGGGCGCCGCTGCCCCGGGTCGCGCCGCTGCTGGAGCTGGCCGGCGAGGACCCCGTGTGCATCGTCGCGTACGTCGACCGCAGGGGCGCGGACTTCGAACTGCGCAGCGCGCTCGGCCGGGACGACGCCGGCGGTGTCACCGGGCGGCAGTGGCCGCTGCACCGGACCGGTTCCGTCGACTGGTCGGAGCGTCACTTCCAGCTGCGGGTGGAGAACACCTGGGAGCACAACGCCGCGGAGATCGCCGACGCGCTCGCCGTCTGCCACGAGGAGACGGGCGCCGATCTGCTGATCCTGGTCGGTGACGACCGTGAGCAGCGCTCCGTGCGCGAACGGCTGCCGCAGCGGCTGCACGACCTGGTGGCCGAGGCGTCGCGCGGGGCCGGCAGCAGGCTGCTCGACGAGGACGTGGAGCGGATCCGCGCGGAGCACGTCCACGACCGGGCCGCGGCGGAACTGGGGCGGTTCCTCGCCGCCCGCAGTCCCGACGACGAGGGACGCGCGAGTGCCGTGGAGGGTGTGCCGGCGCTGGTCGAGGCCGCGCGCGAGCACCGGATCGACGAGCTGCTGATCCGGCCGGACTCCGCCGACGCGCACCGTGAGGTGTGGATCGGTGAGGATCCGGACCAGTTGGCGGTGCGGCGTACGGACCTGAAGGTGCTCGGTGAGCAGAACTCCTGGTCGGCGCGGGCGGACGACGCGCTGATCCGGTCGGCGGTCGCGACGGACGCGCCCGCGCTGTCGGTGGCAGCGGCGCCGGGGGCGGGTGACGACGCGCCGGTCGGCGGGCTGGGGGCGTTGCTGCGCTGGAAGTGATCCGGGGGCGCGCGAGTTTTTTCTCCGCCCCCGCCGCCCTTTCCCTTCCGTCCCTGGGGGCTTCGCCCCCCCCGGACCCCCTTCGCGCAGTTCCCTGCGCCCCTCCCAGTGCGCCCACGCAGCGGAGCCGCATGTCGGCACAGCCCTGCGCCCCTCCCAGTGCGCCCACGCAGCGGAGCCGCATGTCGGTACGGCCCCGCGCCCCTTCGGGTCAGCGCGCCCGCTCCACCCGGCGTTCGTCCCACACCGGTTCGGGGGTCTCCCGGACCCTGCCGTCGCTGCCGAAGACCAGGAAGCGGTCGAAGGACCGGGCGAACCAGCGGTCGTGGGTGACGGCGAGGACCGTTCCCTCGAAGCCCTCCAGACCTTCCTGGAGGGCTTCGGCCGATTCCAGGTCGAGGTTGTCGGTCGGCTCGTCGAGGAGCAGGGCCGTGACGCCCTGGAGTTCCAGCAGCAGGATCTGGAAGCGGGCCTGCTGGCCGCCGGAGAGCCGGTCGAAGGTCTGCTCGGCCTGCTGGGTCAGTTCGTACCGTCGCAGCCGTGACATGGCGGCGCCCCGGTCCTGGGAGTGTTCGCTCCACAGGATGTCCAGCAGGGTGCGGCCCAGCAGTTCGGGGTGGGCGTGGGTCTGCGCGAAGTGTCCGGGCAGCACGCGCGCGCCGAGTCTCCAGTTCCCGGTGTGGGCCACGCCGTCGCCGGCGAGCAGACGCAGGAAGTGGGACTTGCCGGAGCCGTTGGAGCCGAGCACGGCGACCCGTTCGCCGTAGAAGACCTCCAGGTCGAAGGGTTTCATCAGGCCGGTGAGTTCGAGCCCCTCGCAGGTGACGGCGCGTACACCGGTACGGCCGCCCTTCAGACGCATCCTGATGTCCTGCTCGCGCGGGGGCTCCGGCGGGGGTCCGGCCTCCTCGAACTTGCGCAGCCTGGTCTGGGCGGCGCGGTAGCGGGACGCCATGTCGGGGCTGTTCTCGGCGGCCTGGCGCAGCGTCAGGACCAGCTTCTTCAACTGGGCGTGCTTCTCGTCCCAGCGGCGGCGCAGTTCCTCGAAGCGGGCGAAGCGTTCCTGGCGGGCCTGGTGGAAGGTGGCGAAGCCGCCGCCGTGCACCCACGCGTCGGCGCCCGCGGGGCCCGGTTCCAGGGAGACGATCTTCCGGGCGGCGCGGGCGAGGAGTTCGCGGTCGTGGGAGACGAAGAGGACGGTCTTGCGGGTCTCGGCGAGCCGTTCCTCCAGCCAGCGCTTGCCGGGTACGTCGAGGTAGTTGTCCGGCTCGTCGAGCAGCAGCACCTCGTCGGTGCCGCGCAGCAGCGCCTCCAGCACCAGTCGCTTCTGTTCGCCCCCGGAGAGGGTGCGGACCTCGCGCCACTGCGCCTTCTCGTACGGCACGCCCAGCGCGGCCGTGGTGCAGATGTCCCACAGCGTCTCGGCCTCGTACCCGCGCGCCTCGGCCCAGTCGGCGAGGGCCTGCGCGTACGCCAGCTGGGCGGCCTCGTCGTCGACGGTCATGATCGCGTGTTCGGCGGCGTCGACGGCGCGGGCGGCCTCGCGGATCCTGGGCTGCGCCACGGACACCAGCAGGTCCCGTACGGTCGTGGCGTCCCGTACGGAGCCGACGAACTGGCGCATGACGCCGAGGCCGCCGGTGACGGTGACGGAGCCGCCGTGCGGCCTCAGCTCGCCGGCGAGGAGGCGCAGCAGGGTGGTCTTGCCCGCGCCGTTGGGTCCGACGAGGGCCACGACGGCCCCCTCCCCCACCCGGAAGGAGACATCGCCCAGCAGCGCCCTCCCGTCGGGGAGGTAGTACTCGAGGTGCGCGGCTTCCAGATGACCCATGGTGGGGATTGTGCGGGGTCGTCGGCGCAGGTGGCAAACGGGTTTCGACCGGAACGGCGTCCAGAATGTGAAACGCGTGTCTCATCATGCGGTTGGTGGGCGTAGCGTGAGGGGCCTCCTACGAGAGTGGAAGGGGTGGGTTCGTCATGCCGGAAGCGCGGGAGACCGCCGTCTACACGCACGGCCACCACGAGTCGGTGCTGCGGTCGCACACCTGGCGGACCGCCGAGAACTCGGCGGCGTATCTCCTCGGGGTGCTCGAGCCCCATATGCGGATCCTGGACATCGGGTGCGGGCCCGGCACCATCACCGCGGATCTGGCGGGGCTCGTTCCCGACGGGCACGTCACCGGTCTCGACCGGGAGCCGGGGGTCCTGGAGCAGGCCCGGGCGGTGGCCGGCGAGCGGGGGCTGACGAACACCGGCTTCGCGGTGGGGGACGTGCACGCGCTGGACTTCCCGGACGACACGTTCTGCGTGGTCCACGCCCATCAGGTGCTCCAGCACGTGGGTGATCCGGTGGGGGCGCTCCGCGAGATGCGGCGGGTGACCAGGCCGGGCGGGTTCGTCGCCGTCCGGGACTCGGACTACGCGGCGATGACCTGGTATCCCCTGTCGGCGGGCATGGACGACTGGCTGGACCTCTACCGGCGGGTGGCCCGGGCCAACGGGGGCGAGCCGGACGCCGGGCGGCGGCTGAAGTCCTGGGCGCTCGCCGCGGGTTTCACGGACGTCGCCGCGACCTCCGGCACCTGGACCTTCTCGACTCCCGGGGAGCGGGCCTGGTGGAGCGGGCTGTGGGCGGACCGCACCGTGGCGTCGGCCTATGCCGAGCGGGCGGTCGACGGCGGCCACGCCACCCGGCAGCAGTTGCGGGAAGTGGCCGGGGCGTGGCGGGAATGGGGCGGACGGGACGACGGCTGGTTCAGCGTGCTGCACGGTGAAATTCTCTGCCGCAAGGAAGTCTGAACCGCGTTTTCCGGGACATCAGGATGTCAGGAGGTTGACATTATGGTTCCCATTCTTCTGGTCCTGCTGCTGGCGCTGATCCTTTTCGGCGCCGGATTCGCGGTAAAGGTTCTCTGGTGGATCGCCCTGGCGGTTCTGATCGTATGGCTCCTGGGATTCTTCATGCGCAGTACGTCGGCGGGCGGGGGCAGGGGCCGCTGGTACCGGTGGTGAGATGACGGGAAATCCCCGGGACTCCTCGGTCCCGGGGATTTTTCGTGCCGGGACTCGGTCCCGAAGATTTCCCCGGGACCGAGTCCCGGGGAAATCCCGTGCCGGGACTCAGTCCCGGGGAAGGAGCGGTCCGAGCGGCCCGAGGTCCAGATTCAGGTCCTCGGGCCGCAGTCCGTAGCGGTTCCGCAGTTCCGCCATGCGGTCCTCGAGCAGCATGAGGGTCAGCCCGACCCGCTCCTCCTGCTCCTCGGTCAGGTCCCCCTCGTCGAACCGGCGCACCGCCTGCCGCTCCATGAGCTGGCGCAGCAGTTCCACGACGGTGAGCACCAGCTTGATCAGGTCGCGTTCGACCGTGTCCGGCTCCAGGTCCAGGCTCCTGTGCCGGCTGCCGTGCGGCTCGATGTGCGCCTCGACGTGCCGGCCGTGGTCGGGGGCGGCCGTCACGGCGACTCCTCGAAGGGGGACGGGACCCGCGCGTTCACCGAGCTGATGAGCGCGTTGAGGTCGATACGGACCAGGTCGACGTCCGCGATGCGCAGTGTGATGTCCCCCTTGATGACGACCCCGCCGGCCAGGAGCCGGTCGAGCAGGTCCACCAGGGCTATTTCGCGGCGTTCGACGACGGTCACGGGCCCTCCTTCTCGGCGGCTTCCTCGGCGATCTCCTCACCGGCGAACGAATAGGCAGCCCAGGGGCCGGTGAGTTCGACACGTATTCCGGGCACGCCGTCCTTCGTGCGGTCCACCTTTTCCACGAATTCCTCGGAATTCACCCGGGGGACGAGGTAGGCGGCATTGAGCACATTGCGCCCCGAGGCGCCGGAGAGCGTGGGATTCTGCGGCGCGTGCAGCCGGGAGTCCTCGGCGGCCCCGGAAAGGGTCTCGTGCAGCCGGGTCGCGAATGTCTCGGCGTGCTGCCACAGATCGTCCTGCGATTTCGTCCGCTCCCGCCGCTGCCGCAGATAGTCCCGGCCGGACACCGGTTTCGGCGCGGGCGCGGCGGGAGCATCCGGTGTCCGGTCCGACTCGACGTAGACCTTGACGCCCCACTCGACCCGGCCCTCCAGCCGGTCCAGGGTGCGCAGGAAGCTCTCCTCCCGCGCCTCCATCATGGTCCGTACGCCGCTGTCGTCGCGGAACACGGTGCCCAGCCGCAGCGGCAGCGGGGTCGTGACGGTGGTGAGCGCGTCGATCACACCCTGGTGGGCGCGGGCGACCGCGGTCAGCCAGTCGAGGTCCTCCAGATGCGCGCGCAACGGTTCCTCCGCGAAGTCCGCCTCGGGCACATGGCTGACGACGGCCACCAGTCCGTGGTGGGGCAGGAGCCGGGGCGGATCGCCTCCGACCCCGGTCAGCTGCGCCTGGAGCGGCGTGCCGTAGGGGCGGCAGACCGCGTAGACGTACCGCAGTCCGGTCACGGACCCTCCTCCTGTGCGCGGCGGGGCGCCGGCCCCAGTTCCTCCAGCCGGGCCAGCCGTTCGCGCAGCTCCGCGTTCTCCCTGGCCAGTTCGTCGCGCCGGGCGCGCGAGGAGAGCGCCGGGTCGGACTCCCACCAGTCGATCCCCATCTCCTTCGCCTTGTCGACGGAGGCGACGACGAGGCGCAGCTTGATGGTGAGGAGCTCGATGTCCAGCAGGTTGATGCGGATGTCACCCGCGATCACGACACCCTTGTCGAGCACCCTTTCCAGGATGTCGGCGAGATTGGCGCCGCTGCCCTGGCCGTACGGCTCGGGAAGCCGGCTGGGGGTCGTCATCGGCGGCTCCGGCTCTCGGGCTGCTCGTCCTCGTACTCAGCCTCGTCCTCGTCCTCGTACGTGTACTCGTCCTCCGGGTACTCGTCCTCCTCGGACTCCTCGGACTCCTCGGCCGCCTCCGGTTCCTCTTCCTCTTCTTCCTCGTCCTCGGACTCCGGCTCGTCCTCCGGCTCGTACTCCTCCTCGGGCTCGTCCTCGTCCTCGTACTCGCCCTCGGGTTCCTCTTCGCCTTCGCCGGCGGGGGTCTCGTCCTCCTCCTCGGCGAGGGCGTCCTCGTGGCTGCGGACCACCTCGCCGTCGCGGATCTCGCCCCGCCAGCTGTCCTGGGCCTCGCCCTTGATGGTGATGAAGCGGGCGAAGTGCTTCAGGTCGAGCCGGGCACGGCGGCCCTGGGCGCGCCAGATGTTGCCCGTCTTCTCGAAGAGGCCCGAGGGGTAGTACTCGATGACCAGCAGGACGCGGGTGAGGTTGTCGGCGAGGCGGTGGAAGGAGACGACGCCCCTCGTCGTGCCCTTGGCGCCCTCCGAGGACCAGGCGATGCGGTCGTCGGGGACCTGCTCGGTGGTCTTCGCCTTCCAGCTGCGGTTCGACCACCAGATCTTCGCCTGCCAGTCCGACGTGGTGTCGTCGGCCTTGTTGGCGCTCTTGACGCCCTTGGCGAAGGTGCTGAAGTCCTGGTACTGGGTCCACTGGTCGTACGCCGTGCGCAGCGGGACGCCGACATCGATGTGCTCGATGATGACGGTGGGCTTCTGGCCGGCGGACTTCTTGCGCTTGCCCTTGCCACCGCCGAGGCCCTTGAGCTTGCCCATCACGTTGTCCTTGACCCGTGAGGTGCCGAGTTCGACGGCGCTGCGCAGCGGGCCCTTGCCCTCGGCGATCTTGCGGCCGCCGTCGAGGGCGAGCTTGGCGAAGCCAGGACTGTTGCCCTCGGCGATGTCGTTGAGCTTGTTCGTGGTCTCGCCGAGCTTGTGGCCGAGACCGGTCAGCAGCCGGGTGGCCTGGGCCGCGAGGTAGTCCTGCAGTTCGGCCTTGAGCCGGTCGGCGGCCTCGCTGTGGGCCACGTCGGCGAGCGGGTTCTTCGTCGCCCCGTTCGCGCTGTCACGCGCGGCGGAGCCGGCCCGTCCGAGGGTCTCGGTCATCGCTCACCCCCTCCCTTCGCCGTGCGGGAGCGGGCGCCGCGGGCCGTGGCCGCGGTCTTCTTCGCGGCCGTCTTCTTCGCCGCCGCCTTCTTCGCGGGGGCGGTCTTCTTCGCCGGGGCCTTCCTGGCCGGCCGCTCGGAGGTCGACTCGTCCGGCGGTTCCCGGTCCTCCGCCTGCGCGTCCTCGCGTTCCGCGTCTTCGTGTTCCGCGTCCTCGGCGTGTTCCGCGTCGGCGTCGTCCCGCGGGCCGGCGCCCGTCAGCCGGTCCCGCATGTCGGCGGTACGGCCGTGCAGCCGGTCGGCGAGGGAGTCGAGCTGCCGCTCGACCATCGCGCCGGAGGCCGCCTTGCCGACGCCCCGCAGATCACCGCGCAACTGGTCGCCGATCTCCTTGAACTGCGGGTTGTCCCGCAGTTGCTGGGACACCAGGTCGGCGACCATGCGCGGGCTGAGGTTCAGCTTCTTGCCCGCCACCAGGCCGCCGACGGCGAGTGCCATCTTCAGCTTCTTGGTCCGTCCGAGGAGATATCCGGCCCCGATCGCGAGGCCCAGTCCCGTTCGATTCACTGTCCTGCCGTCCCATCCCCCGCGCCCGTGCGCGTCGCGGTCTCCAGCCGGTCGAGGAGTTCGTCCTCCTGACGGTCGAACTCCTCCTCGCTGATCTCTCCGGCTTCCAGCTGCTCCTCCAGCCGGGCCAGTTCGGCACGTATCGTGGCGGGGTCGTAGTAGATGCGCTCCGCTTCCCTGAGCACCTGCCGGATGGCCCAGCCGCTGCCGCGCACCGGGGCGAACGGCAGCAGCAGCACCTCCGAGATCAGGCCCATGTCGTCACCCCACTTCGGCGTCCGTCCCGCCGGCCGCGGTGCCCGCCGGCTCGGCCGGGCCGGGCTCGACGAAGCTGTACGGCGGCAACGGGCCGTTCAGACGCACTTCGAGGTGGGGCAGGTCCTTGCGGGCCTGTTCCACCGCTTCCAGGAACTCCGCCGCCGTGTCCCGCTTCACCAGGTACGACACATTGGCGAGCCAGCCCGTGGACTCGGGGCCGACGCTCACCGCGTCGGCGACCGGTTCCAGGACGCGCTCCAGCGCGATGGCGTCCTCGGCCTCCTTGGCCTTGACGGCGGCGGCGACCATCTCGCCGAGCTGGATCTTCTGCTCGTAACTGCCGCCGCCGGACTGCCGGTTGGCCTCCGCGAGGGCGCGGATCTCCGGGTTGCCGGCCATCACGTGGTGCAGGACGGCGTCCTCGACGTGGTTGGCCTTGACGTTGTACTCGACCCGGCCGTCCAGGGCCCGCAGCCGCTCCTCGTAGTGCTCGGCGCGCTCGGCGAGGACACCGGTGACGGCGTCGTCGTCCGGGGCGACGCTGCCGAAGCGCATGGGCAGCACACAGCCGGCCGCGCCGGCCTCGCTGAGCACGTTCTGGTGGGCGAGCAGTTCCCTGCGCTTGGGGCGCAGGCCCTCGGGGGCGTCACTGACCAGGGCGGCCAGTTCGCCCTCGCGCAGGACGCGCACCGGCAGCGACGGGTCGCCGACGCCGCCCACGCCCTCGGGGAGGCCGGGGTGCGAGGTCGCCGTGATGCCGTAGATGTACGTGCTCACTCCTGCTCCTCCTTCCGGCGGGCCGAGGTGCTCCTGCGGGCCCGCGGACGTGACTCGGTCTCTCGCTCGGACCCGTCCTCACGCGCCTGCTTGAAGGCGCCGGATATGGTCTCGGCGGCGCCGGACAGCGCCCCCTTGGACTTGCCGCGGGCGCCGGACTCGGTGACCTCCCCGACGATCTCGGGCAGGCCCGGGCTCTTGCGGGGCCCGGCCTCCAGGTCGAGGCGGTTGCACGCCTCGGCGAAGCGGAGATAGGTGTCGACGCTGGCGACGACGACACGTACGTCGATCTTGAGGATCTCGATGCCGACCAGGGACACGCGCACGAAGGCGTCGATGACGAGCCCCCTGTCCAGAACAAGCTCAAGCACGTCGTAGAGGCCGCTGCTGCCGCCTCCACCGCCGGTCTGCTGTGCCGGTACGACTGTCATTCCGGCTGTCCCTCCTTGTCTGTGGGTGTGGGTCCGGTCGGGCGGCCTACCGGCCGCCGGGCCTGTGCGAGTCGGACCGCCCGCGCTCGTAACGGCGGACGCGCCGGTATCCGGTGAGCTCGCCGTCGGGGTCCAGCTCGACCTGGTAACTCGCCATCAGGCTCATCGTGTCGGGCACCCGCTCGAGTTCGAGGACCTCGACCTCCAGCGCCCAGCCCTCCTCCGTCTGCTCGAAGGACGACACGGACTCGGCTTCCATCCCGGTGAGCTCCGCGAGCTGGCCGCGCGCCCGGCGCAGCAGCTCCATCGGACTCGGCCGTTTGGTGCTTCTGTTGTTCTTCGTTGACTTGTGGGATTCCTGTGAGTCCTGGGTTTCCTGTGAACCCTGTGGCTCTTCGGTGTTCTTCGTGTTCGACATGGCCACCTCCCCCTCCGTGTGGCCGCAAGTGTGTTCGCCAAACCTCCGCGCGCTCGGCCGTTCCCCACGGCCGGGCATCGTGCCCGGTCGGAGGGGTGCCGACGCCGCTCAGTCCCGCAGCGCGGCCAGCCGGCGGCGGGCCGGCCCGAGGGAACGGCCCCGGCTCGGCAGGCCGGCCCACGGGTCGGTGCGGGCCTGCTCGACGGCGTCGGCGACGGTCCAGCGGCGGGCGTGCAGGTCCGGGTCGTCGAGCTGGTCCCAGGAGACGGGCACGGCGACGGGGGCGCCGGGCAGGGCGCGGACCGTGTAGGGCGCGACGGCTGTCTGCGCGTAGGCGTTGCGCTGCACGTCGAGGTAGAGCCGGTCGCCGCGGTCCTTCTTGCGGGCGGCGGTGGTGAGCCGGTCGGGACGGGCGGCGACGAGGGTGTCGGCGGCCTCGCGGGCGAAGGCGCGTACGTCGTCGAAGTCCTGGATCCCGCTCAGCGGCACGATGACATGCAGTCCCCGGGAACCTGTGGTCATCAGGGCGGACGGCAGATCCAGCTCGTCCAGCAGCTCCCCCAGCAGCCGCGCGGCCTCCCGTACCGTCTCGAAGTCGTCACCGGAGGGGTCGAGGTCGAAGACCAGCCGGTCGGGACTGTCGATCCGGTCGGTGCGGGACAGCCAGCGGTGCAGGGTGATGCTCGCCTGGTCGACGAGGTAGAGGAGGGTGGCGGTGTCGTCGCACACGGTGTGCGTGACGGTGCCGCCCTCCTTGGCGACCTCGGCGCGGGTGATCCAGTCCGGGTAGCCGTCCGGGGTGTTCTTCTGCATGAACGTGGGGCCGTCGACGCCGTCCGGGCGCCGGTCCAGCATCAGCGGGCGGCCCCGCAGGTGCGGCAGCATGAACGGGGCGACGGCCCGGTGGTAGTCGACGAGGTCGCCCTTGGTGTACTCCTCGGCGTTCCCGCCGCCGGGGAAGAGCACCTTCCCCGGCCTGCGGATCTCCACCGGGCGACGGCCGGCCCGTACGGTGCGCGCACCGTCGTCGCTCACGACACGATCGCCTCCCCCACCAGCAGCCGGCCGGCCGCCGCGATCGACTCGGCGTCGATGCCGGCGGCGTGCAGCTGCTCCTCGGGGGAGGCCGAGCCCGGCATGTCGCGCACGCCCAGCCGCACCAGGCGCGGTACGGGACTCCCGTCGGCGAAGGCCTCCGCGACCGCGTCCCCGAGGCCGCCCTCCGGGTGGTGGTCCTCCACCGTCATCAGGCAGCCGGTCTCCTCGGCGGCCGTGCGCAGGGTCTCCCGGTCGACCGGCTTCACCGAGTACAGGTCGATCACCCGTACGGCGATGCCCTCCCCTTCCAGGGCCTCCGCGGCGGCCAGCGCCTCGGGCACGGTGACGCCCGCCGCGACGAGGGTGAGCCGGTCGCGGTCGGAGGAGCGCAGCACCTTGCTGCCGCCGACGGGGAACTCCTCGTCGGGGCCGTAGATCACCCCGCTCGCCCCTCGTGAGGTGCGCAGATAGCGGATGCCGTCCAGGTCCGCCATCGCGGCGACCAGCCGCGCGGTCTGGTTGGCGTCGCACGGGTACAGCACGGTCGAGCCGTGCACCGACCGCATCATCGCCAGGTCCTCCAGGCCCATCTGGCTGGGGCCGTCCTGGCCGATGGCGACGCCCGCGTGGGAGCCGACGAGGTTGATCCCGGAGCCGCTGACCGACGCCATGCGGACGAAGTCGTGGGCGCGGGTGAGGAAGGCCGCGAAGGTCGCGGCGTACGGAGTCCAGCCGCGCGCGGCCATGCCGACCGCGGCGGCGACCATCTGCTGCTCGGCGATGTAGCACTCGAAGTAGCGCTCGGGGTGTTCCTTGGCGAAGGCCTCCGCGCGGGTGGAGTCGCCGACCTCCCCGTCGAGGGCGACGACGTCGCCGCGCGCGGTGCCGAGGGCGGTCAACGCCTCACCGAAGGCGTTACGGGTGGCCACCTCCTCGCCCTTGTCCCAGCGGGGCAGGTCGGGCCGGCCGGTGTGCCCGGCGGGCGGTGCCCCGTCGGCGGACGGCGCCTCCACCTGGATGCGCAGGTCGCGGGGGCCGCCGAGCTCGGCGATGGCCTCCTCGGCCTCGGGCAGCGGTTTGCCGTGCAGTCCCTCGCGGTCCTGGACCGCCTCGACGCCCTTGCCCTTGAGGGTGCGGGCGAGGACCGCGGTGGGCTGGCCCTTGGTGGACAGGGCCTCCCCGTAGGCGCGGTCGACGGCGTCCACGTCGTGGCCGTCCACTTCGACGGTGTGCCAGCCGAAGGCCTGGAAGCGGCGGGCGTAGGCGTCCAGGTCGTGACCGTGCCGGGTGGGACCGCGCTGCCCGAGCCGGTTGACGTCCACGATCAGCGTGAGGTTGTCCAGGTGTTCGTACGCGGCGTGCTCGGCGGCCTCCCAGACCGAGCCCTCGGCCAGTTCGCTGTCGCCGCACAGCACCCACACCCGGTAGTCGGCGTGGTCCAACCGCTTCCCGGCCAGCGCGATGCCGACGCCGACGGGGAGCCCCTGGCCGAGCGAGCCGGTGGCCGTCTCGATCCAGGGCAGCCGCCGGGGGGTGGGGTGCCCTTCGAGGCGGCTGCCGTTCTTGCGGAAGGTGAGCAGTTCCTCGTCGTCGATGGCGCCGGCCGCCTTGTAGGTGGCGTACATCAGGGGCGAGGCGTGCCCCTTGGAGAGGACGAAGCGGTCGTTGCCCGGGTGGTCGGGACGCTCGAAGTCGTAGCGGAGGTGGCGGGCGAACAGCACGGCCATCAGGTCCGCCGCGGACATCGACGACGTGGGGTGCCCGGAGCCCGCGGCAGCCGCGGCGCGGACACTGTCCACCCTCAACTGCTGCCCCAGCTCGACGAGTTCACCGGTGTTCATGAGTCTCCTTCGGTGGTGCGGTCGGTGCGCTTGACAGGTCCGGGCGCGACATCCGGACCGGGCGGCGGCTGATCGGGGGGCGGGGTGACGGCGGGTTCACCGCTGGGCCGCTTCTCGGCCGGTTCACCACCGGGCTGCTTCTTCGCGGGCTCGCCACCGGGCTGCCTCTTCGCGGGCTCGCCACCGGGCTGCTTCTTCGCGGGCTCGCCACCGGGCTGGTTCTTCGCCGGCTCGCCACCGGACGACGGTCCCCGCCCCGGCTCGCCCGGCACCCGCGCCAGTTCCGGCGACGCCGTGTCCAGCGGCACCGACCAGGACCGTACGAGCCCCAACTGGACGGCCTGACGCGGCAGTACGGCGTCGAGGAGCCAGTCGGCGGCGACGCGCACCCGGTTGCCCGGCATCGCCGCGAGGTGGTAGCCGCGGGTGACCGCCCCCGCCGCCACCCCGGACAGGTTCACGCCGAGCGGGTTGGCGGCTGCCTTGACGCCACCCAGGTCCACCACGAACCCCATGTCCTTGTGCCGGTAGGCGCGCCGCTCACCGTCACCGAACGACGCGGCGACGTTGTGCGCGCACACCTTGCCCTGCCGCCAGGCGTGCTGCGCGGTCATCGGGGTGTACGAGCCGGGCTTCTCCAGATCGGGCACCGCGGCGGCGTCCCCGCAGGCGAACACCTCGGGCCGGCCCGGCACCTGCAGGTGCGGGTCGACGAGCAGCCGGCCGCGTTCCATGGGCAGTCCGAGGGACTCGGCGAGCGGGTCGGGGCGTACGCCCACGCACCACACCAGGGTGTGGGTGTCGACGAACTCCCCGTCGGTCAGCAGTACTCCGTCGTGCGTGGCCTCCTTCACGGAGGTGCCCATCCGTACGTCCACGCCCCGTTCCCGCAGCACGGTGTCGGCGGTGCGGGAGAGGCGTTCGTCCAGCTCGGGCAGGACCCGGTCGGCGATGTCGAGGAGCAGCCAGCGCGGCCGCATCCCGGTCCGCATCGGGTGCCTGGCGACCTGCGCGTCGGTGAACAGCTGCCCGTGCGCGGCGACTTCGGTGCCGGTGTAGCCGGCGCCGACCACGACGAACGTACAACGGGCGGCGCACCGCCCGGGGTCGTCGGTGGCGGCGGCGAGCTCCACCTGCCGGGTCACGTGGTCGCGCAGGTACAGCGCCTCGGGCAGGCCGCGGAAGCCGTGGGCGTGTTCGGCGACACCGGGGATCGGCAGCAGCTTGTTGACGCTGCCGGCCGCGAGGACCAGCCGGTCGTAGTCGAGGGTGCCGCCCTCTCCCTCGGGGCCGGTGTAGTGGACCTGCCGCGCGTCGAGGTCGATGCGGTCGGACTCCCCCAGCACCAGCTTCACGTGCGGCAGCGTGCCGGAGAGGGAGACGGTGACCCGGCGGGGTTCCAGGATGCCGGCGGCGACCTGGGGCAGCAGGGGCAGATACAGGAAGTAGTCGGTGGGGTTGAGCAGGACGATCTCGGCGCGGCCACGGGCCAATTTGGAGAGCGTCTGGGCCGTGCGGTACCCGGCGAAGCCGGCACCGACGATCACAATGCGGGGTCGACTCACGGTTCGCCTCCGGCGCTGTCGCGGACGTCGGGAGACTTCCGCGTCCCCCTGGCGGGGGCGGCCAAACGTCCGCCGGTTTCCGCCGGGCCCCCCGGGTACCCGGTCCGGGACCCGAACCGCCCACGTCGCGGAGGTGACCCCCATGCCCGAGTACGGCTATTTCCTCTCGTGCGAGCAGTACGGTCCCGCCGAGCTGATCGAGCAGGCGCGTATGGCCGAGCAGGCCGGGTTCCAGGCCCTGTGGATCTCGGACCACTACCACCCGTGGAACGACGAACAGGGGCAGAGTCCGTTCGTGTGGTCGGTGATCGGCGCGCTGTCCGAGGCGGTGTCGCTGCCGGTGGGGACGGCGGTGACCTGCCCGACCGTGCGGACGCACCCGGCGGTGGTGGCGCAGGCGGCGGCCACGGCCGCGGTGATGTCGCCGGGGGAGTTCCGGCTGGGCGTGGGCACGGGCGAAGCCCTGAACGAGCACATCCTCGGAGACCACTGGCCGCCCGCGCACGTACGGCTCGAGATGCTGGAGGAGTCGATCCAGGTGATGCGCCGGCTGTTCTCCGGCGAGGAGGTCAACCACCACGGCACGCACTACACGGTGGAGAACGCCCGCCTGTACACCGTGCCGGACGAGCCCGTCCCGATCGACATCTCGGGATTCGGTCCGGCGGCGACCAAGCTCGCCGCCCGGGTCGGCGACGGCTACATCACGATGATGCCGGACGCCTCGATGGTGGAGCAGTACCGCAAGGGCGGGGGCGGCGGCAAGCCGGTCAGCGGCGGCACCAAGGTCTGCTACGGCACCGACCGCGACGAGTGCGTGCGTACCGTGCACCGGCTGTGGGCGAACGAACAGCTGCCCGGCGAACTGGGCCAGGTGCTGCCCTCGCCCAAGCACTTCGAGCAGGCGCAGACCCTGGTCACCGAGGACATGGTGCGGGAGAACCGGGTGTGCGGCGACGACGTGGACGAGCACGTCGCCGAGCTCCGGCAGTTCGCCGACGCGGGTTTCGACCGGGTCTACGTCAACCAGATCGGCCCCGACCTGCGCGGCTTCTTCGACTTCTACCGCACCAAGGTGCTGCCGCGGCTCCAGCAGGCCGGCTGACCACGGGAGGACGGACCGACGATGGAACTGCACCGACCCGGCGTCTCCGTCTACACCGTGCCGGCCGACGCCCCCGAGGCCGACTCCACGCTGGCCTGGGAGTCCACGACGGTGGTGATCGCCGAGGTGTCGGCGGGCGACACGACCGGCACCGGGTGGACGTACGGTCCGCCGGCGGTCGGCGACTTCCTGAGCGGGCATCTCGCGCCGCTCGTGGAGGGCATGAGCGCGCTGGACGTCCCGGCCGTGCACGAGGCGATGTGCCGCTCGGTGCGCAACGCCGGCCGCCCGGGCGTCGCGGCCTGCGCGATCTCGGCGCTGGACATCGCGCTGTGGGACCTCAAGGCCCGGCTGCTGGAGCTTCCACTGGTACGGCTGCTGGGGGCGTGCCGGGAGCGGGTGCCGGTGTACGGCAGCGGCGGCTTCACCACCTACCACGACACGCACATGGCGGCGCAGCTCAACGGGTGGGTGCACGGGCAGCACATCCCGCGCGTGAAGATCAAGATCGGGGAGGGCTGGGGCCGGGAGGTGCCCCGTGACCTGCACCGGGTACGGGCCGCCCGGCACGTCGTCGGCGAGCACGCCGAGCTCTACGTCGACGCCAACGGGGGGTACACCCGCAAGCAGGCGGTGCGGGTCGGTCACGCCCTCGCCGAGCACGGGGTGGGCTGGTTCGAGGAGCCGGTCTCCTCGGACGACCTGACCGGGCTGCGGCTGGTGCGGGACGCCGTGGTGAGCGACGTGACCGCCGGGGAGTACGGGTTCGACCTGCCGTACTTCGCCCGGATGATCACGGCCGGGGCGGTGGACTGCCTCCAGGTGGACGCGACGCGCTGCGGCGGGCTGACCGAGTTCCTGCGCGCGGCGGCGCTGGCCCAGGCCCACGGTCTGGAGGTGTCGGGGCACTGCGCCCCGCACGTCCACGCGGCGGTGGCGGCCTGCGTCCCGAACCTGCGGCATCTGGAGTGGTTCCACGACCACGTCCGGATCGAGGACATGTTCTTCGACGGCGCCCTGGACCCCACGGGCGGCACGGTCAGCCCCACCGGGGGTCTCGGCCACGGTCTGACGCTGCGGACGGAGGACGTCGCGGAGTACAGGGTGGGCTGACGGACCGGAGCCGGCCGGTCAGCCCCGGAGGAGACGGGTCAGCCTGCGGGCGGCCACCAGGCCGGCGCCGACGGTGAGGGCGGTGCCCAGCCGAACCCGGTTGCGGGACAGCCAGTCCTGCGGGCCGTGGTCGACCGCCTCGTCGTCGAACCGGCCGTGCGGGCCGTAACCCGGCCCACGCCACCGCTCGCCCCGGTCACCACGACGGTCCCGGGGTCCCATGGCAGGAGCTGTGCCATCGGCTTCCTTCAACTGGTCAGTCCCGGTGGCGGGGTGCGTCGGGGGCGGAGTCCGGCCGCGGCGGTACGACGCCGGCGGTGGGCGGTGCGGCCGGCACCGGCGGGACGGGCGCCGGCCGGCCGCCGGGGGCGGTGGCCTGCGCGGGCACGGTCCCGGACGCCGTGGGCCGGGCGGCGGCGCGCAGGGCGTAGGCGAGCGCGCCCAGGATCGCGGCCGTGATCAGCGCGGCGGCCCAGCCCGGCAGGACCAGGGCGAGGGCGAGGCCCACGGCCAGCGTGACGGCCGCGCCCGCGTACAGGGCGGCGGCGCCGGATCCGGCGTACAGGGCGGCCCTGCGGCGCTGTCCCCGAGCCTGTTCGCGCAGTTCGTCGCGCACGGTCTCACGGGCCACCTGTGCCAGCTCGTCGACCAGGTGCTTGTCCAGATGCTCCAAGTGCTCCAAGCGCTGCATGACCGCCGGGTACCCGTGCCGGGGGCCGCGTAACGCCCGCGGGCACAAGGTGTGGAGACCGTCCGCGCCGGGGCCCTGGCCGCGGCCGCCCCAACTAGGCTCGTCCCCATGGAGATTCTGGGTGCCACACTGCGTGTCTGCGTCGACGACATCGAGACCGCCATCCCCTTCTACGAGCGGCTGGCGGGCGGCAGGGCCCTCCGGTTCGAGCGGGGCGGCGTCCAGGTCGCCGCGGTCGGCTGCTTCCTGCTGATGAGCGGTCCCGCGGCCGAACTGGACGTGCTGCGCAGGGTCGCCGCGACCATCGCGGTCAAGGACGTCGAGGAGACCGGCCGGGTGCTCGCGGAGCTGGGCGCCGACATCCTCGCGGGCCCGCTCCCCACCCCCGTGGGCCGCAACCTCATCGCCCGGCACCCGGACGGGGCGGTCTACGAGTACGCGGACCGCCACGCCTGACACACCCGGTCCCGGCGCGGACCGCCACGCGCTGCCCCTCGGCGGGCAGCGGCCCCGCCCCGACCAGCCGGAACCGCTCACGGGCCCGGGTCGCGGGGGCCGGCCGCCATGCTCCCGGCCGGGGCCTCCGCACAGCGTTCGGCGGCCCGCTCGGGGTGGCGGTCCGCCCGGCCGGTGCCCGCGAGGCGGGGACAGCCGGTTGTCGCGGCCCACGGGGAGTCCGAGCGTCAACGACCCGCTGTCATCTCGCTGGTGAGCGCCCAGCGCTGGTGGTCGCGCCAGGCACCGTCGATGAAGAGCATCTTCGGCGAGAAGCCCTCCAGGCGGAAACCGCAGGCGCGGGCGAGGGCGATGGAGGCGGCGTTGCCGGGCTGTACGTTGATCTCCAGGCGGTGCAGCCGCATCGGGCCGAAGGCGTACCGCACCACGAGGTCCAGGCCCTCGCGCATCAGCCCGCGCCCTGCCGCGTGCGCGAAGGCGCCGTAGCCCAGCGCACCGCACAGGAAGCCGCCCTCGACGATGTTGTTGATGTTGATGAACCCGGCGAGGGCTCCGTCCGTCTCCTTCTCGCAGACCAGGAACCCCGCCTTGGTGCGGTCCTCGATCAGCCGTCCCGCGTACGCGGCGTACGCGCCCTGGCTGTCCGGCGGGAACAGCCAGGGGTGGTGGAGGTCCTTGCTCTCCCGGGCTCGGGCGGTGAATTCGGCGCCGTCCGCGTGAGTGAAGTGACGGAGCCCCACGCGGCGGCCTTCGGCGAGGTAGCGGGAAGCGATGTGCGGCACCCTGTCACCTTACGACGGGCCCGCGCGCGACGCGGGCCGGTCAGCTCAGCGCCGGTTCGTCCAGGGTCAGGGTGCCCGCGCCGGCGTCGAGTTCGGCCGTGACACCGAAGGGGACGGTGAGCGCGTCGGCGCAGTGCCCGAACCCGAACTGCTCGGCCACCGGAACCCCGAGGCCGCCGAGCCGGTCGGCGAGCAGCGCCCGCACCCCGTCGTACGGCTGGCACTGGGCCCAGGAGCCGAGCAGCAGCCCGGAGACCCCGTCCAGCCAGCCTGATCGCAACAGTTGGGTGAGGTAGCGGTCGAGGCGGTACGTCTCCTCCCCCACGTCCTCCAGGCAGAGCAGTCCGCCGCGCGCGGAGGGTCTGGCGTGCGGAGTGCCGAGGTCGGCGGCGAGCAGGGAGAGACAGCCGCCGAGGGTGATCCCGCGCGCCCGGCCGGGGACGAGCGCGGTGCCGTCGGAACGGATGGTGCGGACCGTGTCGGGGGCGAGGAGGGTCGCCTTGAGGTGGTCCTGCGCCCGCGTGCTCTTCACGAAGTCGATGCCCGCGGCCATCGGCCCGTGCAGGGTGACGAGGCCGAGCCGGACGGCGAACGCCTCGTGCAGCGCGGTGATGTCGCTGAACCCGACGAACACCTTCGGCCCGGCGGCCCGCATCGCCTCCCAGTCGAGCAGGTCGACCATGCGCTGTACGCCGTAGCCGCCGCGGGCGCAGATCACCGCGTCGACGGCCGGGTCGCACCAGGCGGACTGCAGATCGGCGGCCCGGTCGGCGTCGCCGCCCGCGAGGTAGCCGAACTCGCCGTGCCGGTCCAGGACATGGGGGCCCACCACGGGGTCGAGGTCCCAGCCGCGCAGCACGTCGAGTCCTGCCTGGAGCCGCTCCTCGGGCACCGGACCGCTGGGCGCGACCACGGCCACCCGGGCACCGGGGGCGAGGCGGGCCGGCCGCCGCAGTGCCCGGACCCGGCTCACGTGTCCAGCTCCAGGGCCGGCACGCCGGGCGGTTTCATCCCGAACACCTGGGCGTACAGGGACAGTTCCGCCTCCAGAGCGCGCACCATGGTCTCCGCCCGCCGGAAGCCGTGTCCCTCGCCCTCGAAGGTGAGGTAGGCGTGCGGCACGCCCCGGCCGGCCAGCCGGGCCAGGAAGCGCTCGCACTGCGCGGGCGGACAGATCACGTCGTCCAGTCCCTGGAGCATCAGGAACGGCGCGGTGAGCCGGTCGGCGCGCGCGGCGGGCGAACGTTCCGCGTACCGCTCGGGCACCTCGGCGCGCGGGCCGATCAGGCTCTCCAGGTACTGGGACTCGAAGTCGTGGGTCTCCCCCGTGCCCCAGCCGGTGAGGTCGAGCACCGGATAGATGATGGTGCCACAGGCGTAGACGTCGGTCGTGGTGAGCGAGGCGGCGGTGGTCCAGCCGCCCGCGCTGCCGCCGCGGACGGCGAGCCGGTCGCGGTCGGCGGTGCCCTCGTCGGCGAGGGCCAGCGCGACGGCGGCGCAGTCCTCGACGTCGACCACGCCCCACTGCTCGCGCAGCCGGTTGCGGTACTCCCGCCCGTATCCGGTGGAGCCGCCGTAGTTGACCTCGGCGACGCCGATGCCGCGCGAGGTGAAGTAGGCGATCTCCAGGTCCAGCACGAGCGGCGCCCGGCCGGTGGGGCCGCCGTGCGCCCAGATCACGTACGGGGGACGCTCGTCCGCGGGGCCGGTGCACCCGGGGTGGTGCGGGGGGTACACCTGGGCGTGGATCTCCCGGCCGTCCGGTCCGGTGAACGTGCGGACCCGCGGCTCGGGGTAGTACGCCGGGTCCACCGCGTCCTCGTGGCGGGCGCCGATCACCCGGGCGTGGCCCGTCCGGGTGTCCAGCTCCACCACCTCGTGGGCGCTGCGCGGTCCGGCCCCGACGGCGACGACCCGCTCGCCGTGCGCCGCGAGGGTGGGCGTGAACTCGCTCCACGGGCCGGCGGCGTCGACGACCTCGCAGGTCTCGGGGTCGAGGATGCCGAGCGCGGGCGCGCCCCGGCCGTGCAGGACGGCGATCAGGCCGCTGTCCAGCGGGGCGAACCAGCGCAGGCCCAGCTTCCACAGCGGTCCGCCGAACTCCTCCTCGCGCGGGCAGACCGGCTCCCCGTCCCGGTAGAGGTTCCACCAGCCGGTGCGGTCGCTCGCGTACAGCAGCCGGCCGTCGGGGGTCCAGTCGGCCTGGGCGACGGACTCCTCGGGTCCGCCGGCCACCGTACGGGCGTCGCGCAGGGTGCCGTCGGCGGCGACGTCGGCGACGAGCAGTTCGGTGCCGTCCCACGGCATGCGCGGGTGGTCCCAGCCGAGCCAGGCGGCGCGCCGCCCGTCCGGTGAGAGGCGCGGCCCGGTGACGAAGCGGTGCCGGCCGTCGCTCAGTTCCCGCACGGCGCCGCGGTCACCGGCGGCGGAGCCGTCCAGCGGTACGGCGGCCAGGACCCGGCGCACGTCGCTGGGGCCGTCGCCGGTGAACTCCTCCAGGACGCACCACACCTCGCCGCGCTCCGGCAGCAGCACCGGATCGGCCCAGCGCAGCCCCTGCCCGACCGGGGACACGGGGGTGAGCGGGCGGGGCTCGGCGCCCGGCTCGTACCGGTGGAGGCGCTGGTCGGCGAAGTTCACGAACACCACGAGCGGGACACCGTCGCGCACGGTGCCGGCCCAGGGCCGGCCGCCGTACTCGATGACCCGGCTCCGCACGTTCCACGGCGCGGGCAGGACCGGCTCCTCGGTGCCGTCGGCGTGCCGCCGCACCAGGGTGCGGCGGCCGGCCTCGGTGGGCCGGGGCTCGGTCCACCACACCTCGTCGCCGACGAAGCCCACGGACTCGGGGCTGCCGTCGTGGGCCGCGGCCGTGGCCGCGTCGATGGGCGAGGGCCACTCGCCGTACGCCAGGTTCCGCACTGTCTCCCCCACTCGCTCAGGCCGTCCGCAGGAACCGGTCGAGGACCCGGACACCGAACCGGAGCGCCTCGACCGGGACGCGCTCGTCGACGCCGTGGAAGAGTGCCTGGTAGTCGAAGCCCTCCGGCAGCCTCAGCGGCGCGAATCCGTAGCCGGTGATGCCCAGCCGGGAGAACTGCTTGGCGTCCGTGCCGCCGGACATGCAGTACGGCACCACCTGCCCCTCGGGCGCGAACTCCTCGACGGCGGCCCGCATCCGGGCGAACGTCGGGGAGTCCACCGGCGCCTGGAGCGCCACCTCGTGGTGCTCGAACTCCCAGTCGACGTCCGGTCCGGTGAGCCGGTCCATGGTCGTGCGGAACTCGTCCTCGGTACCCGGCAGATACCGTCCGTCGACGTGCGCCACGGCCTCCCCGGGGATCACGTTGACCTTGTAACCGGCGTCCAGCATCGTCGGGTTGGCGCTGTTGCGGACGGTGGCCTCGACGAGCTTCCCGGCCGTGCCGAGCTTGTCCAGCAGCGTGTCCACGTCGGACAGGTCGGTCTGGATGCCGTACACGGCTGCGAGTTCGGTGAGCGCGGCCCGTACGGTCGGGGTGAGCCGCAGCGGCCACTGGTGCTCGCCGATGCGGGTGACGGCGGCGGCGAGGCGGGTCACCGCGTTCTCCCGGTTGACCTTGGAGCCGTGCCCGGCCCGGCCGCGCGCGGTGAGCCTCATCCAGGCCGTGCCGCGCTCGCCGGCCGCGATCGGGTAGATCTGCCGCCCGCCGCCGTCGTGGAAGGTGAACGCGCCCGACTCGCTGACGCCCTCGGTGCAGCCCTCGAAGAGGTGGGCGTGCCGGTCGGCGAGGAAGCCGGAGCCGTCCTCGGCGCTGGCCTCCTCGTCCGCGGTGAACGCGATGACGATGTCCCGCCGGGGCCGTACGCCCTCGCGCGCCCAGGCCCGCACCACGGCGAGGATCATCGCGTCCATGTTCTTCATGTCGACGGCGCCGCGCCCCCAGACGACGCCGTCGCGGACCTCCCCGGAGAACGGGTGCACGCTCCAGTCGGCGGCCTCGGCCGGGACGACGTCCAGATGCCCGTGGACGAGCAGCGCGTCGGCCGACGGGTCGGTGCCCTCCAGACGGGCGACGACGTTGGCGCGGCCCGGGACGCGTTCCAGGAGCACCGGCTCGAGTCCCGCCTCCGCGAGCCGCGCGGCGGCGTACTCGGCGGCGGGCCGCTCCCGGCAGTCGCCTCCGCCCCTGTTGGTCGTGTCGATCCTGATCAGGTCGGACGTGAACGTCACGACCTCGTCCATGGCCCGCTCGTCAGCCATACTGCTCCTCCACCGCGGCCGAGGCGATCGTGGTGACCGCCTTGAAGGTGCGGATCCCGTCGTACATGGTCCCGCTGGTGTACGCCACCTTCCGCTCGCCGGTGCGGGTCACGCCCGGCACGACGGTGGCGGCCATCGCCAGGTGCTCGGCGTCGAACTCCACCGCGACGGTGAACGGCCCGCCGTCGACGGGCTCCCGGCGCACCGCCAGCGTGGCCGCCTCCTCGGCCGCCGCGCGGATGTCGGCGGCCGTCCGGGCGGGGGTGCGGCACACGGCCGCGTACCGGGACACATGGTCCTTGACGGCGACCTTCAGCGCCTCGGGCGCGTAGCCGAGCGCGTCCTCGCAGGCGACGTCGTCACCGGTCACCAGGACCACCGGCACCCCGTACTCGGCGGCCACATGCGCGTTGAGCAGGCCCTCGCTGGCCCGTACGTCGTTCACCCACACCCCGGTGATGGAGTTGGCGAGGAAGGTGTGCGCGAGGACGCCCTCCATGCCTGCGCCGGCGTGGTAGCCGACGAACGCGATGCCGTCCACGTCGCCGTGCTGCACGCCCTCGACCATGGAGAGGGACTTGTGCCGCCCGGTGAGCATCTCGGCCCGCTCGTCCAGCTGCTCGAGGAGCAGGTTGCGCATGGTCCAGTGGGCCTCGTTGATCAGCACCTCGTCGGCGCCGCCGTCGAAGAACCCCTGCACGGCGGCGTTGACGTCCGAGGTGAACATGGACCGGCACCGCTCCCACTGGGGAGTCCCCGGCAGCACGTCGGCCGGCCAGGTGACACCGGTGGCGCCCTCCATGTCGGCGCTGATGAGGATCTTCATGCGGCACACGCTACGTGGTTCCGCCGAATCCCGGCCAGCCTGTGGATAACTCTCACCGGTCCGGACCGGTGAAGGGCGCATCGCTCCTCACCAGGCACTGCCTTACGGCGCGTCCCGTCACGAACCAGAGGGACGGCAGCTCGATACGGGTGCCGTCGGGGCCGTGCTCCGTGGTGGTCAGCGGCAGGGTGCCGTTCGCCAGTACGGTCAGTCCGGCCGCGGTCAGGAACTCGGGCACGGCCGCGTCGTCGACCTCGCCGGGGGCTATGCCGTGCCGCAGGACGGGCGCGAGTTTGGGCGGCGGTCCCGCGGGGCCGGCCGCGAGGCCCCGCAGGACGGCTCCGGCGGCCTCGGAGGGCTCGACGAGGAAGGCACGGCCGCGGTCGCCGACCACCGTGGCGACGGCGTCCGCCAGCGCCTGCCGGTCGTCGGGCTCGCACTGGTGCAGCACGCCGCGCATGTACACGTTGGCGTCGCCGAGTTCGGCGTGCAGCGCCTGCGTCCCGGCCTTGTCGACGGCGTCCAGCCGCCGGTACGCCGCCTGCCCGGCCGGATCGGCGGCGCGGGCGCGGTCCAGGGCGGCGGCGGAGAGGTCGGCCCCGAGGACGTGCGGGAAGCGGTCGGCGAGGAAGCGGGTCTGGGTGCCGTTGCCGCACCCGAGGTCCACCAGGGGCAGCCAGGGGTCGGTCAGATGCGGTTCGAACAGGGCGAGGTGGCGGGCCACCGTCAGGGCGGGCTCCGCGTCCCAGAACACGGCCCCCTCCTCGTCGGGTGCCTCACGCCAGAAGCCCTCCCAGGCCTCCCGGTACCGACTCGTCACGCTCATGACCGACTCCCCAGGGTGCGACGCCGACCCGCCCCGTGCGACGGGCCAGTACGGTGTATCGCGCCCCGGGCGCGCGGACAAGCGTACGGCGCGTTCCTTCACGGCCCGTTCGCCCCGGAGTGCGCCGTGTACCACCGGCGCTCAGCGTCGTCGCGGCAGTGTCAGTTCGAACCACACGCTCTTGCCGGTCGTCGTCCGGCTGGTGCCCCACTGGCGGGCGAGGGTGCTGACCACGCGCAGTCCCCGCCCGAACTCGTCCGCCGGCCGCGCGTCGAGCAGCGTCGGCAGTTCGTGGTCGTCGTCCTCCACCTCGCACAGCAGCGTGTCGCCGCGCACCAGCCGCAGGGCGACGGGTCGGGCGTGGGAGTGCAGTACGGCGTTGGTGACGAGTTCGCTCACCATCAGCTCGGTACTGTCGACGAGCTTCGGCAGCCCCCAGTCGTGGAGCTGCTCGCGGACCACCGCGCGGGCCCGGCCGACCTCGGACGGCTCGGCGACGAGCCGCCATTCGGCGACGTCGTCGGGTTCGATGCCGCCGAGGCGGGCCATCAGCAGGGCCACGTCGTCCTTGCGGCCGCCCTGTGTGTTGAGCGCTCGGATGATGGTGTCGCAGGCGTCGTCCATGGAGGCGGCCGGGTGGGCGGCGGACTCGCACAGCGTGGCGAGCCCGACACCGATGTCCTCGCCGCGCACCTCGACCAGTCCGTCGGTGCACATCACCAGCCGGTCACCCGGCTCCACGGGCACGCGCACCGTCTCGAAGGGCACCCCGCCGACGCCGATGGGCGCCCCGGTGGGCAGGTCGAGCAGTTCGCTGCGCCCGTCGGCGGCGCGGACCAGCACGGGCGGGACGTGTCCGGCGTTGGCGAGGCGCAGTTCGCCCGCGATGGGGTCGTGGACGGCGTACAGGCAGGTCGCGAGGTAGGTGTCGCCGAGCCGCTGGGCGAGGTCGTCGAGGTTGCGCAGGAGTTGCGCGGGCGGCAGGTCCAGTCCGGCCATGGTCTGCACGGCGGTGCGCAACTGGCCCATCATCGCGGCCGAGTTCAGCCCGTGCCCCATGACGTCGCCGACGACGAACGCGGTACGGGCGCCGGGCAGTTTCACCGCGTCGAACCAGTCGCCGCCGATCCGCCCGAGCAGGGTGCCCGGCAGATAGCGGGTGGCGATGTCGCAGCCCGCCATGCGCGGCGGGATGTGCGGCAGCATGCTGTCCTGGAGCGTCTCGGCGACGTTCTCCTGGTACGTGTACATGCGCGCGTTGTCGAGCACGAGGCCCGCGCGGGCGGCGAGTTCGGCGCCGGTGACCCGGTCCATGTCGTTGAAGACCTGCCGCTCCGGATGGCGCAGCAGGATCATGAAGCCGAGGACGGCGTGGCGTGCCTTCAGCGGGACGACCAGCATGGAGCGGCCGGTGATCAGCGGCCGGATGTCGCGCTTCTCGAACTGCGAGGCGATGGCGTGGCCCATCTCCTCGCTGATGCGCGGCACGAGGACGGGTTCGCCGGTGGTCATGCACCGGAAGAACGGGGTGTGCGCCGGAAAGGGCATGGCCTCGCCGACGGGTACGACGTCGTCCCAGCGGCCGGGTTCGTCGGTGTGCTCCAGGGCGACCCGGTGCCACAGGGTGGTGGTGTCCGGCACGCCCTCGTCGAATCCCTCACCGGCGACGACCTGTTCGCGCAGGTAGGTGCCGGCGACGTCGGTGAAGCGGGGCACGACGGCCTTGCTGACCTCGACGATGGTGCGGGAGAGGTCGAGGGAGGTGCCGATCCGGGAGCTGACCTCGTTGAGGAACTCCAGGCGCTCGCGGACGGCGGCGTACTCGAGGTCCTCGCCCTCGTCCCGCAGTTCCTCGGGCACCGGCTCGCCGGCCGCCAGCGCCCGCGCGGCCCGTTCGCGGCGCTCCCGGCGTTCGATGCGCCGGGGCACGCCCCAGTCGGGGGTGACGGGCACCCGGTCGTTCTGGCTGAACTCCAGGACGGGATAACCCAGTTCGAGGACCTGGGCGACGATACGGGCGCTGTCGCCGACGCTCATGCTGGGGAGGATCTCGGGGAGCCGGCGGGCGAGGTCCTCGGAGCCGGGGAAGTCGGTGTGCAGGGCGAAGCCGGGCGCGATGCGCTCGAACGTCCCGGCCCCGTCCGTGCGCAGCAGTCCGTCCGCGTCGGCGGCCAGCACCAGCAGCCGCTCGCGGCCCGGCCCCACCAGCGGGTAGGCCCACCACAGCACGTCGACCCGCCCGGCATCGGCCGCGGCCAGCCGGGCCCGGCCCGCCGCCGGGTAGGACAGGCCCCCGCCGAGCGAGGCGCCGAGGCCGGGTCCCAGACCGTCGTAGGCGGCGTACGCCCCGTAGGGCTCCTCGTCCCCGGGCTCCCCCGGCTCCTCGGGCAGGGCCCCGGTCACGGGCAGCAGGTCGGCCGCCGGGCGGCCGAGCGCGTCCTCCTTGGGGAGGGAGAACAGGCGCCGCGCGCCCCTGCTCCAGTGGGAGACGAGTCCGTCGCGGTCCACCACGACCACGGCCAGCGGGATACGGCCGGCGCCGCCCCGTTCGGCCGCCGTGCCGTCCCCCGCTCGGCGTTCCGGAGGTGCGTCCCGCTCGGTGCCACGGTCCATGGCCCAGGCCCTCTCTCCCCCGGCTGTGCAAGATCTGTACCGCCGTCACCACCGTACGGCCACGGTCGGCCGCGATGTGTGCCAACGCGGGAATTGCTCGCCGGTGCTCGCACCGGCGTACGTTCCCGCGCGTGACCGACCGTTTCAGTCCTCGTGGCCGAGTTGGAGGTCGCGTTCCGTGCGGCCTCCGCCGGCCATCTGGAGCACGGTCGCGACCGGTGGGTAACCGGCGGCGATGACGGTGTACTCGCCGGACGACAGGTCGACGAAGCGGAAGATGCCGTCGGGTCCCGTGGTGAGGGTGTCGACGACGTTGCCCGCCGCGTCCAGCAGGGTCACACGGGCCTCCTCCACGGGCCGTCCGCCGCCGGCCCTGACGGTGCCGCGCAGCACCGCGCCGCCGGCCAGCTCGACGTCCTGGCGGGTCTCGCGGGCGGCCTGCACGGTGACGGGGAGGGCGGCCGGACGGAAGGCGGGCGCGCTCGCGGCGAGGGTGTACTCGCCGGCCACCAGCTCGCTGATGACGTAGCCGCCCTCCCGGCCGCTGCGGGTACTGGCGACCACCTCCCCGTGGACGTTGGTGAGGGTGACGGCGGCGTCCCGCACCGGTGTGCCGTCGGCGGTGACGACACTGCCGGCGAGACGGCCCGCACCGCCGAGGACGACATCGAGTTCGACGGGCCGCTCGCCGACGGTCACGGAGACCGCCTGCGGCTGGTGACCGCCGGCGGCGGCGATCAGGACGTACGATCCCGGTCCTGGCGTGGCCAGCGCGTACCGTCCGTCCTCGCCGCTGGCGCCCCGTCCGGTCTGCTGTCCGGTGACGTCGATGAGGGTGAGCGCGGCGCGCGGTACGACGGTCCCGTCGGGGTGCTGCACGGTCCCGCAGACGGGGATGCCGCCGGCGTGCGGGGAGCGGAGCGAGGCGGGGGTCCCCCCGCTCGAAGCGTGGGGGCGCGCGTGCGGTACCTGTGCCGTGAAGTGGGCCGGGTCGGCGGTGGGGGTGTGGTGGGACACCAGTGGTTTCTCCTTGAGGAAGAAGGCGATGAGCAGGCCGAGGACGAGCACCGGCACCAGGTGGAGGAAGATGCGCGGCATGGCGTCGGCGTAGGCCTGCACGTAGGCGTCGCGCAGCTCGGGCGGCAGCGCGTGGACGAGTTCGGGGGTGATCGACTCGGCGTCGAGCGGCCCGCTGCCCGCGTGCGCGGGGAGGCGCTCGTCGAGCGCGTCGGTGAGCCGGCCGGCGAAGAGGGTGCCGAAGACGGCGGCGCCGACGCTGCCGCCGATCTGCCGGAAGAAGTTGTTGGCGCTGGTGGCGGTACCGAGGTCGGCGGGGCGCACGGAGTTCTGCACGGCGAGGATCAGCACCGGCATCACCATGCCGATACCGGCGCCGAGGACGGCCATCCAGATGCTGTAGTGCAGCCGGGGCGTGCCGGTCTCCAGACGGGACAGCAGCCACATGCCGACGGCGGAGAGGGCGGCGCCGACGACGGGATGGCGCCGGTAGCGGCCGGAACGGCTGATGAGCTGCCCGGAGATGACCGAGGCGCCGACGATGCCGCCCATCATGGGCAGCATCAGCAGTCCGGACCCGGTGGCGGTGGCCCCCTCGACCATCTGGAGATACGTCGGCAGGTAACTGGTGGCGCCGAACAGGGCGACGCCGATCACCAGCCCCACCAGCCCTGTGACGTTGAAGACGGAGTCCCGGAACAGCCGCAGCGGGATGAGGGGTTCGGCGGCGAAGCGCTCGACGACGAGGAAGAGGACGGTGGCGACGGCGGCGCCCGCGCCGAGTCCGAGCACGACCCGGGAGTCCCAGGCGTACTCGGTGCCGCCCCAGCCGGTCAGCAGCACCAGGCAGGTGGAGGCGGTGGCCAGCAGGAGGGTGCCGAGGACGTCGAAGCGGCCCCGTGCGGCCGGCTTGGGGAGTCTGAGCGCCAGGGCGACGACGGCCATGGTGGCGATGCCGAAGGGGACGTTGACGTAGAAGCACCAGCGCCAGGAGAGGTGGTCGGTGAAGTAGCCGCCGAGCAGCGGCCCGGCGACGGACGCGAGGCCGAAGGCGGCGCCGATCAGTCCCATGAAGCGTCCGCGCCGGCGCGCGGGCACGATGTCCGCGATGATCGCCTGGACGCCGATCATCAGGCCGCCCGCGCCGACGCCCTGCACCGCGCGGTAGGCGATCAGCTCGTCCATGGTGGACGCGCGGCCCGCCAGCGCGGAGCCGACGACGAACACGAGGATCGCGAACTGGAAGACGCCCTTGCGTCCGAGCAGGTCGCCGAGCTTTCCGTAGACCGGCAGTCCGACGGTGGCGGTGAGCAGATAGGCGGTGATCGCCCAGGACATCCGGTCCAGGCCGTGCAGCTCGCCGACGATCCTCGGGAGCGCGGTGGCGACGATCATCTGCTCCAGGGCGGCGAGCAGCAGCGCCAGCATCAGCGCGAGGAAGACCAGCCGGACCCGGCGCGGGCTCAGGCCCTGTTCGACGACCGGTGCCGGGGGCGGTGGGCCCCCGGCCGGTGGTGCCGTGACCGGCTCGTCCTGCGTCAGAGTGATCCCGCCCACGTGCCGCTCCCCTCGTCGCACCGCCGGACAATTCCCGCGTAAAAGCGACAACTACGAGCAAGCGCGGTGAGTTACGGGACCGAGAAGGGCCGTAACGAGATCACTCGAAACGGTGAGGAGCCAACTCCGCACCGTTTACGAGGGTTTGCCGCCCCTTACTTCTCGACCTCCGCGGCCAGCCTGGCCAGCAGGGCGTCGTGGATACGGGCGAGACCCTTGGGCGCGAAGGTCTTCTCGAAGAAGCCGCCGATGCCGCCGGCGCCGTTCCAGACGGTGGTCACCACGACGCGGGAGCGGCCCTCGCCGGCCGGGGTGACCCGCCAGGTGGTGACCATGGAGGAGTTGCGGTCCTTCTCGACCAGTTCGCCGTCGGTCGGCTCGGTGACCTCCAGGAGGCAGTCGCGCACGCGCTTGCTGGTGGCCTGGAGCTTCCAGTGCACGAGGGTGCCCTCGCCGTCGCCGCCCTCGCGGACCTCGTACTCGCTGTACTGCTCGGGCAGCACCTTCCCGCGGGTGCCGCTGTAGTCGGCGAGGGCGTCGAACACCGTCTCCGCGTCCGCCGCGACGATCCGCTCCGTAGTGGCCTCGACCTGCGCCATCGCTTACCTCCAGGGCATGGGTTCTCGGGGTCGGGGCAAGCCAACCACCCCCGTGCCCGGCCGCCCAAATCGGGGGTCCGGATGTGATCGGGAGGGTGACCGAAGATGTCGCTCGCACGATCAAGGGAACACCTGTTCTATTCTGTGCCGCAGCGACACCGAGGAGGCGTCATGCGCTGGGAGAACCTCTCACCGGACTCCGAACACAGCCGGGCCGACACCGCCCTGTTCGGCGCGGAGACGGTCACGACCCGCACCTTCGACACGCCCGAGTTCGCCGGAATCACCTTCCACGAGATCCGGGCCCGCTCCATCGTCAACCGGGTGCCGGGGGCCTCCCGCATGCCGTTCGAGTGGACGGTGAACCCGTACCGGGGCTGCTCGCACGCGTGTGTGTACTGCTTCGCCCGCAAGTCCCACAGCTATCTGGACCTCGACACCGGCCTCGGCTTCGACAGCCAGATCGTGGTCAAGACGAACGCGCCCGAGCTGCTGCGCCACCGGCTGGCCTCCCCCGACTGGCGGGGCGAGCACATAGCGATGGGCACGAACGTCGACTGCTACCAGCGGGCGGAGGGCCGCTACCGGCTGATGCCGGGCATCCTCGCCGCCCTGCGCGACCGCGCCAACCCGTTCTCGATCCTCACCAAGGGCACGCTGATCCTGCGGGACCTGCCGCTGCTGAAGCAGGCCGCCGAGGTGACCGACGTGGGCGTCTCGGTCTCGGTCGGTTTCACGGACGAGGGGCTGTGGCGGACGGTCGAGCCGGGCACTCCGGCACCGGAGCGGCGCCTCGACGTGGTCCGGACGTTCACCGGGCACGGCATCGACTGCGGGGTCCTGATGGCGCCGGTGATCCCGTTCCTCAGCGACCGCCCGGACCAACTGCGGGCGGCCGTGCGGGCCGTCGCGGCCTCGGGTGCCACCTCCGTCACCCCGCTGGTGCTGCATCTGCGGCCGGGCGCCCGCGAGTGGTTCACGGCCTGGCTCGGGCGGCACCACCCGTACCTGGTGGCCCGCTACGAGCGGCTGTACGCGGACGGCGCCTACGCCCCGAAGTGGTACCAGCGCCGCATCACCCGGCAGGTGCACGAGCTGGCCCAGGAGTACGGCATCGGCCCCGCCCGCGCGGAGATGCCCCGCCGGATCCGCGCCGCCGGGCCGGCCGAGTCTCCGGCGGCCGAGCCGACCCAACTGACGCTCCTTTAAGAGCGTTCGAGCGCTTCCGGCGATCCGATCGGGTCAAGAATCAACAGAACATGTTCGGATGTGGCCTCATATCGGGACGATGCCGCGTGAACCGTGAGCCCCGCGGTCCGCAGCACCTCCGTCCTGGGAGGACACCGTCATGAGAAGAAGCGCAGCCGTGCTGTGCGGTGCCGCCGTCGTCCTGGCCGGAAGCCTCACGGCCGCGCCCGCCGAGGCCGGCACCCCGCGCGCCGCGGAGACCTTCCACGCCGCGAAACCCGTGTGGAGGAAGTGCGGCACCGACGACTATCCGACACTGCAGTGCGCGTCCGTCGAGGTGCCGCTCGACCACACCGGGCCCGCCGGGCGGAGGATCACGCTCGCGCTGTCCCGCGTCCCGCACACCGCGGAGCGGTACCAGGGCCCCCTGCTGGTGAACCCGGGCGGCCCCGGCGGCAGCGGTCTGACGCTCGCCGGGTTCGTCGCGGCGGCGCTGCCGAAGGAGGTGGCCGCCCAGTACGACGTCATCGGCTTCGACCCGCGCGGGGTGGGCGCGAGCGAGCCGGCGCTGGACTGCGGGCCGGGCCACTTCGGCCCGGTGCGCCCGGACCCGGTGCCGGCCTCGCCCGAGGTCGAGCGGGCCAACCTCGCGCGCGTGCAGTCCTTCGCCGCGGCCTGCGGACGCGAGTACGCGGATCTGCTGCCGTACATCGACACGAACAGCACGGTGCGCGACATGGACGTGATCCGGCGGGCGCTGGGCGCGGAGAAGCTCAACTACTTCGGCTACTCCTACGGCACCTACCTGGGCGCCGTCTACGCCAAGCTGTTCCCGGAGCGGGTGCGGCGCCTGGTCCTGGACTCGGTCGTCGACCCCACCGAGGTCTGGTACGACGCCAATCTGAACCAGGACCACGCGTTCAACGACCGCCACCGCGCCTTCATGGCCTGGGTCGCCGAGCACGACTCGGCGTACGGGCTGGGCGCCGACCCGGAGAAGGTCGAGGCCGCCTGGTACGCGATGCGCGCGGCCCTGAAGAAGGACCCGGCCGACGGGAAGGTGGGCGCCGCCGAACTGGAGGACACCTACCTCCCGGGCGGCTACTACAACGGCTACTGGCCCTATCTCGCGGAGGCGTTCTCGGCGTACGTGAAGGAGCGGGACGCCGAGCCGCTGGTCGAGGCGTACGAGAACTTCGGCGCGAGCGACGCCGCCGGTGACAACGGCTACAGCGTCTACACCGCGGTGCAGTGCCGGGACGCCGCCTGGCCGCGTGACTGGCGGCAGTGGCGCAAGGACAACTGGGAGGTGTACGAGCGGGCGCCCTTCATGGCCTGGAACAACGCCTGGTACAACGCGCCGTGCGCGTTCTGGCCGGCCGAGTCCCTGCGGCCGGAGCGCATCCGCAACGGCAAGCTGCCGCCCGCGCTGCTGTTCCAGGCGACGCACGACGCGGCGACCCCGTACCAGGGCGGTGTCACCGTCCACCGGCTGCTGGCCCGTTCCGGCCTGGTGGTCGAGTCGGGCGGTGGCAACCACGGCGTCACGCTGAGCGGGAACGCCTGTCTGGACCGGCATCTGGCGGCCTATCTGGCCGACGGGACCGTGCCGCGCGGGGGCGGCGGCGAGGCCGACGCGGTGTGCGCGGCGCTGCCCGATCCCGAGCCGCTGACGTCGAAGGCGGCACCGACGTCGGCGCGCGGTTCGACCCTGCACGGCCTGCTCGGCTTCCGGAGCTGAGCACCTGACGCGCCGTCGGGAGCGGGCTGTCGTACCCGTGGTCCATGATGGGCGCATGAGCGGATTCCTGCTGCGGCCGATGACCGCGGACGACTGCGACGGCGTGGCGGGGATCCGTGTACGGGGCTGGCGGCACGCCTACCGGGGGCTCGTCCCGCAGCCGTATCTCGACGGCCTCGACATCGCGGCGGACGCCGAGCGGCACCGCACCCGTCTGCGGCACGGCGACGGCGGTGTGGTGAACCTCGTCGCCGAGGCCGACGGCGGTGAGCTCGCCGGGTGGGCCGCGTTCGGCCCGTACCGGGACGGCGACGTGCGCACCGGGGACGCCGAGTTGTACGCGCTGTACCTGCCGCCCGAGCGCATCGGCCGGGGCGTGGGGCGGACGCTGCTCACCGAGGCGGTCCGCCGCTGCGCCGCCGCCGGTCACGAGCGCATGTATCTGTGGGTCCTCGAGGGCAACACCCGCGCCCGCCGTTTCTACGAGCGGGCGGGGTTCGGCGCGGACGGGGCGGAGGAGCCCTTCGAGGTGGCCGGGGTGGTGGTGCCCGAGGTGCGGTACGCGCGGGAGCTCACCGGCTGACGCCCCCTAGCGCGGCCGGGGGATCCGGGCCAGGGCGTGGACCGCCGCCTCGGCCAGTGCCGGGTGGGCGAGGGCTTCGTTCAGTACGGGTTCGGCGCGCGGGTCGCCGAGTTCGCCCAGCCCTTCCACACAGGCCAGCGCGACCCGGCGGTAGGGGTCATGGGGGCGCAGCCGCCGCCGCAACGTGGTGATCAGGGCGGGGACCGCCTCGGGGGCGCGCAGTGCGGTGAGCAGGCGGACCGGGTGCAGGGCGTAGGCGACGCGGAGTTCGTTGGTGGCGAGGGCGGCGGCGGCGCGGGCGGTGCGCGGGTCGCCGAGGCGGGCGAGGGCGTGGGCGGCGGAGGCGCAGCGCGGCGGGTCGCGGTGGTTGAGGAGGAGGACGAGTGCCTCGAAGGCCCTGCGGTCCCCCGCCAGCCCCAGCCGGAACGCGGCCAGTTCGCGGGCCCAGAGCGGTTGTCCGGGTTCGGTGAGGACGCCGGCCAGGGTGTCGGGGTCGTCCGTGGCCAGGAGACGGTCGTACGCCGTCGATCCGCCCGACTCCGCCCGTAAGCGCTCCGTGAGCGATCGCAACTCTTCGTCCATGGTTCAGAGGTTAGGGGTGTGCGGGGCCGTCCGGGACGTACATCACAAAGCCGGGGGCTGGCGCGCTCGTTACCCGCGAGTTAAGCTCAGAAGAGCGAGTTACCCACTCGCTACCCTCCTCACGGCGGTCTGGTGACGCGGCCGCCGCGAGTCGCAGTCGGTTCGGTACCCCGTGTACCGCAGTACGGCTCGGCCCCGGGACAGGGCCGGTCGGATCGACCGTCGTTCACCGGCGGCGCCGGGCGTGTGCGCTCGCAGCCCGGCCCACACCCGCATCCCGCACGCACCCGGTGCGCCCTTCGGCGCACCCGGGCGTGTTTCCCGTCGTCACCCTCATTCCTGGAGTCCCGCGATGGCCACTCCCCTCTCCGACACCCCTCTGTCCCCGCTCCGGACCGTCGCCGTGGTCGGCCTCGGCACGATGGGCACCGGCATCACCGAGGTCCTGGCCGGCGCCGGCCGCGACGTCATCGGCATCGACATCAGCGAGGCGCAGGCGGCGAAGTGCGTCGCCGCCCTGGAAGCCTCCACCGCCCGCGCCGTGGAGCGCGGCCGGCTGACCGAGGAGCGGCGCGCGGACCTCCTCGCCCGCGTGACCACCTCCACCGACCTCGCGGCGGCGGCCGGCGCCGATCTGGTGATCGAGGTGGCGCCGGAGTCGTACGGGATCAAGCAGCAGATCCTCCGTGAACTCGACGGGATCGTGCGGCCGGAGACCGTTCTGGCGACCGGTACCAACGCCCTGTCCGTCACGCGTCTCGCCGCCGACTCGGCCCACCCCGAGCGGGTGCTGGGCATGCACTTCTTCAACCCGGCGCCGGCGATGAAGCTGGTCGAGGTCGTGTCCAGCGTGCTGACCGCGCCCGCGGCCGTCACCGCGGTCACCGATCTCGCGCTGGACCTGGGCAAGGAGCCCGTGGCCGTCGGTGACCGGCCCGGATTCGTCGCCGACGGGCTGCTGTTCGGCTACCTCAACCAGGCCGCCGCGATGTACGAGGCGAACTACGCCTCCCGCGAGGACATCGACGCCGCGATGCGGCTGGGCTGCGGACTGCCCATGGGCCCGCTGGCGCTGCTCGACCTGATCGGTGTCGACACGGCGCGCACGGTCCTGGAGGCCATGTACGCCGAGTCCCGTGACCGGCTGCACGCGCCGGCCCCGATCCTCAAGCAGCTCAGCGAGGCGGGCCTGACGGGCCGCAAGGCGGGGCGCGGTTTCTACACGTACGAGGCACCCGGCGGCAAAACCGTCGTGCGCGACGCCCTCACCCCGCTCGGAGACGTCTTCGCGGCCCCCGGCCGTACGGTGCGTTCGGTGGGTGTCGCGGGCTCGGGCACCATGGCCTCCGGTATCGCCGAGGTCTTCGCCAAGGCCGGCTACGAGGTGGTCCTGGCCGCCCGCGGCGAGGAGAAGGCACAGAGCGCCAAGGCCCGGATCGGGAAATCCCTGGCGCGCTCCGTCGACAAGGGGCGGATGACCGCCGAGGCCGCCGCCCAGGCCCTGGAGCGGGTGCGTCCGACGGGCACCTACGACGACTTCGCCGACGTCGATCTCGCGGTCGAGGCGGTCGCCGAGGACCTGGAGGTCAAGCGGCAGCTCTTCGCGACGCTGGACAAGGTCTGCAAGCCGGGCGCGGTCCTCGCCACCACCACGTCCTCCCTCCCGGTCGTGGCCTGCGCCCGCGCCACCTCGCGCCCGCAGGACGTGATCGGCATGCACTTCTTCAACCCCGCGCCGGCGATGAAGCTGGTCGAGGTGGTGCGTACGGTGCTGACCGCCGACGACGTGCACGCCACCGTGCGCGAGGTGTGCGGCACGATCCGCAAGCACGCCGTGGACTGCGGTGACCGGGCCGGGTTCATCGTGAACGCGCTGCTGTTCCCGTACCTCAACAACGCGATCAAGATGGTGCAGGAGCACTACGCGTCCCTCGACGACATCGACGCCGCGATGAAGCTGGGCGGCGGTTACCCGATGGGCCCGTTCGAGCTGCTGGACGTCGTCGGGCTCGATGTCTCGCTCGCCATCGAGAAGGTGCTGCACCGCGAGTTCCGCGATCCGGGTCTCGCGCCGGCGCCGCTGCTTGAGCACCTGGTGGCCGCGGGCTGCCTCGGCCGCAAGACCGGCCGTGGCTTCCGCGAATATGCCAAGCGCTGAGCCGCGCCCCGGCGACCGGTTCGAGGGCGGCGCGGAATGGGGCGGACTGCTCGGCCCCGACCGGTTCCCGCCGCCGGCCCACAGTGCCCCTCCCCCGCCCGCCGAGGGCGGGGGAGCCCCCGGTCATGCGCACCGAGCTGCGCACATGCAGTACGTTCAGGGCATGTCCCAGCCCGCCAAGTCCGTACGTACGCCCGCCACGACCGAGCCGCCGGAAAGCGCCGCAGGCTCTCGCGCCGCCGCCCAGCGGCTCAAAATGCGCCGGGAACTGGCGGCCGCCGCGATGGAGCTGTTCGCGACCAAGGGGTACGAGGCCACCACCGTCGACGAGATCGCGGCCGCCGCCGGGGTCGCCCGCCGCACCTTCTTCCGCCACTTCCGTTCCAAGGAGGAGGCGATCTTCCCCGACCACGACGACACCCTGGTCCGCGCCGAGGCGGTGCTCAACGCCGCCCCCGCGCACGAGCATCCGCTCGACACGGTGTGCCGTGGCATCAAGGAGGTCATGAAGATGTACGCGGCGCGGCCGGAGATCTCGGTCGCCCGCTACCGGCTGACGCGCGAGGTGCCCACCCTGCGCGAGGCGGAGATCGCGTCGGTGGCCCGCTACGAGCGCCTCTTCACCCGCTATCTGCTCGGTCACTTCGACGAGCACGCGCACGACGACGACGCCAACGACGACCCGCTGCTGGCGGAGGTCGCCGCGTCCGCCGTGGTCACCGCGCACAACCACGTGCTGCGGCGCTGGCTGCGGGCCGACGGGCAGGGCGATGTCGAGGCCCAGCTGGACCACGCCTTCGCGATCGTCCGCAAGACCTTCGGCAGCGGGATCATGGCGGGCCGGCGCACCGCGCCGCCGAAGCCGCCCGCGTCCTCGGCGTCCACGCACGGCGAGGTCCTGGTGACGGTCGCGCATGTGGACGCCCCGCTGGACGAGGTGATGCGGACCATCGAGCAGGCGCTCAAGGAGCGCTGAACAGACGCCGAGGAGCACTGGACAGCCCTCTCACCGCTGTGATGACGGCCACCCCACCGGGTGGCCGTTTTGCCATGTCAGGGCACCTTTTCGGATGCGTTTCGGAGCCGGTTCGATCGATCATCGCTCATCTGATGCGTAAAGATTTCACCTGAGCCCAGGTTCTGACACTCAGTGCCTTGCGGGCTGACACGGCGTGCCATACGTTGAAGGAGTCCGGGCGAGTCCCGGCGGGCCCACCGCCCGCACGTCCGGACGCCTGCGTCACAGGCAACCTCCCGCGCACACCAAGCGCTGCCGAAGCACCACCGCCGAACCGACGGCAACCCCCAACCCTCAGCAGCACACCGACGTAACCCTCAGCGCCCCTCCCTCAGGGCGCTCATCGCCGGAGGCAACACCGTGACCGTGAAGGACATCCTGGCCGCGATCCAGTCGCCCGACTCCACGTCGGAGGACTTCGCCGCCCTGCCGCTCCCCGAGTCGTACCGCGCGATCACCGTGCACAAGGACGAGACGGAGATGTTCGCGGGCCTCGAGACCCGCGACAAGGACCCCCGCAAGTCGATCCACCTCGACGAGGTGCCGCTGCCCGAACTGGGCCCGGGCGAGGCCCTGGTGGCCGTCATGGCCTCCTCGGTCAACTACAACTCGGTGTGGACCTCGATCTTCGAGCCGCTGTCGACGTTCGGCTTCCTGGAGCGCTACGGCCGGCTCAGCGAGCTCACCAAGCGCCACGACCTGCCGTACCACATCATCGGCTCCGACCTCGCGGGCGTCGTGCTGCGCACCGGCCCCGGCGTCAACGCCTGGCGGCCCGGTGACGAGGTCGTCGCCCACTGTCTCTCCGTCGAGCTGGAGTCGTCCGACGGCCACAACGACACGATGCTCGACCCCGAGCAGCGCATCTGGGGCTTCGAGACCAACTTCGGCGGCCTGGCGGAGATCGCACTGGTGAAGTCGAACCAGCTGATGCCGAAGCCGGACCACCTGAGCTGGGAGGAGGCCGCCGCTCCGGGCCTGGTCAACTCCACCGCGTACCGGCAGCTGGTGTCCCGCAACGGCGCCGGCATGAAGCAGGGCGACAACGTCCTCATCTGGGGCGCGAGCGGCGGACTCGGCTCGTACGCCACCCAGTTCGCCCTCGCCGGCGGCGCCAACCCGATCTGCGTCGTCTCCAGCGAGCAGAAGGCGGACATCTGCCGGTCGATGGGCGCCGAGGCGATCATCGACCGCAGCGCCGAGGGCTACAGGTTCTGGAAGGACGAGCGCACCCAGGACCCGAAGGAGTGGAAGCGCTTCGGCAAGCGCATCCGCGAGTTCACCGGCGGCGAGGACATCGACATCGTCTTCGAGCACCCCGGCCGCGAGACCTTCGGCGCCTCGGTCTACGTCACCCGCAAGGGCGGCACCATCACCACCTGCGCCTCGACCTCGGGCTACATGCACGAGTACGACAACCGCTACCTGTGGATGTCGCTGAAGCGCATCATCGGCTCGCACTTCGCCAACTACCGCGAGGCCTGGGAGGCCAACCGGCTGATCGCGAAGGGCAGGATCCACCCGACCCTGTCGAAGGTGTACTCCCTGGAGGACACCGGCCAGGCCGCCCACGACGTGCACCGCAACGCGCACCAGGGCAAGGTCGGCGTGCTGTGCATGGCGCCCGAGGAGGGCCTGGGCGTGCGCGACCACGAGAAGCGCGCCAAGCACGTCGACGCCATCAACCGCTTCCGGAACATCTGAGGGCCGGACGATGACAGAGCGTCAGAAGGACCGTCCGTGGTTGATGCGGACCTACGCCGGTCACTCCACCGCCGAGGCGTCCAACGAGCTGTACCGGCGCAACCTCGCCAAGGGCCAGACCGGTCTGTCGGTCGCCTTCGACCTGCCGACGCAGACCGGCTACGACTCCGACCACGTCCTCGCCCGCGGCGAGGTCGGCCGGGTCGGCGTGCCGGTCGCGCACCTCGGTGACATGCGCCGGCTGTTCCAGGACATCCCCCTGGAGCAGATGAACACCTCGATGACGATCAACGCCACCGCCATGTGGCTGCTGGCGCTCTACCAGGTCGTCGCCGAGGAGCAGGGCGCGGACATCACCCGGCTCCAGGGGACCACCCAGAACGACATCGTGAAGGAGTACCTGTCCCGGGGGACGCACGTCTTCCCGCCGGGCCCGTCGCTCCGCCTCACGACGGACATGATCGCGTACACGGTCTCCCACCTCCCGAAGTGGAACCCGATCAACATCTGCAGCTACCACCTGCAGGAGGCCGGGGCCACACCGGTGCAGGAGATCGCGTACGCGATGTCCACCGCGATCGCCGTGCTCGACGCCGTGCGCGACAGCGGCCAGGTGCCGCAGGAGCGCATGGGTGACGTGGTCGGCCGTATCTCCTTCTTCGTGAACGCGGGCGTGCGCTTCGTCGAGGAGATGTGCAAGATGCGCGCGTTCGGCCGCATCTGGGACCGGGTCACCCGTGAGCGGTACGGCATCGAGAACCCCAAGCACCGCCGCTTCCGCTACGGCGTCCAGGTCAACTCGCTCGGACTGACCGAGGCGCAGCCGGAGAACAACGTCCAGCGGATCGTCCTGGAGATGCTGGCCGTCACCCTCTCCAAGGACGCACGCGCGCGTGCCGTGCAGCTGCCGGCCTGGAACGAGGCCCTCGGCCTGCCCCGCCCCTGGGACCAGCAGTGGTCGCTGCGCATCCAGCAGGTGCTGGCGTACGAGAGCGATCTGCTGGAGTACGACGACATCTTCGAGGGCTCGAAGGTGATCGAGGCGAAGGTGGAGGAGCTGGTCGCGGACTCGCTCGCGGAGATGGGGCGGATCGAGGAGATGGGCGGCGCAATGGCCGCCGTCGAGTCCGGCTACCTCAAGTCGCAGCTGGTCTCCTCGCACGCCGAGCGGCGGGCCCGGATCGAGTCCGGCACGGAGAAGATCATCGGTGTCAACGCCTTCGAGGGCACCGAGCCCAACCCGCTGACCGCCGACCTGGACACCGCGATCCAGACGGTCGACCCGGCGGTGGAGGCCCGCGTCATCGCCTCCCTGCGGAACTGGCGCGACACGCGCTACCAGCCGCCCTTCAACCACCCGCGTCCCTGCAAGGCGCTGGAGAAGCTGAAGGAGGCCGCGCGTGGCACCGGCAACCTCATGGAGGCCACCCTGGAGTGCGCCCGCGCCGGCGTCACGACCGGAGAGTGGGCCGGGGCGCTGCGCGAGGTGTTCGGGGAGTTCCGGGCGCCGACCGGTGTCTCGTCCGCCCCGGTGGCGGTCGCCGCCGAGGAGGGCTCGGCCCTGTCCGAGGTGCGCCGCAAGGCGGACCTGACGGCGAAGGACCTGGGCGTCGGCAAGCTGCGCTTCCTGGTCGGCAAGCCGGGCCTGGACGGGCACTCCAACGGTGCCGAGCAGATCGCCGTACGGGCCCGTGACGCCGGGTTCGAGGTGGTCTACCAGGGCATCCGGCTCACCCCGGAGCAGATCGTGGACGCCGCCCTCGCGGAGGACGTGCACGCGGTGGGCCTGTCCATCCTCTCCGGCTCGCACGCCCAGCTGGTACCGGACGTGCTCGAACGGCTCCGTGTGGCCGGTGCCACGGATATACCGGTGATCGCCGGTGGCATCATCCCCAGCGGTGACGCCGAACAGCTGCGGGCCGCCGGAGTGGCCGCGGTCTTCACCCCGAAGGACTTCGACATCACCGGGATCATCGGCCGCATCGTCGACGAGATCCGCACAGCGAACAAGCTCGACCCCCTGGAGGTCCCCGCATGACGACCGTGAACCGCCTTCGCCCTCGGCGTTCCTGCCTGGCGGTACCGGGCTCGAACCCGCGCTTCCTGGAGAAGGCCCAGGGCCTCCCGGCGGACCAGGTCTTCCTCGACCTGGAGGACGCCTGCGCGCCGCTCGCCAAGCCCGAGGCGCGGCACACCATCGTGAAGTTCCTCAACGAGGGCGACTGGACCGGCAAGACCCGCGTCGTGCGCGTCAACGACTGGACGACGGAGTGGACGTACCGGGACGTCGTGACGGTCGTCGAGGGCGCCGGCCCGAACCTCGACTGCATCATGCTGCCGAAGGTCCAGGACGCCCAGCAGGTGGTGGCCCTCGACCTGCTCCTCACCCAGATCGAGAAGACGATGGGCTTCGAGGTCGGCCGGATCGGCATCGAGGCGCAGATCGAGAACGCCCGCGGCCTCAACAACGTCAACGAGATCGCGCAGGCCTCCCCGCGCGTCGAGACCATCATCTTCGGCCCGGCCGACTTCATGGCGTCCATCAACATGAAGTCCCTGGTCGTGGGCGAGCAGCCGCCCGGCTACCCGGCGGACGCCTACCACTACATCCTGATGAAGATCCTGATGGCCGCCCGCGCCAACGACCTCCAGGCGATCGACGGACCCTACCTCCAGATCCGCAACGTGGACGGCTACCGCGAGGTCGCGCAGCGCGCCGCGGCCCTCGGCTTCGACGGCAAGTGGGTGCTGCACCCGGGCCAGGTCGAGGCGTCCAACGAGATCTTCTCGCCGTCGCAGGAGGACTACGACCACGCCGAGCTGATCCTGGACGCGTACGACTACTACACGTCCGAGGCCGGCGGCAAGAAGGGCTCCGCGATGCTCGGCGACGAGATGATCGACGAGGCCAGCCGCAAGATGGCCCTGGTCATCTCGGGCAAGGGCCGCGCCGCCGGCATGCGGCGCACGTCGAAGTTCGAGATCCCGGAGGCCTGAGGACCATGCAGTTCGGACGCACCTACGAGGAGTTCGAGGTCGGGGCGACGTACAAGCACTGGCCGGGCAAGACGGTCACCGAGTACGACGACCACCTGTTCTGTCTCCTCACCATGAACCACCACCCGCTCCACATGGACACGAACTACGCCGAGAAGACGACGGACTTCGGCAAGAACGTCGTCGTGGGCAACTACATCTACTCGCTCCTGCTCGGCATGTCCGTGCCCGACGTCTCCGGCAAGGCGATCGCCAACCTGGAGATCGAGTCGCTCAGGCACGTCGCCCCGACGTTCCACGGTGACACGGTCTACGGCCAGACGACCGTGCTCGACAAGTGGCCGTCGAAGTCGAAGAACGACCGCGGCATCGTCCACGTCGAGACCAAGGGCTACAAGCAGGACGGCACGCTGGTGTGCGTGTTCCGCCGCAAGGTGATGGTGCCGACCGAGACGTACATCAAGGAGCGCGGCGGCGAGCAGCCGGGCCGCCCGGAGCTGAAGGAACAGGGGAAGTAGCGATGGCGCGCCTCGCCCAGACCGCCGGTCTGACCGACGTCCAGCAGGAGATCCTGACCACCGTCCGCGACTTCGTGGACAAGGAGATCATCCCGGTCGCCACCGAGCTGGAGCACCGCGACGAGTACCCGCAAGCGATCGTCGACGGCCTGAAGGAACTCGGCCTGTTCGGTCTGATGATCCCCGAGGAGTACGGGGGTCTGGGCGAGTCGCTCCTCACCTACGCGCTGTGCGTGGAGGAGATCGCCCGCGGCTGGATGTCGGTGTCCGGCATCATCAACACGCACTTCATCGTGGCGTACATGCTCAAGCAGCACGGCACGCAGGAGCAGAAGGACCACTTCCTGCCGAGGATGGCGGCCGGCGACGTCCGCGGCGCCTTCTCGATGTCGGAGCCGGGGCTCGGCTCGGACGTGTCGGCGATCACGTCGAAGGCGGTGAAGGACGGTGACTCGTACGTCCTGAACGGCCAGAAGATGTGGCTGACGAACGGCGGTACGTCGTCGCTGGTGGCCGTTCTGGTGCGGAGTGACGAGGGTCACCCCGAGGGCACGGCGCCGCACAGGTCGATGACGACCTTCCTGGTGGAGAAGGAGCCGGGCTTCGGGGAGGTGCGCCCCGGCCTGACCATCCCCGGCAAGATCGACAAGATGGGCTACAAGGGCGTCGACACGACCGAGCTCATCATGGACGACCTGCGGATTTCCGCCGACCGGGTGCTCGGCGGGGTCACCGGCCGAGGTTTTTACCAAATGATGGACGGTGTCGAGGTCGGCCGCGTCAATGTGGCGGCGCGTGGCTGCGGCGTCGCTCAGCGTGCCTTCGAGCTCGGTGTCCGGTACGCCCAGCAGCGCCACACTTTCGGCAAGCCGATCGCCCAGCACCAGGCCATCCAGTTCAAGCTGGCGGAGATGGCTACCAAGGTGGAGGCCGCGCATGCCATGATGGTGAACGCGGCACGCAAAAAGGACTCCGGGGAGCGAAACGACCTCGAAGCAGGGATGGCGAAGTACCTCGCCTCCGAATACTGCAAGGAGGTCGTGGAGGACGCCTTCCGGATCCACGGCGGCTACGGCTTCTCCAAGGAGTACGAGATCGAGCGCCTCTACCGGGAGGCACCGATGCTGCTGATCGGTGAAGGCACCGCCGAGATCCAGAAAATGATCATCGGTCGCCGACTGCTCGAAGAGTATCGATTCCAGGGCTAGATGTCCGGATACGGGGTGTTTTCTTGGAGAAGTGGATCACACCCCGTATGCACTCTTCGGCCGCCGACTCGGCTGACTGGCTTACCCAGTTACGGCCCGGAGCCGCTACGATCGCCGGAAAGCCGCCGTCCCCCGCAAGTGCGCGGCATCATCCGCTACGAAGGTCATCCATGCCCCACAGCCAAACCTCTGCACACCGCGACAGCCTCGCCGGCGTACGCCTCGCGCGCGGAGCATCGCCGTGGCTTCTGCCGACCGTCGCCACCGCAGCCGTCAGTCTGCTCCGCTCCCGCCGCTCGGGTGCCGCCAAGGCCGTCGCCGTCCCCGCCACCGCCCTGGCGGCGGGGATGCTGTGGTTCTTCCGCGACCCCGAGCGCGAGATCGCCCAGGGCAGGGTCATCTCGCCCGCCGACGGCGTGGTGCAGAGCATCATGCCGTGGAAGGACGGCCGCACCCGCGTCGCGATCTTCATGAGCCCGCTCAACGTCCACGTGAACCGGGCCCCGCTGTCCGGCACGGTGACGTCGGTCGAGCACATCCCCGGTGGCTTCGTTCCCGCCTTCAACAAGGAGAGCGAGAACAACGAGCGCGTCGTGTGGCACTTCGACACCGAGCTCGGCGACATCGAGATGATCCAGATCGCCGGCGCGGTGGCCCGCCGCATCGTCCCCTACGTGCCGCAGGGCACCAAGGTCGAGCAGGGTGAGCGCATCGGTCTGATCCGGTTCGGCTCGCGCGTCGACATCTACCTGCCCGAGGGCGTGGAGGTGGCCGTCGAGGTCGGTCAGAAGACCGTGGCTGGGGTGACTCGCATTGACCGTGGTTGATCCCGAGACACAGGCCGGCTGGGTGCCGGAGGCCGACGAGGCGGACGACGAGGAGGAGATGCCCCTCTCGCTCCGCCTGTCGATAGCGGACACCCTCACCCTGGGCAACGCCACCTGTGGCTTCATGGCGGTGTACTTCACCACCACCGGCATCCTGATCCCGCACCTCCAGGGCAGCCAGGAGACGGGCATGGCCCGTCACAGCGCGGCCACGGCCGTCATCCTGATGCTGTGCGCGGCGGTCTTCGACCTGTTCGACGGCCTGGTGGCGCGCAAGCTGCGCTCCTCGCCGATGGGCGCGGAGCTGGACAACCTGTCCGACCTGATCAGCTTCGGGCTGGCGCCGGCGTACTTCGTCCTGGTCTACGGCATGGTCGCGGACGACGCGCACCAGAGAGTGGCCGCGGTCGGGGCGATCGTGGTGCTGCTGGCGGTGGTGCTGAGGCTGGCGCGGTTCTCCTGCGTCACGGTGAAGGACGGCACCTTCCAGGGCATGCCGTCGCCGTTCGGCGCGCTGACGGTCGTCTCGATCGTGCTCCTTGAGCTGCCGTTCGTGGCGACGCTGCTGGCGATCATCGGTACGGCGTGGCTGATGGTGAGCCGGGTGGAGTACCCGAAGCCGCGGGGCCGCCTCGCGGTGGCCATGCTGTCGTGGATCGTGCTGTCGATGGGGCTGCTGGCGGCGTGGGCGTTCGACGCGCCGAGCGGGCAGCTGCTGCTGCAGACGGGGTGCGCGTTGCAGCTGGTGATGGGGGCGGTGATTCCGCTGTTCGCCACGGCTCGCCGGGTGAACAACTTCCGCGACAACCGTCGCGAGGCGCGGGCGGCGCAGCTGCCGTAACGCCGCCGCTCTTCGAGGGCCCCGGACCCGGGCAGGGTCCGGGGCCCTCGTCCGTCCGGCACCCGGCCGCGGCGGTGCGGGCGCCTCACAGGATCTGCTCGTCCCTCTCGGGGGTCTTGCGGTTCCGGTCGGCCATCACCTCCCAGAAGGCGTGCAGCTCCTTCACGGGGATGCTCACCCACGGCGCGGTGCGGCGGGTGAGGACCGGTACGTGCCAGCGGGAGCGGCTGTGCAGGAGGGCCTGCTGCTGCCGGCAGAACGGCTCCTCGATCTCCCTCTGCGCCTTTCCGGCCTTCGGAGGGTAGGGGCACAGACGGAACCTGCAGGTCGGCAGGCAGGTGGAACCCGACCCGCCCCGGTCGGCCCGGCCCACACTGTGTTCGGGGTGGAGCGGGCTGCGGTCGTGGGTGAGGCAGGGCGGGAGGGCGTCCTTGTTCGCGAGGTCCAGGCGTTCCTCGATGTCGTCCGGGCTCCCGTCGCGTTCGGTGAGGTTGAGCATGATCAGGACGTCGGCGAGGAGACGCTGCGCCCGTGGGTGCAGGATGCTCCAGCCGGACGACGGAGCGATCCACAGATTGTGCTTGCGGTAGCGCTCCGGGGCTGCCGGAGTGGAACCCACGTTGTCGATGGCGCCGTGCTCGTCGATCCAGAGGAACTGCTCCGGGTGCCCCGTCTCCAGGGCCAGGGTCACCAGATCGCCCGCTTCGGCGACGAACGGGTGGAGGACCTTGCCGGCCTGACGTCCGTGATCCCTTCCGGCTGCCGCGGTGCCGTACGTGGTGCCCGCTATCGCGAGCCACCGGGTGACCGTCCGCACGGGCTCGACGGGAGTGCCGGACACCTTGGCACGGTGCCGGTCCGTCGCCGCTCCGGTCGGACGTCCGACCGTGTCGGGAAGCTCCCACAGGCACAGCGCGTGGAGCAGGGTCAGCTGCGCGTACCAGGAGCGGCTGGAGATGAGCATCCTCTCGGTCTGCCTCATCAGGTACGCCCGGGTCTCCTCGTAGACGTCCGGGTGCCGTCGTCTGCGGTTCGCCGCGTTCTTGAAGCCCTGGGCCATGGCGTTCTCCAGGGAGAGCGGCAGGTCCGGCTCGGCGGGCGGCAGGGCGGTGTTCCACCCGGTCGTGGTGGTCAGGTGCCGGAGCCAGAGGTCGAGCCGCTCCTTCGCCTCCTCACGGTACTTGTCGGAGACCGACCCGATGATCATGGGAACGATCCAGGCACGCAGGGCGAAGCGGCGCCATTGAGTGGTGCGGCGCCGTTCGTACTCCCTCACGAACCGGTCGTGCCTCTGCTGTCTCAGCGCCGCCGTCCTCGGGTCGACGGCGTGGCCGGCGTTCGCCTCCCCGAGCCAGGCGGTGTAGTCCTCGTTCAGCTTCTGCTTGGCCTCGCGGGTCTGCGTCAGATACTGCTCCACGGGGTCGCTTCCGAGGGGGAACCACGGGCGCATGGCCTGGAAGGCCGCGTCGCCGCCGGCGGCCAGCTGATGCGCGATCGCGGTCCGGACGGCGTAGGAGGGTTCGTCGGCGGCGATCCGGAAGAGGCACGCGTAGGGAAGGGGCGGTCGCGCGGTCGCCGGTCCGGTGAGCGGACCGGTTTCCCCGCGGCGACGGTCCCGTTCGCGCAGAGCGGCTCCGAAGCGCCGCACCAGTCCGAGTTTCGCGTCCTCGACGGTCCGCTGCTCGCCCCTGATGATCAGGCCGGCCCACTGCTCGTCGAGGTCGCGGGCCAGTTCCTCCTGTATCGGCGCCGGGTCCACGCTGTCGATCTCCAGGGCCGCCGCGTACAGGTCGAAGTACTTCGCGTCGTGCCGGTTCGCCGCGGCGTCCCTGAGCAGCTCGGCCGGCCTGGGCGGCGTCCCCCGGCCCCGGTACAGGTGCCGGCGCCGTCCCCGATCCGGTCGGGTGGTCTGCTGGGGGGCGGGGTCCGCTGCCCGGTGGCGGGAGAGCAGCACCAGGGCGATGAGCAGTTCCCGGGACGGGCCGGGGCTGTGCAGAGCCGGTTCGACGACGGCGGCGACCCCGTCGGCCTCCAGTTCGCTCAGCAGGCGGTAACCCAGATAGGACTGGATGATGCTGTGGGGGAAGCGGACCTTGTTCTCGCAGCCCTTCACCAGCCCGAGATGCTGTGCGTTGGCGGCGTACCTCGCCAGCTCGGTGTAACACTCGTTGGGGTGTCGCAGCGGGTCGGTCCAGGACCACGACTCGCCGGCCTTCCGGCCCAGCACCCCCCATATCGCCTGTCGCTGCGCGGGCGAGACGACCGGGCGGACCGCTTCCTGCCAGTTGCCGGCCGGCGGCTCCCCGGACCGCGCGCCCTCACGCAGGTCGTTCATGTACGCACCGACGAAGTCGTCGAACGACACCTCGAGGCTGTCCTGCACCAGCCCGAGGCAGGCCAGTGCCGACACCACCCACAGCGTCTCGCGGCGTTCCCTGCGGTCCATCACCAGCTTGTCGCATATGAGGCCGTCCTCCATGGCCTGGCGGTAGGTGTCGAGGAGCCAGAGCCTGATGGTGGAGCAGTCGTTGCTGCGTGTGTTCAGACGGCCGTTCTGCTGCCGGAGCGTCAGATGCTCCAGCAGTCCGCGCTGCTGCAGCAGACGGGCGATCCTCAGGTAGATCGGTGAGTCCGAGACCTCGGCGGTCTCCACGACCCAGTCCAGCCGGCGTTCGTCACCCTCGCCGGGTTCCCGCACCAGGTACTCCAGGGCCGCCTCCTCGCTCAGCGGCTCCAGGTCGGTGATCGCGGCCCTGGTGCCCTCCAGCGGCGCGTGCGGGCGCGAGGCGATGACCACGGGGAGGTTCTGACGGTCCGCCCGGTCTATGGCCCGCCGGATGATGTTGTCGCGGTCCTCCCGGTACTGCTCGTCGAGGAGGGCCTCCTCCAGGCCGTCGGCGATGACCACGGCCTTGTCGTCGAGCCGTAGTTGCCGCCACGCCTTGTCGATGTTGCCGCCGGCGAACACTCCTTGGTCCGCCTCCTCCGCGAAGCGGCGCCGTGCCATCTTCTCGAAGTCGAGTTCGCCGTCGCCGTCCATGTCGCGCAGACGCAAGGGGACGGGGACGGCGGACTGTTGCGCCAGCATCCGGGTGAGTTCCACGAGGACGGCCGTCTTGCCGACGCCCACCCCGCCGACGAGCAGATAGGGCCTGCGTGTCCTCCGGTCACGGAGCGTCTGGGCTATCACCTGGGTCAGTTCGCGGCGGCCGACGATCCGGTCGACGAGCGTTCCGGCCGTGGGGACCAGGTCGTGCGGCTTGGCGCGCGCCTTCTTGACGAGCGGTTTCTTGACCTTGCGGTACCAGTAGAGCAGGAAGACCGCCAGGAGGAAGGCACCCGTCAGAATGGGGCTCGTCAAGGTGTAGAGGGTGCTGACCGTCGGGGCCTTGTTCAGGGTTTCGAACCACGAGGGAGAGGAGGCCTTCAGCGTCACCCAGGTGATCAGCAGGGCCGTCCCGAGGAAGGCGAAGACGCGCAGGAGGCGGCCGAGGGAGAGCCGCCAGGGGTGCCATCTGCGGTTCGGGACGATGCTCCTGCGGGCCTCCCTGTCGGTCCTGAACGTGCGCCACCGTCTGCCCACCGCCCCGGCGGTCCGGGCCAGCCACCGCCTCGGATACAGCGTGTACCAGGGGGCGTCGCGCGGTCGTTCCTTTCCCTCAGGATTTCGGATGACCTTGGTGGGCATGGAGTCCGTTCCCTCCGTGCTGCGCCTTTCGGCGAGACGTCATGGAACACCGGAAGTCGCCGTGACCGGACGGCGCCGCCCCGCCCCGCGTCGGCAAGGACGTCTTGGACGTCTGCCCGCGCGTGTGCCTCCTTTTCCATGGAACCACTGATGAGACGGATCGCAACACGGTCCGGCCGTGCCCCTCGGACCCGCGCGGCGCGAGGGGTGAGACGGCGTCAGGTCCGACGGAGGGCCACCGGTCGTCGGCTCAGGAAGTCGCGCGCGATCCGTTCCGCCGTGCGTTCCAGGACCGGGCCCGCCTCCGCGATGCACTTCGCCACGTCCGGCTCGAGTTCCGTCAGCGCGTACGCCCGCCGGATCCCGGCCCGGCCCAGCACCTCCGGCGCCAACGCCAGCCGCCCGCACACCGCGACGACCTCCTTGTCCGCCGCACGCGCCGCCGCGGCGACCCCCGCCGGGGCCTTCCCGTGCAGCGTCTGCTCGTCCAGCGACCCCTCCCCCGTGATCACCAGATCCGCCCGCTCCAGCGCCGGCGCGAACCCGAGCACGTCCAGCATGACCTCGATGCCCGGCCGGAAGGCGGCGCCCAGCAGCAGCGCGCCGTAGCCGATGCCGCCGGCCGCGCCCGCGCCGGGGGACGCGGCGTACTCCGCGGCCTTCGGCCCCACCGCCCCCTCCAGCACCTTCGCGAAGTGCGCGAGCGCCGCGTCCAGCGCCTCCACGTCCTCCGGCGAGGCCCCCTTCTGCGGGCCGTACACCGCCGGTGCCCCCTTGGGCCCGGTCAGCGGATTGTCGACGTCACTCGCGAGCACGAACTCCACCGACGCCAGCCGCGGGTCCAGCCCGGACAGATCGGCGGACGCCAGCTCGGCGAGCCCTCCGCCACCCGGCGCCACCGGCTCACCGTCCGCCGTCACGAACCGCGCGCCCAGCGCCGACAGCATGCCCGCACCGCCGTCGGTGGTGGCACTGCCGCCCACCCCGAACACGATGCTCCGCGCCCCCGCGTCCAGCGCGGCCCGCAGCAGCTCGCCGGAGCCGTACGTCGACGCCGTGAGCGGCGCGAAGACACCGGCCGGCAGCCGCTGCAGCCCGCTCGCCTCCGCCATCTCCACGACGGCCGTGTCACCGCGCAGCGCGTACGCCGCGGTCACCTCGTCCCCGAGGGGGCCGGCGACCCGCACCTCCCGCCGCTCGAACCCGGCCGCGACCGCCGCGGCCACGGTGCCGTCGCCGCCGTCGGCCACCGGCAGCGCCTCGACCACCAGGTCCGGTACGACCCTGCGCAGCCCGGCCGTCACCCGCTCGGCGACCTCGACGGCCGTCAGCGACCCCTTGAACTTGTCCGCGGCGACGAGCACCCGCCGTGCCGACCGTGTCGTACGAGTGCCGCTCCCTGCAGCGTCCGCCACTTGCATTCCCCTCGTTCTCCGGGCCTCGCACGCGTGTCAAGGCCAAGTCGCGCCGCTGTGACCTTAACCGGCGGGCACAGTGGCCGCCATGCCCTGCCCAGCCCGTGGAACGGCCCGGAATCGGGTAGACCGGTCCCATGACCGCCACGACCGCCATGACCGCTGTGGGCCCGGAACCGGGACTCGCCGACCGCATCCTCGGAGGCTGGCTGGGCCGGATCGCGGGCAACATGCTCGGCAAACCGGTGGAACAGGGCGAGGTGTGGACCCGCGAACGCATCGACCGCTACCTCCGCCGGACGGACGCCCTCCCCCTCACCGACTACCTCCCCGGGCCGCCGACCGAGAGCGAGGGCCTCGACCTGCGCCCCGAGTGGCGGTCCTGCGTCCGCGGCCGCATCCACGGGAGCTGCCGCGACGACGACATCGACTACGCGATCCTCGGCCTCGACCTGCTGGAGACCCACGGCTTCGCCTTCACCACCGAGCAGGTCGGCGACCTGTGGCTGCTGCGGCTGCCGTACCTCCAGACCTTCACGGCGGAGCGGGCCGCCTACCGCAACCTCGCGAACGGCCTCAAACCCCCGCTCACGGCCACCTACGACAACCCCTACCAGGAGTGGATCGGCGCCCTCATCCGCGCCGACGTCCACGGCTGGACCTCCCCCGGCGCCCCGCGCCGCGCCGCCGCCCTGGCCCGCAGGGACGCGGTGCTCTCCCACACCGGCAACGGCGTGTACGGCGCGATGTGGGCGGCGGCGCTGATCTCGGCGGCGTTCACGGCGCCCACCGTGCGGCACGCGGTGGACGAGGCGCTGACGGTGATCCCGGCGAGCAGCCGCCTCGCCCGCACCGTGCGCCGGGTGGCCTCCCTGCACGAGGCCGGGCTGGCCTGGGAGGACACGCTCACCACGCTCACGGAGGAGACGGCGGGCCTCGGCTGGATCCACACGGTCCCGAACGCGGCCGTCCTCACCGCCGGCCTGCTGTACGGCGACGGCGACTTCACCCGGACCATCGCCCTGACCGTGCGCGGCGGTCTGGACACCGACTCCAACGGCGCGACGGCGGGCTCGGTGGCGGGCGTCCTGTGCGGCGCCCCAGCCATCCCCGACCAGTGGAAGGACCCCCTCCAGGACACGGTCCGCAGCGCCGTCTTCGGCTTCGACGGGGTCCGGATCAGCGAACTGGCGGAACGCACGCTGCGGCTGGCGCGGGCCGGCACCTGACCCCGCCCGTGCCCCGGAGCGCGCGCCGTTCCGTGTCGATCATGGGACCGCGTGTGCTGCCGTGCGCCCGGCCGGGGCGCCCGCCGGCGCCGGGCGCAGGTCCCGCACCGCCGTACCCTTCCCCCCATGACCACCACTCAGCCCGTCCAGGACTACGCCGCCTACATCGCCTCCCTCCCCCGTGTCCTCGCCGGCGCCGCCGCTCTCTTCCGGGACGAGGAGGGGCGGGTGCTGCTCGTCGAGCCGAACTACCGGGAGGGGTGGGCGCTGCCCGGCGGCACGATCGAGTCGGACGAAGGGGAGAGCCCGCGCGAGGGGGCGCGGCGGGAGACGGCCGAGGAGATCGGGCTGGACCGGGAGCTGGGACGGTTGCTGGCGGTGGACTGGGTGCGGGGGCCGGGGCGGCCGCCGGTGGTGGCGTATCTGTACGACGGCGGCGTGCTCGGCGCGGACGACTTCGCGGCGATCCGGCTGCAGGATTCGGAGCTGCTGTCCTGGCGGCTGGTGCCGCGCGGGGAACTGGCCGAGTACCTCCGCGGTTCCCTGGGGCGCCGGGTGTCGGCCGCGCTGGACGTCCTCGCCGACGGTTCGGGCACCGCGGAGCTGGAGGACGGGTACCGGGTGCGCTGAGCCCGCGCCCGGCGTTTTATCCGCTCGCCGGACCGGCGTCCCGCGGCCTACCCTCGGCCGCATGAGCAAGCCCCTCGTCGCCCTCCTCACCGGTGCCGGTGTCAGTACGGACTCCGGTATCCCGGACTACCGCGGGCCGAACGGACTGTGGCGCCGCGATCCCGAGGCCGAGAAGCTGGTGACGTACGAGTACTACATGGGCGACCCGGAGATCCGCCGCCGTTCCTGGCTGATGCGGCGGGAGAACTTCGCGCTCGCCGTCGAGCCGAACGGCGCGCACCGGGCCGTGGTCGAGCTGGAGCGCTCCGGGGTGCCGGTGCGGGTGATCACCCAGAACGTGGACGGGCTGCACCAGCTCGCCGGGATGCCGGACCGCAAGGTGCTCGAACTCCACGGCACCGTACGGAGCGTGGTGTGCACCAAGTGCCATGCGCGGGGTTCGATGGAGGACGCCCTGACACGGGTCGAGGCCGGTGAGGACGATCCGCCGTGTCTGGGGTGCGGCGGCGTCCTCAAGCCGGCGACGGTGATGTTCGGTGAGCACCTCGATCCCGTGGTGCTGGGCGAGGCGGCGGCGATCAGCAAGGCGTGCACCGTCTTCATCGCCGTGGGCACCAGTCTCCAGGTCCACCCCGCCGCCGGGCTCGCGGAGGTGGCCGCCGGCCACGGGGCCCGCCTGGTCATCGTCAACGCGGAGCCGACCCCGTACGACGATCTCGCCGACGAGGTGATCCGCGAGCCGATCGGCACCTCGCTGCCCGGACTGCTGCGCCGGATCGCCGACCGGTAGTCCGTGCCGTCGACTTCGGCGGCTCCGATTGCCTGAAAATCGTTCTGAACACGTTCGAAGATCGCTCTATAGTCATGCCGACCGGGACCGATGGTGGGCATGACAGCTGTGGGTCTCCGGGTGGACCCCGCACGAACCGAGGACGGCGGAACGTCCCCGTGCGGGACCGGACGACACCACACAGGGGGCTCCACCGCATGAACCCGCATTCCCGCCGGCGCGTCAGAACCACCGCCGCGGCCACAGGACTGGCGGCCCTGCTGCTCGCCGCGGCTCCGGGCGTCGCCACGGCGGCCGGGGAGAACCTTCCCCCGCTTCAGCCGAAGACCGACGCGCTCACCGTCGACTGGAGCAAGCCCTGCTCCCAGGAACCCGTCTACGTACCCGTCGCACCCGAACTCCGGGCCGTCGTCGAGGACCCGACGCAGGACAACGAGGACTGGGAGACCAACGCGGCCGGCGCCCAGTTCGAGGCCTGGTGGACCGACGCCGACGGTGTCGTTCAGCGCCGCACCCACACCTCGGCCACGGTGCGCTCCCCGATCACCCAGTTGTGGCGGACCCCTGCCGACCTCCCGGCCGACACCGTCGTCTCCTGGCACGTCCGGGCCGTCGACGACGAGGGGGCGACCTCCGCCTGGAGCGACGAGGCCCCCGGCGTCACCTGTCGGTTCATCATCGACACGGTCAGCCCCGAACCGGCGACGGTCGTCTCGGAGCAGTACCCGGACGACGACAGCGGCTGGCACGACGGCGTCGGCGTCTACGGCAGCTTCACCTTCGACTCCCCGTCCGAGGACGTCGTCGAGTACGTCTACACCGTCCTCGGCTCCACCCAGACGCGCGTCCGGCCCGAGGAGCCGGGTGGACCGGTCACCGTCCGGTGGATGCCGGAGCACGCCGGGCCGTACTACCTCGAGGTCAGGGCCCTCGACCGCGCCGGACGGTCCAGCTCTCAGACGACTCACTGGACGCGGGTCGCCGAGGGTCGGGCCCCTGTGGGCCACTGGAAGCTCGCCGATCCGGCCGGAGCCGGCAGCGCCGCCGCGGAGGCGGGCCCGGTGGCCCGCGCCGGGGACGGTGTCGTCTTCGGTGCCCCCGCCCCGTCCCGTACCGCTCTCACCTCCACCGTCACCCTCGACGGCCGGGGCAACGGCTATCTCACCCCGGACGTTCCCGCGGCGGACACCGACGAGACCTTCGCCGTCTCCGCCTGGGTCCGCCCCGCCGCGACCGGCAGCCCGATGACGGTGGCGAGCCAGGACGCCGCCGACGGCACCTCCGCCTTCACTCTCGGCCTGCGCCCCGCCGAGGACTCGTCGGCCACCTGGGCCTTCCGCTATGGCACCACCACCCTCACCGGCGGCAGCGCCGCCGTCGACGGCTGGGCCCATCTGACCGGCCTGTACGACGGCGAGGACGACACCCTGCGCCTGTACGTCAACGGCAAGGAGGTCGCCTCCGAGACCGGCGTCACCCCCGTGAGCGCCCCCGGCGCCTTCCAGATCGGCCGCGCCCGCGGCGAGGGAGGTGCGCGCTGGCAGGGCGAGGTCGGCGACGTCCGCGTCTGGGACCGGGTCGTGCCCCGCGAGGAGATCGAGCGGCTGGGTGCCCGTCCCGCCGAGCTGGTGGCCGCCTGGGACATCGAGCGGACCGACGGCGGTGTGATCTCCGACCGGAAGGGCGACGAACCGCTCACCCTGCACGGCGGCGCCGGCTTCTACACCCCCGACATCGAGGCCTGCCTCGAAGACCCCGAGTGCGTCGAGTTCCCGGCGGACGCCCTCGACGGCCGCGACCACCTGGCCCTGGACGGTACGGACGACTACGCCGCCGCCGGCAACCCCGTCGTCGACACCGCCGACAGCTTCAGCGTCGGACTGCGGGTCCGTTTCGCCGACACCACCCCCGGCCGGCCGATGACCGTCCTGTCCCAGGGCGACGCCGACAGCGACGCCTTCAAGGTCCGCTACGACCCGGCCGCGTCCGAGTGGCAGCTGGTCGTCACCGACGGCGGCGGACCGGGGGCCGCGGAGACCGTGGTCGCCGCGCCCGGCGCTCCCACGGCCTACTCCGACGAAGTGGTCGTGGTGTACGACGACTCCAAGGGCCGCGTCACCCTGTACGTCAAGGGCGAGGCCGTGGCCGGCGCCGCGTTCGACGCCGCCTGGAGCGCTCCCGGCCCGCTGCAGATCGGCCGCGGTCACACCGCCGGCGGCTGGGGCGAGTACTTCCACGGCGGGGCGGACACCGTCCGGGTGTTCAACGGCGCGCTCACCGCGTCCCAGGTGCGCTCGTTCGCCTACCTGTCCTGAGCGGCGGGGCGGGACCCGGCGTGGTGGTGAGCTCCCGCACGGGGGGGGCTCACCACCAGGCGCCGGCACCGGATCGCCGCCTAGAACAGGGCGGTTCCGCGTTCGAAGTCCAGCAGGCGCTGTTTCCGCTCCAGGCCGCCGCCGTATCCGGTGAGGCCGCCGCTCGCGCCGATGACGCGGTGGCAGGGGACGATGATGCCGACCGGGTTGCGGCCGTTGGCGAGACCGACCGCGCGGGAGGCCTTCGGGTTGCCGAGGGTGTCGGCGAGTTGGCCGTAGGTGCGGGTCTCGCCGTACGGGATGCGGGTCAGCCGGTCCCAGACGCGGCGCTGGAACGGGGTGCCGTGCAGGCGTAGTTCGAGGGTGAACTCCTTCAACTCTCCCGCGAAGTAGGCCGAGAGCTGCTCCCGCGTCTCGGCGAAGGGGGTGTCGTCGGGGACGCCGAAGGTCTCCTCGGGCGGGCGGTGGCGCTGGTCTGTCATGTAGAGGCCGCACAGGACGCCGTCGTCGGCGACGAGCGTCAGCGGGCCGTAGGGGCTGTCGGTCACGGTGTGCTGCTTCATCGGCTGGGAGTCCCTGGTTTCTCTACACCGGCAGGAAGTTGATGGGGTGGCTGTCCGTCGCCCACAGGTACTGGACCGCGTACGCCCGCCAGGGCCGCCAGGCCGCCGCGCGGGCGGTGAGGGCGGCCGGGGTGGAGGGCAGGCCCAGTTCGCGGGCGGCGCGGCGGACGCCGAGGTCGGTGGGGAGGAAGGCGTCGGGGTCGCCGAGCGCCCGCATGGCGATGACGTCGGCCGTCCAGGGGCCGAAGCCGGGGAGGGCGAGGAGCTTCGCGCGGGTCTCGGGCCAGTCGCTCTCGGCGCCCAGGTGGAGGTCGCCGTCGGCGAGCCGGCGTACGAGGGTGGTGAACGTGGTGCGGCGGGTGCGGGGCATGGCGAGGGTCTCGGGGTCGAGCCCGGCCAGTGCCTCGGGGGACGGGAAGAGGTGGGTGAGGCCGCCCTCGGGATCGTCCACGGGGGTGCCGTGCGCGGTGACCAGGCGGGCCGCGTGGGTGCGGGCGGCGGCCGTGGAGACCTGCTGGCCCAGGACGGCCCGGACGGCGAACTCGGCCGCGTCGACCGTGCGCGGCACACGGCGGCCGGGCGCCTTGTCGACGAGGGGCGCGAGGACCGGGTCCGCGCGCAGTTGCCCGTCGACGGCGACCGGGTCGGCGTCCAGGTCGAGCAGGCGGCGGCAGCGGCTGATGGCGACGGTGAGGTCGCGGGGGTCGCCGAGGGCGAGGCGGCAGGCGATGTGGTCGGGGTGCGGGGTGAGCGCGACGACGCCGTGTCCGTACGGCAGTCGCAGCGTGCGCCGGTAGGCACCGTCCCGCCACTCCTCCACGCCGGGTACGGCGGTGGCGGCGAGGTGGCCGAAGAGGTTGTCGGGGTTGAGCGGGGCGCGGAACGGCAGCCGGAGGGAGAGCACTCCGGGGGTGGTGCGGGAGGTGTTCTTCGGTGCCCGGGTGCGCAGTTCGCCCGGGGCGAGTGCGTAGACCTCGCGGACGGTGTCGTTGAAGGTGCGGACGGAGGAGAAGCCGGCCGCGAAGGCGATCTCCGCCATCGGCAGTGCCGTGGTCTCGATGAGCAGCCGTGCGGTCTGGGCGCGCTGGGCGCGGGCGAGCGCGAGGGGGCCCGCGCCCAGCTCGGCGAGGAGCTGGCGTTCGACCTGCCGGGTGCTGTAGCCGAGCCGGGCGGCGAGACCGGGGACGCCTTCGCGGTCCACGACTCCGTCGGCGATCAGGCGCATGGCGCGGGCCACCGCGTCGGCCCGCTGGTTCCACTCCGGTGAGCCGGGGCTGGTGTCGGGCCGGCAGCGTTTGCAGGCCCGGAACCCGGCCTGCTGGCAGGCCGCCGCGCTCGGGTGGAAGACCATGTTCTCCGCCTTGGGCGGGACCACCGGGCAACTGGGCCGGCAGTAGATGCCGGTGGTGAGGACGGCGGTGAAGAACCAGCCGTCGAACCGCGCGTCCTTCGACCGCACGGCGCGCACGCAGCGCTCGGTGTCGGTGTGCATCCCCTTCTGCATGTCTCAAGGATCGGGCACGGCCGGCGCCCCGGTCTGGCGGGAATCCGACATCGACGTCATGTGTCCTGGGGCTGCCCGGATCGCCATGCCGACTCGCGGAGCAGCCGCAGCCCGTTCAGGCCGACCAGCACGGTGGAGCCCTCGTGGCCGGCGACGCCGAGCGGGAGCGGGAGGTGACCGACGAGGTCCCACAGGACGAGGCCGGTGATGGCCGTGCCCGCGATGACGAGGTTCTGCGCCACCAGCCGGCGGGCGGTGCGGGAGAGCCGTACGACCGCGGGTACGGCGGCGAGTTCGTCGCGTACGACGACCGCGTCCGCCGTCTCCAGGGCGAGGTCGGAGCCCGCGCGGCCCATGGCGATGCCGGCGTGGGCGGCGGCGAGGGCGGGCGCGTCGTTGACGCCGTCGCCGACGAACAGCACCTTGCGGCCGGCCGTCTGGAGGTCCCGTACGGCGTTGACCTTGTCCTCGGGGAGGAGGCCGGCGCGGATGTCCGTGAGGCCGGTCGCGCCGGCGACGCGGGCGGCGGCGTGGGGGTTGTCGCCGGTGAGGAGGGTGGGGGCGGCGCCGGTGAGGGCCGTCAGGGCGGAGGTGGCGGCCGGGGCGTCGGGGCGGAGGCGGTCGGTGAGGACGAGGGTGCCGACGGGGGTGCCGTCGCGGGTGACGCGGACGACGGTCCCGCCGCGGGCCGCCTCTGCCGGGTCGGCGCGTCCGACGGTCACCACGGTCCCGTTCACGGTGGCGGTGATGCCGTGGCCGGGTGCGGCGGTGAAGTCCGTGGCGGGGGCGAGGGTCAGGCCGCGGGTGTGGGCGGCGGTGACCACGGCGCGGGCCAGCGGGTGCTCGCTGGGATGCTCGGCCGAGGCGGCCAGGGTGAGGAGGGCTTCCTCGTCGAGGCCGGAGCCGGGCAGCGGGCGTACGGCGGTGACCTCGGGGGTGCCTTCGGTGAGGGTGCCGGTCTTGTCGAGGGCGGCGGTGTCGATCTCGCCGAGGCGTTCCATGGCGACCGCCGACTTGACGAGGACGCCGTGGCGGCCGGCGTTGGCGATGGCGGAGAGCAGGGGCGGCATGGTGGCGAGGACGACCGCGCACGGCGAGGCGACGATCATGAAGGTCATCGCCCTCAGCAGGGCGTCGGTGAGGTTCTCGCCGAAGGCGAGCGGGACGCCGAACACGGTGAGGGTGGCGACGACCACGCCGACGGCGTACCGCTGTTCGATCTTCTCGATGAAGAGCTGGGTCGGCGCCTTGGTGCGGGAGGCCTCCTCGACCAGGGTCACGATGCGGGCGATGACCGAGTCGGCGGGGTCGCGGCCGACCCGGACGCGCAGGGCGCCGGTGCCGTTGAGGGTGCCGGCGAAGACGTCGTCGCCGGGGCGTTTGACGACCGGCAGGGACTCGCCGGTGATGGTGGCCTGGTCGGCCTCGCTGACGCCGTCCAGGACGGTGCCGTCGGCGCCGATGCGTTCCCCGGGGCGGACCAGGACGATGTCACCGACGGCGAGTCCGTCGGTGGGCACGGTCTCCTCGCCGCGTTCGGTCACGCGGGTCGCCGTCGTGGGCGCGAGGTCGAGCAGGCCGCGTACGGAGTCGGCGGTGCGGGCGGTGGCCAGGGCCTCCAGGGCGCCGGAGGTGGCGAAGATGACGATGAGCAGGGCACCGTCGAGGACCTGTCCGATCGCGGCGGCGCCCAGCGCGGCGACGATCATCAGCAGGTCGACGTCGAGGGTCCTCTCGCGCAGTGCGCGCAGCCCTTCGAGGGCCGGTTCCCAGCCGCCGCACGCATAGGCGACGGCGTACAGACTTCCGCCGGCCCAGCCCGGCGCACCGCCGAGGTCGGCGGCGAGCCCGGCCAGGAAGGCGACGAGTGAGGCGAGCGCCCACCGGGCTTCGGGCAGGGCGAGGACACGGGTACGGCGGCGCGGCGCCGGGGTACCGACGGACGACCGGGGCGCGGGGGCGAGAGTCACGGACACCCGGCCACCATACAGGAACACATGAAGACTCATTCATGCGTTCATATGTGATGAGTAGGATGTCCGCATGGGTCATGGAGCCGCCGTTTCCGCGCAGGACGACGCCGCGCGGGTGCGCCTGGACGCGGACAACGTCGCGAAGGTCGCCACCACGCTCCAGGCCCTGTCCACGCCCTCCCGGCTGCTGATCCTCGCCCGGCTGCGCGAGGGCCCGCTGCCGGCCACGGAGCTGGCGGCGGAGGTGGGCATGGAGCAGTCGGCCTGCTCTCACCAGTTGCGGCTGCTGCGCAATCTGGGCCTGGTGGTCGGTGAGCGCCGGGGGCGTTCCGTGGTGTACGCGCTGCACGACGACCATGTCGCCGGGCTGCTCGACCAGGCCGTCTACCACGTGGAGCACCTGCGGCTGGGCATCAGCGACGCGGCCGGGTGAGCAGCCCCCGCATGGTCTCGGCGGCGCGTACGGCGGCGTCCGCGCAGCAGTTGTTGAACAGCACGTGCAGTTCGTCCGTCCGCTCCGCCGCGCGCCGCAGCCGGGGGACCCAGGCGGCGAGTTCGCTCACGTCGTAGTCGTGGCGGAAGCGGTCCTCCTTGCCGCCCCTCCCCCAGGCCCTGCTGCGGCCGTGGAACCGTACGACGGCGAGGGCGGGGCGGCTGACGGGGGCGACGGGCGGCAGGGAGCCGGCGAGCCCCTGGGCCATGTCCACGCCGACGGCCGTCGCGTCCAGCCCGGACAGCAGCGCGAGGGTGTCCTCGGCCTGCCCCGCCTCCCACCACCCCGGATGCCGGAACTCGACGGCGAGCGGCCAGCCGGCCGTGCGCTCCGCGCACTCCTCCAGTGTCCGCTCGGCCCTGGTTCCGGGCGCGAACCGGGGCGGGAACTGGAACAGTACGGCGCCCAGCCGCCCGGCCTCGCGCAGCGGTCCGACCGCCTCCGCGAACCTCCCCCACACCTCGTCCAGCAGGGCGCCGTCCACCGGCCGGTTCCGCAGATCGGCGGGGAGCGCCTGCGGCCGGGTGGGGTGGCCGGTCAGCAGCGAGAACGCCTTGACGTCGAAGCGGAAGCCGTCCGGTGTGCGCTCCACCCACAGCTCACTGTTGCGGCGGCTGGGCAGCGCGTAGTAACCGGAGTCCACCTCGACGACGGGCAGCCTGGAGGCGTAGTGCCGCAGCCGGCCCTCGGCGTCCCGCCGCCCGCGCGGGTACCAGCCGCTCGTCACGAGCATGCGGTCCGTCCACGAGCAGGCCCCGACCAGGATGTCACCCATGGGAGCCCGGGTACCCCGGGCTCCCGCTCGTGTGTCCCCCTACTCGGTCGCCGTGGGCCGGCGTGAGGCCGCCATCGCCTCGTCCACGTCGGTGAGCGGGCGCAGCCGGTAGGTGTACGTGTGGTCGCGGTCGGCGAAGAGCTTGAACTCGTCGTGGGTGTGCGCGCCCCAGCTGTTGTCTCCGCCGACGCCCATCTGACGGTGGTTGACCCGCAGCACGACGGCGTCCCGCGGGGTCAGCTGGTAGTCGTGCCGGACGCCGGCCGACAGGTCCTCCGGGGTGAAGTGCGAGGCGTTGACCTCCAGGAGGGGTTCGCCCGACACCAGCAGGCCGTGCCCGCCGCCGTCGGTCAGGGCGGCCCAGCGGACGTCGGTCTTGTTGCCGTTCTCCTGCGGGCGGATGTAGGGGGTCCACTGGTCGGCCACGGTCGATGTGTAGAGGCCCACGTCGGTACCGGTGTTGCGGTCCCAGTGGTTCTCCTCGGGGCCGCGTCCGTAGTAGTGCAGGCGGTCCAGGCGGCGCGGCAGGAACAGCAGCGTGCCGACCTCCGGGATGTACGGCAGGTTCGACGCGCCCGGGTGGAGGGTGTTGTCGACCTTGATCTCACCGTTGCCGAACACCGTGTAGGTGGTGGTGTACGTCGACTCGGTGGAGGTCGGCAGGGTGCCGCCGACCGTGATCTCGACGGCCCGCTCGCCGAGGGCCCGTACGGTGACGCCGGTGACCTTCCGCCGGACGCCGGCGTCGCGCCAGGTCTGGTTGCGGGTGTGCTGGCCGTTGCCGTGGTCGTTGTCGGTGGGCGCCCGCCAGAAGTTGGGCACCGGCCCGGAGGTGATCAGGCGGGTGCCCTTCGCCTCGTAGGAGGTGATGGTGCCGCTGCTCCTGTCGAAGGTGACCGAGAAGTCCTTGCCGGTGACCCTGATGTCGTCGTCGCGGTCCTCGTGGCGCAGGGCCGGGACGCGCGACAGCGGTACGGGGGTCACGGCCGGGCTTCCGGCGTCGAGCGGGAGCTGCTGCCGGGCCACCTCGAAGCCGGCCTTCGCCCACTTCGTGGACTCCTTGGTGGTGAAGGAGAGCTGGAGGAAGTACTCCACCCCCGGGTCCGGGTCCTTCGGCAGGCGTACGGGCAGGGTGATGTCCTTGTCGGACTGCGGCGGCACGTCGAGCTGGTCCCGGGTCAGCCTTCCGCTCCGTACGACCTCGCCGTCGGCGACGAGTTCCCAACGGCCTTCGAACTCCAGGAGGTTGGTGAACAGGTACTCGTTGGTGAGGGTGACGGCACCGGGGTCGCCGTCGTCGGAGGTGCGGGCGGCGTTGATCGCCTGGTAGACGCGTTTGATCTCGGCGGCCTTGCCGGTGTGACCGCGGTCGGCGGTGACGATGCCGTCCGCGACGAAGGCGCCGTCGTTGGGGTTGTCGCCCCAGTCGCCTCCGTAGGCGAGGAACCTCTTCTCCTCGGGCCGCTTCTTCTCCACCTCGACGGTGGCGGCGTCGAACCAGAACCTCACGCCGTCGTCACCGGGGCCCCGGTCGTCCGAGGCCAGTTCGGCGGCGGTGAGGGCGCGTGCGTAGACACGGGCACGGCGGATGGTGCCGCTGAACTCGCGGGTCTGGTTGTCGGCGTCGGAGGCGAGGGCGAGCGGCGCGGTGTTGCTGCCGGGGCGCCGGGTGGTGGTCCGGGTGCCCTTCACCGCGCCGTCGGCGTACAGGGTCAGGGTGCCGGCGTCCGCGTCGAAGACGCCCGCGACGTGGTGTTCGCGGCCGGTCCAGTCGTCCGGCAGCGCCCAGCTCGCGGTGATCCACTGGCCGTCGCCGTGGATGAAGAACTCCAGGGTGTCATCGGTCTGTTTGAGCGCGTACTGGGTGTCGCCCTTGGCGAGGACGGGCTGGTGGTAGCCCGTGTACCGCGGAGTGATCCAGGCCTCCAGGGTCAGGGAGCCGGTGAGGTCGAGGCTGTCGTCGCGTTCGAAGACCGTGATGCCGGACAGGCCCTTGTCGCGGTCGAGCCTGCCGCGGGTGGCGAGGACCTCGCCGCGCAGGCCGGCCGGCCCGGACTCGGTGAGCAGGGTGCGGGCGGGGACGGGCGTGTAGAGGGACTGGTCGACGAAGTCCCAGATCCAGCCGCCCTGGAGGACGTCGTGGCGGCGGACGACGTCCCAGTACTTCTTGAAGTTGCCGTTGGAGTTCCCCATCGCGTGGGAGTACTCGATCATGACGTACGGCCGGGTGTCGGCGGTGTCCGCGGCGCGTTGCCCGACGCGTGACGGGCTCTCGTACATCCTGGAGCGGATGTCGCTGATCCCCGGCCGGTCGTCGCCCTCGTACTGGATGACGCGGGTGGGGTCGTAGGAGCGGATCCAGTCGTGCATGGCGGTGAAGGTGGAACCACCACCGGCCTCGTTGCCGAGCGACCAGATGACCACCGAGGGGTGGTTCTTGTCGCGGTGGACCATGTTCTGGGCGCGGGCGACACAGGCCGCCGTCCACTCGGGGTGGTCGCCCGGGTACTCGGAACGGATGCCGTGGGTCTCGAGGTTGGTCTCGTCGACGAGGTAGAGGCCGTACTCGTCGGCGAGTTCGTACCACAGCGGGTTGTTGGGGTAGTGCGAGGTGCGGACGGAGTTCATGTTCATCCGCTTGATGAGGGTGATGTCCTCGACCAGGTTCTCGCGGGTGAGGGCCGTGCCGTGGGACGGGTGCATCTCGTGGCGGTTGGTGCCGCGGAAGGAGACGGGTCTGCCGTTGATCCGCATCAGCCCGTCCTCGATGGCGAATTCGCGGAACCCGACGCGGTGGGACAGGGTCTCGACCACCTTGCCGGCCGGGTCGCGGAGTCTGAGGACGGCCGTGTAGAGGTCCGGGTGCTCTGCCGACCACAGCCGGGGCCGGGTCACGGCCTTCGAGGCCCGTACGGTGACGTCCTCGCCGGCGTCGGCCGTACCGAGGTCGGCGGTCTGCTCCAGCGGACGGGACCAGACGGCGTGACCGCGGGCGTCGTACAGCTGGGTCTCGACGGTGTAGCGGCCCGACTCACCGCCGCCGTACGCCCGTACGCTCGCGGTGACCGCCAACTCGGCCTGCGTGTAGGTGTCGTTCAGCGGGGTGTCCAGCTTGAAGTCGCGCAGGTGCACGGCCGGGGTGGAGTACAGGTAGACCGAGCGGAAGATACCGCTCAGCCGGATCATGTCCTGGTCCTCCAGCCAGTCGCCGTCGGCGTAGCGGTACACCTCCACGGCGATCTGGTTGGTGCCGGGCCCGAGGTGGTCGGTGATGTCGTACTCGGACGGGGTGCAGGAGTCCTCGTCGTAGCCGACGAGTTCGCCGTTGATCCACACGTAGTGCGCGGACTTGACGCCCTCGAAGTGGAGGAAGGTGCGCCGTCCCTTCCAGTCGCGCGGGACGGTGAAGGTGCGCCGGTACTGGCCGACCGGGTTGTAGCGGGTCGGGGCGGCGGGCGGCTGCGGTTCCTCGCCGCGGCCGTTGGGGCCCCAGTAGGGGTAGGTGATGTTCAGGTAGATCGGGAAGTCGTGGCCGTGCAGCTGCCACACGGACGGGACCGGGACGGTGTCCCAGTCGGCGTCGTCGGTGTCGGTGCGGTGGAAGTCGGGGTCGCGGTCCTCGGGGCGGTCGGCGTAGGCGAACTTCCAGGTGCCGTCGAGGCTCTGCCGGTAGGGCGAGCGGGTGCGGTCGGCGACGAGGGCCTGCCGCACGTCCGCGTACGGCATGAGCGTGGTGTGCGGCGGCTGGGTGCCGAGCCGGAAGACGCCGAAGTCGTTCCACTCCGGGGGCGCGTCGGCCGCCGCCCGCCGGCCGGCCGCGTGCGCGGCGCCGGGCGACGCGGACAGGGCGAGGGCGCCGAGCACGGCGGCGCCGGACTCCAGGAGACGGCGGCGGCTGACGACCGGCCGTCCGGGGCGGGGGGAGCGGTCGGCGGGAGACAGGTGCGGGTGCGGCATGACCGTGGCCTTCCTCGGTACGACAGAGCACTGCGCGGACTGAGGGCACGTCGGACTCCCCCTCGACGCGCCGCCGGACGGGGGCGTTACGGCGGGGAAGAATCACAACTGCTGGTGACGGAGCAACTACTGGGCCAGCCACACCCTAGGACTCGAACACAAACGAAGCAATGATCCCGTCGGACTCTGTTCGTTCCTGGTGGTTCGACGGGCCCCTCCGGGCTTCTCCCGTCTGGAATGATCTGGTCATGCCACGGACGCGTCCTCGTCTTCTCGCCGCCCTGCCGTTCGTCCTGCTCGTCGCCGTGACGGCCGGATGCGCCGACAGGGAGGTCTCCTCGTCCGAGCCGCGGGGTTACTGCCCCCTTCCCGAGGAACAGGGACCGACGCCTTCCCCCTGTATCACCTTCGACTGGAACCGGCGGCTGGCGGAGAACCACGGGTACCGCGAGCGGATATCGATCACCGCGGAGCAGAAGGAGACGGCCGCACCGCGGGCGAAGGCACTGGCCACCGCCTTGGGGAAGCAGGCGGGCACCGGCGCCACGGAGGACGGGCTCCGCACGGCGGTCGCCGATGCCATCGGAGTACCGCCGGAGGGGGTCGAGATACGGATGCAGGGCTTCGGGGTCCCCGATCACGGTGTGCTGGTCGGCGGCGGGAGCGCGAACCGGGTGTGCCTCGTCGGCACGGTCGACGCCGCCGACCGCGTCGAAGTGGAGGTCGTCGGCCGCACCGTCGAGGGCACGTGTCTGCCGGGCGAGGGCGGACACTGACATCCGGAGCGACGCCCCCGGCACTGCGGCGACGACCGCCTCGCACACCCGCGCGCCGCCCACCGACCGCGACCGTCCGCCCCCTCCCGGAGGACGGGGTCAGCCGCGTCGCCAGGTCTGGTTGGCGGTGCCGGTGCAGGGCCACAGCTTGACCGGCGTGCCGTCGGCCTCCTCGCCCCACCACACGTCGGCGCACTTGTTGCCGGCTTTGAGTGACACCAGGTCCTCAGTGCCATTGATCTTGAACTTCTGCCCGCTCGACCCGTCGCACCGCTGCAGCCGGATGGCCGTGCCCTTCTCCACCGACCCGCCGTCCAGCCCCATGCACAGGTCTTCGCCGATGCGCAAGGTCCGGTCGGCGTCGTGGAAGGACCAGATCTGGGCGCCCACCGAGGCTCCGCAGGACTGGATGACCAGTTCCGCCCCGACTCCCCGGGAGGTCGCGGTGAGGCACTTGCCGGTGCCGGCGCTGACGATCCGGGCGGTGGCGACGGTGACCGTCGTGTCCGCCTTCTTCTCGGCCCGCTGGGCCGGCTCCTTCGCCGTGTCCTCCTCCTGCTTGCTCCGCGAGGCGGCCTGCGGGCTTGCGTCGGCGACGGAGCCGGAGCCGGAGCCGGAGTCGTCCGGGGACGCCTCGCCGCCGTCCTTGCCGTCGTCCTTCCCCTCCTTCTGCCCGCCCTTCTCGTCGTCGCCCTCCTCGTCCTTCGACGAGTCGGCCGGAGCGTCGTCCTTCGGGGGCTCAGCGGCATAGACGCCCGGCGACTGCTGTGCCTCCTGACCGTCGAGCAGCTCCCGGGAGTCGGCAGCAGCGGTGGCGTGGCCCTCGCGCCGCTCGTCCCGGTCGTTGCCGGCCATGATCAGCAGCGGTACGGCGAGCAGGATCACTCCGGCGATTCCGGCGGCGGCCAGCACGGGGGCCTTCGGCCTCCCCGGCGCACCGTCGTCGTCGCCGCTCCCCCTGCCGGCCTCGCCGGACCGACGGGCGCCGCCGAGTGCGGCAGCCAGTCCGGACAGGGAGTCCGCGGTGCCGCCCGGCGACGCGGTGCGGGCCGGTGTGGCGGTGCGGGCCGATACGGCGGTGCGGGCCGGTGTGGCGGTGTCCGCCGCCGCTGTCTCCGGCCGTTCCCCGCGGTCCGTGTCCGGTTCCGCGGCCTCCTCCCGTGCCTCCGGCTCGTTCGCGGCTGTGGCCGCGGCTGTGGCCGCGGCCGCGGCTGTGGCTGTGGCTGTGGCTGTGGCTGTGGCTGTGGCTGTGGCTGTGGCTGTGGCTGTGGCTGTGGAGAGGGTGTCCGTCTCGCCCCGGCCGGTCTCGTCGGCCCCTGTGGTGCCTTCGGCGGTGGCGGCCGGGCCACGGCGTGGGGCGGGCCGCAGCACGGCCTGCTCCACGCCGTCGCCCGCCGGGGGCAGCACCACCGCGCGGCGGACCGGTGGTCCGTCGTCGGTGCCGGCCGGGCGGGCGGACGCGCCGTCACCCGGCCTGTTCTGGCGTGACATCGCTCGTTCTCCTTCGGTCTCACGGTCGTCTGCCGTACGGCGGCCGGGGCGCGGTGCCGGGTTCACGACACCACCGGCCTCCGCCGGGCGTGGACGGCTGCCGCACGAAGCGCGTCCCGCCGGGGGTGACGAGCATGACGCCGTCCGGGGCGATCACCTCCGGCTCCCGGCCGTCGGCGACCCGTCCGGCCGGGCAGGGCCGGTCCGTCCGCTCGTGCCCGGCGCCGGAGAGCACCGGCCGCACCCGGTCGGCGCCCCGGTCCCGCAGGGTGTCCAGGACGCCGCGCAGCCCCGCCCGGCGTGCGGGTGTCCCGCGCCGGCCGGCACGGTGGCCGTGTCCTCCCCGCCGGCAGCCGTGGCCGCCACCGCCGCCTCGGCCGGGGAGGGGAAGCCGTCACCGGCCGGGGCACCGCACCGCGCAGGGGGTGCCGCTCCCGCACGTCCACGACGGCGGGATCGGATCGGTTCATGGCCACCGCGGCACCGTAGCGAGGGCGGGTGACCGCAGGACGTCCGCGCCGTCACTCCACCGACCCCCGCGCGTACCCTCCTGGTCACCTTTCCCGTCCCGTGGCGCACCGTCGACCCGGCCGGCCGTCGCCGGTGCCGTGGCCGGGGGCGGCCGGGGTCCCGGCGCCCGTCGGGCGGTGCTCGGGGCCCTGCCGTCGGCGGTGCTCGGCCGGCCGCGCGGGTCCCGTCAGCCCAGTTGCCGGGCGAACGCCTCGTACGCCCTGTCGTCGAAGAGGACGAACCTCACCTCTTCGACGGCGGTCGGTGTGTTCCGCGCCGTCTCCACCGCGATGCGGGCCGCGTCGTCCATCGGCCACCGGTAGACGCCCGTGGAGACGGCGGGGAACGCGACCGTCCGGGCGCCCAGTTCGTCGGCCACGCGGAGCGACTCCCGGTAGCAGGAGGCGAGCGGCTCGGGATCGCTGCCCGGACCCTGGTGCACCGGGCCGACGGTGTGGATCACCCAGCGGGCGTCGAGGCGGCCGGCGGTGGTGGCGACCGCCTGGCCGGTCGGCAGGCCCCTGCCGTACCTGGAGGCGCGCAGGGCGCGGCATTCCGCCAGGATCTCCGGGCCGCCCCGGCGGTGGATCGCCCCGTCCACGCCTCCCCCGCCGAGCAGGGACGAGTTGGCCGCGTTGACGATCGCGTCGGCGCTCTGGCGGGTGATGTCGCCCTGGACGAGCGTGATCGTGGGGGTCATGTCCGGCGCAGCCTCCTCCACACGGCCTTCGCCGCGTTGTGCCCCGACATGCCGTGCACACCGGGGCCGGGTGGGGTGGCCGACGAGCAGATGAAGACGGCCGGGTGCGGCGTCGTGTACGGGAACAGGGAGAGTTTGGGGCGCAGCAGGAGCTGGAGTCCGGAGACCGCGCCGGAGGCGATGTCTCCGCCGACGTAGTTGGCGTTGCGGGCGGCGAGTTCGGGCGGTCCTGCGGTGGCGCGGGCCAGGACGCGGTCGCGGAAGCCGGGGGCGTAGCGCTCCAGTTGGCGTTCCATGGCGTCGGTGAGGTCGCCGGTCCAGCCGTTGGGCACGTGTCCGTACGCCCAGAAGACGTGTTTGCCGGCCGGGGCGCGGGTGGGGTCGGCGACTCCGGGCTGCACGGTGATGAGGAAGGGCACGTCGGGGGCGCGGCCCTCGCGGGAGGCGGCGCGCAGGGCGGCGCCGATCTCGTCGCTGTCCGCGCCGATCTGCACGGTGCCGGCGGTGCGGGCCTGAGGCGCGGTCCACGGCACGGGGCCGTCCAGCGCGTAGTCGATCTTGAAGACGCCGGGGCCGTAACGGTAGTTCGCGTAGTGGTCGCCGAAGCCGGCGATACGGGCCAGGGCGGTGGGCGAGGTGTCGAAGACGTACGCCCGGGCCGGCGGCAGGTCGTCGAGGCGCTTGACCTCGTAGTCGGTGTGGACGCTGCCGCCGAGGTCTTTCAGATACGCGGCGAGGGCGTCGGAGATGGCCTGGGAGCCGCCGCGGGCGACGGGCCAGCCGCGGGCGTGCGCGGCGAGGGCGAAGACCAGGCCGATGGCACCGGTGGCGAAGCCGCCGAGCGGGGCCATGACATGGGCGACGAGGCCGGCGAACAGGGTGCGGGCCCGCTCGTCGCGGAAGCGGCGCGTGAGCCACGTCGACGGGGGCAGGCCGAGCAGGCCGAAGCGGGCGAGGGTGACGGGGTCGCGGGGCAGCGCGGTCATCGGCAGGGACATGAAGTCGCGGGCCAGGGTGTCCCACTTGGGCAGGAAGGGCTCGACGAGCCGGCGGTACGCGCCGGCGTCGCGCGGTCCGAAGGAGGCGGCCGTCTCCCCGACCGACCGGGACAGCACGGCCGCCGTGCCGTCGGGGAAGGGGTGCGCCATGGGGAGTTCCGGGTGCAGCCACTGAAGCCCGTAGCGTTCCAGCGGGAGGGCGCGGAACGCGGGTGAGTTGACGGCGAGGGGGTGGGCGGCGGAGCAGGGGTCGTGGTGGAAGCCGGGGAGGGTGAGTTCCTCGGTGCGGGCGCCGCCGCCGACGGTGTCCTTCGCCTCGAACAGGGCCACCGAGAAGCCGCGCCGGGCCAGCTCCACGGCAGCGGTCAGCCCGTTCGGCCCCGCTCCCACCACGACCGCATCGAGCATCGACGGCACCTTCGGACTCCTTCGTCAGCCGACGGCCACTGGGGGATCAGGATATGCCGGGGCGCCGGCGTTCTCCCGGGGCCCTGGGCGGGGGTGTGCCATCAGGCTCCGTCCGTCAGCAGTTCCACCACCCGGCGGGCGGTGGCCGCGTCGCGGGCCGCGGTGAAGGGCAGGGTGTTGCCGCCCCTGATGTCGAAGGGCTCGCCCGCGCGGGTGAGGTGGGTGCCGCCCGCCTCCTCCACGAGGAGCAGACCGGCCGCGTGGTCCCACGCGGCTTCCCAGCTGAACGCGACCGCGTCGGACTCGCCGCGGGCGATGGCCAGGTACTCCAGTCCGGCGGAGCCGCAGGGGCGGGGTGCCACGCCGTCCGTCCACAGGCCGAGCAGGGCGCGCTTCTGCTCGTCCGTGGTGTAGTCCGGGTGGGAGGTGGCAACGCGGAGGTCGCGGCCGGGTTCCGGGGAGCCCGCGCGCAGCCGCTCGCCGTCGAGGTGCGCGCCCCGTCCCCGTACGGCCGTGGCGAATTGGTCGCGGGCGGGGGCGTAGGTCCAGGAGGCGTGCACGACTCCGCCCCGCGCGAGGGCGACCAGGGTGCAGAAGCCGCTTTCGCCGCGCACGAACTGGCGGGTCCCGTCGACGGGGTCGACGATCCACACCGGCGCCCCGGCCTGTATCGCCTCGTACGACGCCGGGTTGGCGTGCACCGCCTCCTCGCCGACCACGACCGAGCCGGGCAGCAGGGCGGCGAGCGCGTCCGTGAGATACAGCTCGGCGTTGCGGTCGGCGTCCGTCACCAGGTCGTGCGGGCCGGTCTTGAGGTCCACGTCGTGCTCGCCGAGCCGCCGCCAGCGCGGCACGATCTCCTGCGCCGCGGCCTTGCGGACCAGTTCCTCCACGTCGGAGGTGTGCCGGGCGAGAAACTCGTCGATGGTTTCGTCGGTCTCGATCATGCCTCCATGAGAGCACGCGCCACTGACAATCCCCACCCGCCCGGTGCACAGCGGGTGGAATCGGGATGAAAATGGGGTGCCCGCCCACGGCGTCATGGGCTCAGCGGCCCACCGCGTAGCCCTGCATGCCGCGCGGGTTGGCCGCCGCGGAGAGGACGCCGGTGGCCGGGTCCCGGGCGACCGCGCAGAGCCGGCCCTCCGACCAGGCGTCGCCGACGATCACCTCGTGGCCGCGCCGGCGGAGTGCCTCCACCACCTCCGGGTCCGTGCGGGACTCGACGGTGACGCTGCCGGGGCGCATGCCGCGCGGGTAGAAGGAGCCGGGGAAGCTGTCGTTGTGCCAGTTGGGGGCGTCGACGGCGCCTTGGAGGTCGAGTCCGCCGCGCACCCGCTCGCGCAGGGCGACGGCGAGGAAGAAGTGCAGCTGCCACTGGTCCTGCTGGTCCCCGCCGGGCGTGCCGAACGCCATGACGGGCACCCCGTCGCGCAGGGCCATGGACGGGGTGAGGGTGGTCCGGGGGCGGCGGCCGGGGGTGAGGGTGCCCGGCAGTCCCTCCTCCAGCCAGGTCATCTGCAGCCGGGTGCCGAGCGGGAAGCCGAGTTCGGGGACGACGGGGTTGGACTGGAGCCAGCCGCCGCTGGGGGTGGCCGCGATCATGTTGCCCCAGCGGTCGACGACGTCCAGGTGGCAGGTGTCGCCGCGGGTGCCGCCGTCGGCGGAGACGTCGGGTTCGCCGGGCACGGGGGACGTCGGGCTCTTGGCGACGGTGGGCTCCCCGGCACCCACCGGGATGGAGCCGGGGCCCTCGGTGGCCACCACGCGCGCGTGGGCGCTCAGCCGGGGGGTGCGCCCGCCGGGGCTGCCGGGCCGCAGGTCGTGGGAGGCGCGGGGGCCGACCCTGGTCCGCCGCTCGGCGTTGTACTCGGCCGACAGCAGGTCGTCGAGCGGCACCTCCGCCGCGTCCCCGTACCAGGCCTCGCGGTCGGCCATGGCGAGCTTGCAGCCCTCGATCAGCAGGTGCATGTACTCGGCGGAGCCGTAGCGGGGCAGTTCCGGCGGGAGCAGGGCGAGTTGCTGGAGCAGGACCGGGCCCTGGCTCCAGGGGCCGGCCTTGCACACGGTCCAGCCGTCGAAGTCGTACGTCACCGGGGTCTCGTAGGCCGCGGACCAGCCGGCGAGGTCGGCGGCGGTCAGGGTGCCGGTGTGGCGCTCGCCGCTGGTGTCCATGGTGGGGCGCCCGGCCTGCCGGACCAGTGCCTCGGCGATGAACCCGGTCCGCCACACCTCCCGCGCGGCGTCGATCTGCGCCTCCCGGTCCCCGGCCCCGGCGACCTCGGACAGCAGCCGCTTCCAGGTGGCGGCGAGGGCGGGGTTGCGCAGCAGCTCACCGGCGCGGGGGGACCGGCCGCCGGGCAGATACACCTCGGCCGAGGAGGTCCACTCCGTCTCGAACAGCTCGCGTACGGTCTCCACGGTCTCGCCGACGCGCTCCACGGGCGGGTGCCCGTCCTCGGCGTACCCGACGGCGTACTTCAGGACGTCGGCGAGGGTCTTGGTGCCATGGTCGCGCAGCAGGAGCAGCCAGGCGTCGAAGGCGCCGGGCACGGCCGCGGCGAGCGGTCCGGTGCCGGGGACGAGGTCCAGGCCGAGCCCCTTGTAGTGGGCGACGGTCGCCCCGGCCGGGGCGACGCCCTGCCCGCACAGCACCCGCACCTCGCCGCCGGCCGGCGCGAGCAGGATCGGCACCTCGCCGGCCGGGCCGTTGAGGTGCGGCTCGACGACGTGCAGGACGAAGGCTCCGGCCACGGCCGCGTCGTAGGCGTTGCCGCCGTCCTCCAGCACGGCCATCGCCGACTGCGAGGCCAGCCAGTGGGTGGAGGACACCATGCCGAAGGTGCCCTGGAGGGTGGGACGAGTCGTGAATTCCATACCTGACCTCGGGTTTTGTGTACGTCGACCGGCCTGTGCAGCAGCGAAACGGGACCGCGGGGAGAATCCGGGGAGAACGAGCGCGAGACCATCTCCTCCACATGGTCCCGGTGCCTCCGCCGCCCGGGTCGGGCTGTCGACGCCGGCCGCTGCCTCGCGCGGAGTCGCTGTGCGTGCCGAACCGACGCTACCTCGTCCGACCGGGCCGACCTGATGCCCGGATCCGGTCGGCCGGGCGGACGATCGGTCGACGCCCGGCCACTCGGCCGGACGACGAGCGACTCCTGGTTCGCGGAGTGTTCGGAGTCGGTCCCGCGGGTCGGACGTGAGCCGGGTTCAGGGCCGTGCCCGGGTCCACCAACGAGTCCTTCGCAGGGGCGGAGCGTCATGGACGACGCCGGCAGTCGGCTGCGCGGGAAGGCGGTCAGTCCCTGCCCCGGTAGGCGTGATCGAGTGCGGCCAGGGCGTCATCGACGCTCGCCGTCCCGGCGAACAGGGCGCGCACCTGGTCGAAGTGCGTCGACTGCACCGCCGAGTTGCGCCAGCGCTGGTCCATGAACGGCACCGTGGTGCCGGACTTCTGCCGTTCGGCGACCTCCTCCACAGCCGGGTCGACGTCGAACGACGAGTTGGGGATCGCCGGAAGGGTGGCCCCGGAACGGTTGTACAGGTTCTGTCCCTCCACCGACCCGAGGAAGTCGATGAAGGACGATGCGGCCTGGCGGTGGGGGGTGAAGGGGTTGAGACCGTAGGCGGCCGACACCGCGCCGGGCATCCGTGTCCGGTCCGGGTCGTCGGTGGCCGGCAGGGCCGTCATGCGCAGCTCCCGGTCCGGGGCGGCGGCACGGAGGGTGGAGAGCACGCCGGCGATCTGGACGACGCCCACGGCCCGGCCGGACGCCACCTGGTCGAGGGCTTCCTCGTACGTGGTGTCCAGGGGCCGCGGGTTGAAGCAGCCGTGTTCGTTCATCTCCAGGTATTTGTCCATGGCTGTGCGCCACCCCGACTTCGAGAAGGTCGCCTCGTCGAGCTCCATCCGCTGGTCGAAGTCCGGTTGGTCCGCGTACACGGTCGTCGCGACGAGGGCGTAGTCGATGAGCTGTGTCACCCAGGGGGTCTCGTTGCCGAGGGCGAAGAGCACCTTGTCGTGCTCGCGGGCGGTGCCGCACAGGTCCAGCAGCTCGGTCCAGGTGGTGGGCGCGGTGCCTCCGATGGCCTTGAGGGAACCCTCGTCGTATATGGCACCGATGGCGCTGTACGTGACCGGTACCGCGTAGGTGACGCTTCCGACGTCGGTGACCGGCTTGACGCCCGTGGGCAGGGTGCGGCTGAAGGGGCGCAGGCTGAGCCCCTCGACGAGGTCGTCGTCCTCGAGGGCGGTGACGGAGGCCGGGTTGCCGCTGCCGGGCCAGACGGTGAAGACGTCCGGGCCCTCACCTGCCCTGAGCTGGTCCGGCAGTTGCTTCTGCAGCGTGTTGGTGTCGAGGAAGGTGACGGTGACACGGATGCCGGGGTTCTGCCGGCGGAACTCCTTCACCACACTGTTCATCGACGACTTGTCGGTGACATTGGCCACGACGCTGATTTCCGGAGCCGACGCTTCGGAGGTGTCGAGGACGGAGCAACCGGCCAGTGCGGCGGTCGCGACGGCGAGGGCGAGGGCTGAACCGAAGAGGCGTGGCGTACGTGGCACGATGCGGGCTCCGGATGAGGATCGGTGAGATGGTGCCGGGCCGGCTGCTGCCGTGAGCCGGCCGACTCGTCGGGGCCATGGCCCCTGTGCCGCCCCCTGCGTGGCAGGGGGCGGCCTGCGAAGGGCATCGGCCTCGATCAGCCGATGGACAGGCTTCGCCGTGCCGTCAGGGAACGGGACGAGCGTGCGGTCGCGAAGGTGTAGCGCCCGGGCACGAGGGCCCAGGTGCCCGTCCTCCACACGGTCAGGTCCTGTGCCGGGATCGTGAAGGTCAGTCGTTGTGAGCCTGCGGCGTCCAGGGTGACCTTCCGGAAGGCGACCAGGCGGCGTGGCTCCGCCGCTGCCGCGCCGGGCAGGGTGGCGTAGACCTGGACCACTTCGGTGCCCTTGCGCCGGGCCGTGTTGGTGACGGTGACGGTGAGGGTGACGTTCCTGGTCGCCCGGTCGTAGGCCGCCTCCAGGGACCCGTGGGCGAAGGAGGCGTAGGAGAGGCCGTGCCCGAAGGGGAAGCGGGGCTGCTGTTCCTTGGCGTCGTAGTGGCGGTAGCCGACGGCGATGCCCTCGTCGTAGGAGACGGTGGCGTTCGTGCCGGGGTAGGTCGCCGGGGTGGTGCCCGGTCCCTGGGTCGCGTCGGCGGGGAAGGTGACGGGGAGGCGGCCGGAGGGGTCGCTGTCGCCGAAGAGGACGGCGGCGAGGGCGGTGCCCATGCCGCGGCCTCCGTACCATGCCTGGATCACGGCTTCCACGTCGTCCAGCCAGGGGGTGGCGACGGGGCCGTCGGTGTTGAGGACGACGATCGTGCGCGGGTTGGCGGCGGCCACGGCGGTGACGAGCTGGTCCTGGTCGCCGGGCAGGTCGAGTCGTTCGTGGTCCATGGCCTCGCCGGCGACCCGGTTGACGAAGACGACGGCGGCGTCGGCCGCGCGGGCCGCCGTGACGGCGGCGGGGATGAGGGAGTCGGGCTGCCATCCCAGGGTCAGTCCGCAGGTGCCGGTTTCGGCGGTGGCGTTGGTGTAGGTCAGTTCGACGTCGACCGCGCGGCCCGCGGTCAGCCGGGCGGTTCCCTGGAGCGGGTAGTCGAACGGTCCGAGGAAGAAGCGGCGCATCTGCCGGGTTCCGGAGACGACCGTGGTGCCGTCGATCTTCAGCGTGGTCGTACCGGCGGGCAGCAGGGAGAAGCGGTGCAGGCCGGTGGTGGTCGGCACGAGGGTGCCGGTCCACTTCGCCGACCAGACGGCCGGCAGCTCCGCCGCGGGCACGGTGGTGAAGTCGACGGTCGTGTCCGTCCTGGTCACGACCGGGGTCCCGGTGGCTTCGGCGCCCGCGAAGTATCTGGCGGTCAGGCCGGCCTCGCCCGTGCTGTCGCGCAGTACGGTCGGGGGAACCGTGGTCAGGGGCAGATCGCCCTTGGTGCCCTGTGCGTGGGTGACCTTCACCGAGCTTCCGGCTCGGGTGCGGATGGCCTGCAGGGGGGTGGTCCAGGCGCCGGGGTCGACGTAGGTGGACCCGGCGACGCCGGTGAAGGCGTCGGTGCCTGCGGGGCCGATGACGGCCACCGACCTCACCGAGGTGGGCAGCGGCAGGGCCGAGGAGCGGTTGACGAGCAGGACCGTGGAGGCGATCGCGGCCTCATGGGCGAGGTTCTGGTGTTCCGGTGTGCTGACGTCGTCGGCCGGGGCGGGGACGGGGTGGTCGAAGAGGCCGCATCCGAACATCGTGACGAGGATGCGGCGGGCGGCGTCGTCCAGCCGCGTGCCGGGGATCGCGCCGCCCGTGAGTCCGCCCGCGGGGATCCTCACCGCCCCGGGGCCGAGTCCGGCGAGGTCCATGCCCGCCCGGGCGGCGGCGACCTGGTCGTCGCCGGCCCAGAAGTCCGGCACGGTGTAGCCCCGCAGACCGAGGCCCTTCTTCAGGTCGTCGAACAGGGACGGGCTCTGCGTCGCGAAGGTGCCGTTGATCTTCGGGTAGGCCATCATCACCGAGGTGGCCGGTGCGGCGGCGACCACGCGTCGGAAGGGCGCCTGGTAGATCTCGTGCAGGGCGCGGTCGGAGACCCCGGTGTCGGTGAAGAAGCGGTTGGTCTCCTGGGTGTAGGCGGCGAAGTGCTTGACGGTGGCCGCCACCTTCCGGCTCTGCATGCCGACCGTGACGGCCGCACCCAGGTGCCCGGCGAGCAGCGGGTCCTCGCCCATGGCCTCGGACTGGCGGCCGAAGTGCCAGGTGCGGGTCAGGTCGACCGTGGGGCCGAGCATGTTGTTGTACCCCTTGCCCCGGCCCTCCGCGCCGATGGCCCGGCCGATGCGGCCCGCCAGGTCCTCGTCGAAGGTCGCCGCCTGGGCGACGGGAACGGGGAAGGCCGTCACGCCCTTCTCGCCGCGGAGGCCGGCGGATGCGTCGACCATGGTCAGGGCCGGTATCCCCAGATGGGCGACGGCTGCGAAGTCGCACCGCACGAGGGCTTCCTTCTCGGCCGCCGTCATACGGGCGAGCAGGTCGTCCGCACGGTCCTGTGGGGCGGAGCCGGACGCGGCGACTGCCTGCCCACTCACAGCCGGTGCCATGCTCAGAGCCAGAGCGGTGAAGGTGGCGGCAGAGAGGAATGTTCGTCTGTTCACTACGGCTCTCCGTACGGAAGTGGCGGCCGGTCGACCGGCCGCTGCGGGGGAAAACGGGGCCGACCGAGGGGTCAGGTTCACGGTCGGCCCCTGCTCGAGGGGTACGTCCTGGGCAGCACGGGGCGCGTGCCCGAAATTCGTCTTCTTCGCCTCACGCGGGCCGGTCGCCGACGTGTCCCAACGCCGGCGATAAGCGGCATCCGGAGCTGTCTTGCGACGCACGCCCGCGGAGCTTTCATCCAACCAGCCGAAAACTATGGCCATTTTCCGACCACGGTCAACCCTCGTACGGGATTTGACAAAGAATGCATCGTGACCAGGCATCCTGCATTCAGGAGGTTGAAATTGAAGTTGAAAATTTCAATTGAATGACAGGGGTCGGCTTCACTCATAAAGCTGATGGATGGGCCGCATCCACGGAGCGAATACCGTGGCCTTCGATTCACCCACGCAGCATAAAAGCCCGGCGCACGCTATTCGCGCGCCGGGCTTTGTGCATGCGTCGTCCGGAGTTGTTCAGGCGGCTTCGCCGGCCAGGCCAGCGGTGTCGAGGACGTGCTCGCCCGGTCCCAGGACGACCGGTGAGCGGCCGGGCAGTTCCGCGATGCCCCGACAGCCGTCCGGTACGACGATGCGGGCGGTCAGGCCGGTGCCGGTCGACTCCCAGGACAAGGACGCCGTTCCGTAGGGCGTCTCGTGGCGTGTCCGGGCCCAGGTGATGCCGCCTCCCGGGCGCGGCCGGAAGGCGATCTCCCGGTAGCCGGGTGCTGTCGCGGTGATGCCCCCGACGACCCGGTGCAGCCAGTCGGCGACGGCACCCAGGGCGTAGTGGTTGAACGAGGTCATGCCGCCGGGGTTCAGACTGCCGTCGGGCCGGAGACTGTCCCAGCGCTCCCAGACGGTCGTGGCTCCCATGGTGACGGTGTAGAGCCAGGAGGGGCATTCGGTCTGGAGCAACAGCCGGTAGGCGACGTCGAGGTGGCCGGTGTCTGTGAGAGCGTCACAGATCAGCGGCGTGCCGACGAACCCGGTGGCGATGCGTGCGTCGTCGGCGAGGACGAGTTCGGCGAGACGGTCACCCGCGGCCCGCCGCTGCCGAGGGCCGAGCAGCCCGAAGGCGATCCCGACGGCGTAGGCGGTGGGGCTGTCGCTGGTCATCCGGCCGGAGGGCAGAACGTACCGGTGGCGGAAGGCATCGACCACCTCGTCGGCCAGGGCGGTGTACCGCTCGGCGTTCGCGTCGTCGCCCAACTCTGCTGCCGTGAGCCCCAGTTGCCGGGCGGAGTGGGCGAAGTAGGCGGTGGCGACGAGGTAGCGGTCGGTGCGGCCGGCGGCCGGGTCGTCGGGAGGTGCGGCGGGGTCGAGCCAGTCCCCCAGTTGGAAGCCGGTGTCCCACAGACGTGTCGGTCCGGCGAGGCGCTCCACGAGGTCCACCCATGCCTTGGCCATGGGGTAGTGGCGGCGCAGGAGTTCGCGGTCGCCGAAGCGCTGGAAAAGCGTCCGGGGTGTGAGGGTGGCGACGTCCCCCCAGGCGGCTCCGGGGTGGATCGGCGTCCACATCGGTTCGCCCGGGATGACGGGCACGTACCAGGGGATCGTGCCGTCGGGGAGCTGTTCCAGTCCGACGTCGGTGAGCCAGGAGTCGAGCATGCCGACGCAGTCGTAGAGGTAGCTCGCGGTGGGGGCGAAGACCTGGATGTCGCCGGTCCAGCCGAGGCGTTCGTCGCGTTGCGGGCAGTCGGTGGGGAGGTCGACGAAGTTGCCGCGCATGCTCCACACGACGTTCTCGTGCAGGCGGTTGACCAGCGGGTCGCTGCACTCGAACCAGCCGGTGCGGCGCATGTCCGTGTGATGGACGCGGGCGGTGACCATGTCCGGCGTCAGCTCGCCCGGCCAGCCGGCGATCTCGGCGTAGCGGAAACCATGGAGGGTGAAGCGTGGCTCCCAGGTGAGCGGACCACGGCCGGAGAGAACGAGCGTGTCGACGGAGTACGCCTCGCGCAGCGGGCGGGTGGCCAGTTCGCCGTCCTGGAGGACTTCGGCGTGCCGGAGGGTGATGGTGGTGCCGGCCGGTCCGTCGACGGTGACGCGGAGGCGGCCGACGAGGTTCTGGCCGAAGTCGAGCAGGTACCGGTCGTCGACCGTACGGGTGACGGTGACCGGCTCGATCTCCTCGGTGCAGCGCACCGGGGGCCCCGTCGGGGCGACGAGGGTCCCCGGATCCCGGCGGCCGGTGCGTACCGGGCTCCACTCGGCCGATGCGGCACGCGTCGGTGTGCACCAGTGCGGGTCGTGCAGCCGGGCGTCGAACGTCTCGCCTTCGTAGAGGCCGCCGGCCAGGAGGGGACCGGGCGCCGCGCTCCATGTTCCGTCCGTGGCGATGACGAGCGTGGTGCCGTCGTCGTACATCACCTCCAGCTGGGCGATGAGGGACTGGTCGGTGCCGTAGATGTTGCGGGTGCCGCCGTCGAAGCCGTACTTGCCGCGGTACCAGCCGTCGCCGAGCCAGGCACCGATGGTGTTGGCGCCCTCGACGAGGTGCTCGGTGACGTCGTGGGTGCGGTAGCGCAGGCGGTGCGGATAGACGGTCCACCCCGGGGCCAGGGCCTCGTCACCGACACGGCGGCCGTTGAGCTCCACCTCGTACAGGCCGTGGGCCGTGACGTAGAGGCGGGCCCGCACCGGGAGCCGGTCGAGGCGGAAGTCCTTGCGGACACGAGCCGGACGGCGTTGGGCTTCCGGGTCTTCCTCCCAGCCCGCGCCCACAGGGACGGCCTTCCAGTCGGCGGGGGTCAGGAGTCCGGCCTCGACCGCGCTCGGTTCGCTCCACGCCGACGGGCCGTCGGTGTCGGGCGTCCATACGCGGACGCGTACGGTCGCGCGTTCCCGGGAGGTCAGCGGCTCGCCGGGCCACGGCGTCAGTACCTGGTCGGCGGTGTCGACGCGCCCTGTGCGATGGACGGTGCCGGAGCGGTCGACCTCCAGCTCGTACGCCTGCTGGTGGCCGGCGCCCGGTGGCAGTTTCCACGTGATGCGGGGTGCGGCGTCGCCGATGCCGAGTCCGTCCGGAAGGTGTTCGAAGGACACCGGGGAGGGCTGAGGGGGGAGCAAGGGGGGACCTTTCTTGCACGTGCGGGAGCGCGGGCGGTGGTGGGCGGGGTCAGCCCTTGACCGCTCCCGAGGTGAGGCCCTTCATGACCTTCTGGTTGAGGAACAGGTAGATCAGGAGGGTGCCGAAGACGTTGATGCAGATGGCTGCGAACAGCGGGCCGTACTGAGTGGCGCCGAAGTCGCCGGTGAAGTTGAGCAGGCCGACCTGGATGGTGCGCAGGTCCTGGTCGTTGGTGAAGGTCAGGGCGATGAGCAGGTCGTTCCAGATGAAGAAGAACTGCACCAGGCCGACGGTGAGCAGGGCGTTGCGCACCAGGGGGACGCTGATGGTCCAGAAGGCGCGCAGGATGCCGGCGCCGTCGATGGTGGCCGCCTCGAACAGCTCCCGCGGGACGTTGCGGTAATAGGTGGCCATCATGAAGACGGTCAACGGCAGACCGGTGCCGGTGTAGGTGAGGATCAGCGGCCACAGGGTGCCGGACAGGCCCGTCTGGAAGTAGACCGTGAACAGGGGCAGCAGGATCATCTGCGGCGGCACCGTCATGCCCGCGAGGAAGATCAGCAGGGTGAGGCTGCGGCCCTTCCACACCATGATCTGCAGGGCGAAGCCGGCGGCCGTGCCCAGCAGCAGCATCAGCGCGAGGGCGGGTATGACGGCGAGCAGGCTGTTCTGGACGTACAGGCCGATGTGGCCGGTCGTCCAGGCATCGGTGTAGTTGCCCCACTCCCAGGTGGTGGGCAGGCTCCAGGTGGAGTTGTTCAGGTAGTCGTCGTTGGACTTGAGCGACGTCAGGAACATCCAGATCAGCGGGTAGATCTCGACGACCAGCAGCAGGCCGACGACGGCCTTCACCCACAGCCGGCTTCCGGGACGGCGCCCACGGGTGCGCACGGCGGCACCGGACGGCCGGCGCCCGAGGCGGCTCGCGGAGCCCTTCACAGGTGTGTCGATGGCCATGGGATCAGCCCTCCGTGAGGTCGCGCCGCGAGACGCGGTAGACGACCAGGCTCACCAGCAGGCAGACGACGGTGAGCAGCAGGGCGATGGTGCTGCCGTAGCCGTAGTCGCTGTAGGTGAAGGACGTCTGGAACATGTACAGGGTCAAGGGGGTGGTGCCGGTGCCGGGGCCACCGTTGGTGAGGGCGACGATGGAGTCGAAGACCTTGAGCGTGCCGTTGATGCTGAAGATCAGCGATGACATCAGCACCGGCAGCGACAGCGGGAGCACGATGTGCCGCACCAGCCTCAGGCCGGTCGCCCCGTCGAGCCGGGCGGACTCGAGGACCTCGTCGGGGATGTCGACCAGGCCGGCGAAGAGCAGGACGGCGTAGAAGCCCATGGAGCGCCAGATGTCCATGACGATCAGCACCCAGAAGGCACTGCCCGCGCTGCCGAAGAAGTCGATCGAGTCGATGCCGACCGCGTTCAGCAGGGAGTTGACCGGGCCGGTCTGCGGTGCGACCTGGAAGAACTTCTGGAAGAGCAGGCCGACGGCGACCGTGGGGAGCACCACGGGGAAGAACACCAGGGTGCGGATGAGCGCGGAGGCGCGCTTGAGGAAGAAGACGTACAGCAGGGCCAGCAGGTAGCCGGCGACGACCTGCCCGGCGGTGACGACGACGGCGTACTTGAGGGTGAACCACAGGGCGTCGTGGACGGCCGGGTCGTCGAGGAGGCGGGAGAAGTTGGCGACGCCGTTTCCGGTGAAGCCTTCGATGGTGTTGCCCTCGGTGAAGGAGTACCCGAGTGACCACACCATCGGGACGAGCATGATCAGCGAGTAGACGAGGAGGGCGGGACCGAGCAGGATCGCTATGGCCCTGCGGTCACCGAGTACGCGGTGCATGGGTGGTGTCCACTTCGTTTCCGTTGAAGAGACTGTCGGGCGGGACCGGGGGCGGCCCACGCGGGACGCGGGGCGTGCGAGGAGGCCGGTGGGCCGCCCCCGGCCGGTCACTCGGCGGCCAGCGCGTCCTGGACGGTCTGCATGAACTGCTCGGGCTTCATGCTTCCGGCGACCAGGCTCGCCGCGTTGGTCTGGCTGACGGTCGTGGCCTTCGTGCTGAACAGGGCCTCGAACCACAGCACGTTCTGCTTCGAGGAGCTGATGGTGTCGCGGACCTGGGTGGTGACCTCGTTGGCGTCCTTCACCTCGGTGTTGACCTTGAAGCCGGAGATGGAGCCGTGGTCCTTCAGGGCGGTGCTGCCGTAGTTCTTCGCAATGCAGGAGACCCAGTCGCCGGTCTTCTCGTCGAAGGACTCGGCGGACAGCGTGATGCCGAGGCCGACGTTGGAGGGGTACTGGTCGATCGAGCCCTTGCCCCCGGAGACGGCCGGGAAGGGCATGAAGCCGACGTTCTCGGCGCCGACCTTGTTCTGCTCGTCGTCGGAGATGTTCGCCAGCGCCCAGCTGCCCATGTAGAACATGGCGGCCTTGCCGTTGAGGAACTCGTTCATCGCGGTGTCGTAGTCGATGGAGCCGACGCCCTTGCCGAAGTAGCCCTTCTCGCCGAGTTCGGCGACCTCCTCGGCCGCCTTCACGTACTCGGGGTCGGTCAGCTTCGCCTTGCCGTCCGCCACCTTCTGCAGCGCGTCGGGGCCCAGGCTCCGGTAGAGGTAGCCGCTGATCAGCCGGGTCAGCGGCCAGCCCTGCTGACCGGAGGCGGAGAACGGCTGGACGCCCTTCGACTCCAGCTTCGCCGCGGCCGCCCCCAGTTCCTCCCAGGTGTCGGGCACCTTCAGGCCGTTCTCCTGGAAGAGCTTCTTGTTGTAGAAGATCCCCTCGATGTTGTACTCGTACGGCAGCACCTGCAGCTCACCGCCGTACAGCGCCTTGATCGTGGAGACGGCGGCCGGCTCCAGCTGGTCGAGGACGCCGAGGGACTTCAGCTCCTTCTCCAGGTCGGCGACCTTGCCCGACTTCGCCAGCTGCTGGGTGAGCGCCGGGGCGTTGCCCGCCGCGAACTGCACCGGCAGCGCGTTCTGACCGGCCAGCAGCTGCAGCTTCTGGTCCAGGCTCGCCTGCGGCACGGTCTCCACCTTCAGCGGCAGGGCGTCGTTCGCCGCCTCGCACGCACCCTTCGACATGGTCGTCAGCGCCGTCTTGACGGTGGTGTTCTCGGTGACGCTCAGGTAGCTGAAGTCCTCCGGCGCCGCGGAAGTGCCACCGCCACTGCCGCCGCAGGCGGTGGCGAGCAGCGCGAAGGAGGCGGTGCCGGCGGTGAGCAGGCTCAGGCGTGCGCGACGGGCGCGGGGCAGACGTACGGACACGGAAAGCTCCCAGATCTTGGAGAGAAAGGCGAGGAGTGAGGTGCGGTGCCTGGGGCGATGAGGCGCCCTGGCCGGCGACACGAGGAGAAGTATGTAAAACGTTCTCTACGACGAGTGGGCAACACCCTGCACCTCTCCCCCGTTCACGTCAAGACACGGCCGTGTAACGTCGAAGTGACAGGCGTGAGGACTTGACGACACCCAAGGGTTACGGTGTAGACCGTTACACCTGCGCCTAGGAGAATCGGAGTAGTGACGATGAGCGGGGCCGGGACACCCAAACAGAACAGACGTGTGACCATCACCGATGTCGCCAGGCACGCCGGGGTGTCCACCGCCGCCGTCTCCAAGGTGATGCGCAACGCCTACGGCGTGAGTCCGGCCATGCGGGAGAAGGTCACGACGGCCATCGCGGAGCTCGGATACCGGCCGCACGCGGCGGCGCGCGGCATGCGCGGCCGGACGTACACGATCGGGGTCCTGCTGGACAACGTGCGCAACGCCTTCTTCGCGGACATCCTCGACGGCGTGCAGGACGAGCTGCGGCAGAGCGAGTACACCGTGCTGATCGGCGCGGCGGGATTCGGGCCCGAGGAACAGGCCAGAACCATCCGGTCCATGGTGGACCGTCAGATGGACGGACTCATTCTCATCGCACCAGGGACCCCGCGCGACGAAGTGCTGGACACCGCCGCATCGACCCCGACCGTCGTCATCGGCCACCATGACACCGCCGACACCTACGACTCGGTGGTCGACGCCGACGACCTCGGAGCCGGCCTGGTCGTGGACCATCTGGTCTCGCTCGGCCACCGGGACATCGCCCTCGTTTCGGCCCCGGGCACCAAGGCCAACCGGTGGAGGCGCACTCCCGAGATCGTGCTGAGCGAGGGCTATGCGGAAGCCATGGAACGGCACGGCCTGGCGGAGCACGCACGTGTGCACCATGCCGCGTACTCCGACGAGGGCGGTTTCAAGGCGGGCATGACGCTGCTGACCGCCGACCGGCCGCCCACCGCCGTCATGGCCGGTGCGGACGTGGCCGCGCTGGGCATCTACCGGGCCGCTCATGAACTGGGACTGCGCATCCCGGACGACCTGTCGCTGGTGGGCTACAACAACACCGCGCTCGCGGCCCTGGCCCCCGTTCAGCTCACCAGCGTCGACCAGGCCGGCCAGACCATGGGCTCGACGGCCGCCCGCATGCTCGTCGAACGCGTGGAAGGAAGGCGGGACAGGCCGATGCGGACGACCATGACACCCCGCGTGGTGGAGCGAGCCAGCACAGCGGCGCCCCGGAGTCGTTGACCCATGGACCGACAGATGCCCGCCGCGACTCCCGCGGTGACGCGCACTCCACCTCGCGGACCGGGCGCTGTGACGGTACGGGAGGGCTCCACGCGCCGCAGAGTGGGCATCAAGGACGTGGCGCGGGTGGCGGGTGTGTCGCTCGGCACCGTGTCGAACGTCCTCAACCGGCCGGAGATCGTGGCCGAGTCCACCCGGACCAGGGTCCTGGACGTGATCGACTCGCTGGGCTACATACGCGCCGAGGGGGCGCGTCAACTGCGTGGCTGGACCTCGCGCGTCATCGCCGTACTGGTCCACGACCTGGCCAACCCCTTCTTCACCGCCTTGGCCACCGGCGTGGAACAGGCCGCGCGCGAAGCCGACCTCGGCGTGATGGTGTGCACCGGTGTCCGCGATCCCGCGGAAGCCGCGCGGCACCTGGCACTGATCACCTCGCACCAGGTCAGAGGCGCCGTGCTGACCGCGGGTGAGGGGGCCGGCCGCACCGCGGCCGCTTTCCGACGGAACGCGGTCCCCTTCGTCGTGGCCGACCAGAACGCCGTCCAGCCCGGCACCTGCTCCGTCGGGATCGACGACGTCGCGGGAGGCCACGCCGCGGTCCGCCACCTGATCGAACAGGGGCACCGCTCGCTGGCGTACGTCAGCGGCCCCGATCGCCTTCAGCAGGTACGGGACCGGCGGCGGGGTGGTCTCAGTGCCGTTGGCGAAGCCGGGCTCCCGGCGGACGCCCTGCGGGATGTGCCGGGGCCGGCCCTCACCGTGAGCGCGGGCCGGGACGCCGGACACCGGATCCTCGGCCTGCCCACTCGACCGACCGCCGTGTTCTGCGCCAACGACCTGCTCGCCCTGGGGGTGATGCAAGCCCTGTACGAGGCCGGTCTGAGGGTGCCGGACGACATCGCGGTGATCGGCTACGACGACATCGAGTTCGCCGCGTCCGCCGTCGTCCCGCTCACCTCGGTGCGACGGCCGGCCTCCGCGATGGGGCTGCGAGCCGGTCGTCTGCTCATCGAGGACACGGCCCGCGACGTCCGGCACGAGCACGCCCACGTCGTGCTCCAGCCGGAACTGGTCGTGCGCCGGTCCACCATGGCGGCGCCGGCCCGTTGACCTGGAGCGGACAGGGCTGTCCGGCGGCATGTCGCGGCAGTGCGGCCGAGTTCGTCGGGCAGGCGGTGGCAAGGTCGTTCCTCGGGGCGGGGTGTCCGGGCCGACGGGCAGACGGCGTCGTCGGGGGACAGGCGTGCCGGCGCTCCGGGCACGAGCGGAAGGAGTCGCCCCTGCGGCAGACGCATTCGCTCGGGAAAGGAGCCGTCGGTGTACGAGCGCTGTCCTACGACTATGCGTTCCACGCTCCGGCCTGCCCACCCCCGGCGCGATCCGGGTTCCGGATACCGCCGATCCAGCGCGTCGATACTCCTGCGGAGCTCCGGGGACGGACGACGGCGCACGCCGACGGGTGAAGAACCTCGTCAGGACGGGGCCCGGACCTCGTCCACGTCGGCCATGCGCCTGCCGACTCGGGCAGCGGGACCGTCTCGTACGGTGATTCCGTCGTGCGTACGGCGGCGAGCGGTGCGAGAAGGCGGCCAGGACAGCGCTCGTGGCGGGCCGGCCGACACCGACGCACCCCTGCGCCCGGGCGGCGTCTCCGCCGCTCGCCGACCGGTAAGGCTCAGCAGAGCCTCACCGCCGGCGGACCATTGACACAGGGGGGACATCCTCGCAATATGATCCGTACATCAATGATTGATGTACGGATCTTTTTGTCACCGCGGAGCCGTGCCCGACCGCCTCCGCTTCCCGGTGCCCTCCCGTGCTGACTCATGGAGGCCAGATGCCCGTCACTCCCACCCCTCTGCACATCGCCGTCGTAGGCGGTGGCATCGGCGGACTCGCCGCCGCGCTGGCGACCGCCCGTGCCGGTCACCGTGTGACGCTCGTGGAACGAGCCACCCGGTTCGGCGAGATCGGGGCCGGCCTGCAGCTCGCCCCGAACGCCTCCCTCGCCCTCGACGAACTCGGCGTGCTGCCGGCCGTCCGGCGCACCGCGGTGGCACCGCCCCGGCTGGTGATGATGGACGCGCTCACCGGGGACGAGGTCACCGCCCTCGACCTGCGCGCCGCGGCCTACACCGACCGCTTCACGCACCCTTACCTGGTCACCCACCGCACCGACCTGCACGCCGCGTTGCTGGCCGCCTGCCAGGAGCACCCCGGCGTCACGCTGCGCACGGGACACACCGTCGGCGAGGTCGAACAGGACGGTTCCGGAGTCCGCCTGCACTTCGCGGAGGACCACGCGAGGCTGACCGCCGACGCGGTCGTCGCAGCGGACGGACTGCACTCCCGTCTGCGCCAGGCGCTGGTGGGCGACGGGGAACCGGTCTGCTCACGCTACGTCGCGTTCCGCGGAGCCCTGCCCACCGAGAAGATGAGCGGCCGGATGTCCCGGCACGCCGCCTCGGAAGCGGTGATGGTCTGGGCCGGACCGCGCATGCACCTGGTGCAGTACCCGGTACGTCGCGGTGAGCTGTACAACCAGGTCGCCGTCTTCGAGAGCGACCACTACACGCCGGACTCCGACGACTGGGGCACCGAGGCCGAGCTGGAGGAGCGCTTCCGCGGCGCCTGCGCGGCCGTGCGCGACGCCCTGCCCCTCGTCTCGCGCGACCGTCGCTGGCCACTGTTCGACCGCGCCCCGATCGACGACTGGGTGCACGGCCGGATCGCCCTCCTCGGAGACGCCGCCCACCCCATGCTCCAGTACCTCGCGCAAGGTGCGTGCCAGGCGCTGGAGGACGCCGTGACGCTCGGCCAGGCCCTCGGCCAGTACGCGGACCCCACGGAAGCCTTCACCTCGTACGCGGACCGGCGTCGTGAGCGGGCCGCCCGCGTTCAGACCAACGCCCGCCGCTTCGGCGAGATCTGCCACCTGGAGGGCATGGGAGCCACCCTGCGCAACATGCTCCTCTCGTCACGCGACCCCGAGGCGTTCGACGACATCTCCTGGGTGTGGACCCCCGCCCCCGCCCCTGTTCCCGCCCTGTGACCCAACCGGCGAAGGAGGACACCATGACGACCGACGAACTCGCGTACAAGGCCCTGGAGGGTCTGGGAACCGCCCCGCTGTGGCGCTTCTACGGCAACCTGTTCCCCGCCCGGCCCAAGAGCCGTGCCGTCCCCTACCGCTGGAGCTGGCGCGAACTCCGCCCGCATCTCCTGCACTTCTCCGAGGCCCTGTCCCTGGAGGAGGCCGAACGACGGGTCCTCATGCTCGTCAACCCCGGCCTCACCGACCCCCCGGCCACGGTCAACACCCTTTACGCGGGCCTGCAGATCATCCTGCCCGGCGAGACCGCGCAGGCACACCGGCACACCTCCAACGCCTTCCGCTTCGTCCTCGAGGGCGACGGTGCCTGGACCACGGTCGACGGCGAGCGGGTCTTCATGGCCCCTGGCGACCTTCTGCTCACCCCGGGCTGGCACTGGCACGACCACACCCACGAAGGCGACACGCCGATGATCTGGCTCGACGCCCTCGACTACCCCCTGGTCAACGCCCTGGAGGCCGGCTTCTACGAGCAGTACCCGCAGCGACTCCAGCCCGTGACCAAGCCCGACGACGCCGGCAGCCGCCAGTTCCTGCACGGCCGGCTCACCCCCGCCTGGCTCACCCAGGACGGACCCAACTCCCCCGTCACCCGGTACACCTGGGAGGAGACGGAGCGCGCCCTGGACGCCATCGCCGACACGGCCGACGGCAGCGACGTCGACGGTGTCGTCCTGGAGTACACCAACCCCTGGACCGGCGGCCCGGTCATGCCCACCATCAGCTGCCGCATCCAGCGGCTGCGCCCCGGCTTCGAGGGGGCCGGTCGCCGCCACACGGCCTCGACCGTCTTCAACGTCGTCCGCGGCGAGGGCGCCACGATCGTCGACGGCGAACGGCTGGAGTGGTCCGAGCACGACACCTTCGCCGTCCCCGGCTGGGCCTCCTACCGCCACGTCAACACCTCGGCCTCCGCGGACGCCGTCCTGTTCTCCTACAGCGACGAGCCCGTCATGCGCTCCCTCGGCCTCTACCGCACCGAAGACGCCGGCCCCGGCGCCTGACCCGTCCGTCCACCCGACACCCACAAGGAGGCCAGCATGCGACTGGCACTGTTCAACAAGGGACGCCTCGGACTCGTCGACGGCGACGACCTCGTCGACGTGACCGACCAGGTCACCGGAGCCGACACCGCCGGCCCCGTCGGCGCGCTCCAGCGGTACATCGAGACGACCGCCGACGGGGAGACGGTCCGGTTCGAACTCGCCGGCCGGCCCCGGATCCCGCTGGCCGAAGCGGCCCTGGAGGCCCCGCTCCCCCGCCCCGGGAAGATCATCGGCGCACCGGTCAACTACCTCGATCACAAAGCCGAGATGGAGTACACCACCTCGGTCGCGGACCTCGGCGTCTTCCTCAAGGCGAACTCCTCCGTCATCGGCCCGGGCGAGGACGTCCTCCTCCCCTACTCCGACAAACGCACCGATCAAGAAGGCGAACTGGGCGTCGTCATCGGCCGCACCGCTTCGCACGTCGGCGCGGACGACGCCCTGGACCACGTCTTCGGCTACACCTGCGTCCTGGACATCACCGTCCGCTCCGGCGAGGACCGCTCCACCCGCAAGTCCTTCGACACCTTCACCCCCCTCGGCCCCTGGATCGTGACCGCCGACGCGATCCCGGACCCGGACACCCTCGACCTGCGCTGCGACGTCGGCGGCACCACCAGGCAGCGCACCAACACCGCGGACCTCGTCTTCGGCGTCCGTGAACTGATCGCCTACGCCTCCTCCGTCATGACCCTGCACCCGGGCGACGTGATCGCGACCGGCACCCCGGCCGGAGTGGGACCGCTCAGCCACGGTGACCGCGTGGTCCTGGACATCGAGAAGGTCGGTCGCCTGGAGGTCGGCGTCGACGGTTCCCGGGCCACGCCCTACGACCAGCGCCCCGGCCGCCGCAGCCACTGACCGCGCGCTCGCCGCCGGGGTGGTGCCGGCACTCGTAGACTCCCCACACCGGCCGTATCCCGGCCGGTACCACCCCGGCGGCAGACGGACGGAACACTGTGGCGCACGCACTGGAACTGCACAACTACGTCGGGCACCTGATCCGGCGCGCGGAACAGGTGCACACCGCCCTGTGGTACCGGCACGTGTCCCGGGAGATCACCTCCCAGCAGTTCGCCGTCCTCAACACCCTCAGCCGCGACCCCGGCATCGACCAGCGCACCCTCGCGCGCTTCACCTCACTGGACCGCTCGACGGTCAACCACATCGTCCGTCGGCTGACCGACCAGCACTACGTCAGTCAGGTACGCGACGAGGAGGACCGCCGACGGACCCTGCTGAGCCTCACGGACGAGGGGTCCGCACTGCTCGACTCTTTGATCGGCCCGGCCGAGGACATCAACGAGCAACTTCTCGACGCGCTGCCCGGCGACGAGCGGAAGCAGGCCGTCGCCATCCTTCGCAAAATCGCCTCATTGGACGACGAGTCGCTCCGCGGCGGCCCGTGAGTCCCGTGCGAGACGGGCCATCCCCGGAGCGAGGAAGGACTCACGCCTTGACTCACCACGCCCTGCGCATCGCACCTTCCTCGGCGACCCCGCAGGAAGCCGGGTCCTCGCCCGCCACGGGGACGGGGCCCGTCATCGCCCGCGCCCTGCGGATCCTCGGTGCCTTCAGCGCACAACGTCCCCACCTGTCCCTGAGCGAGCTGGCCCGGCGATCAGGTCTGCCCGTGTCCACCGTGCACCGCATGCTGGGCGACCTGCTCGCGTGGGGGGCTCTGGAACGCGACGCGCAGGGCCGCTACCGCATCGGGCTATGGCTGTGGGAGGTCGCGTCCCTGGCCCCGCGCAGTCAAGGGCTGCGCGAACGTGCGCTGCCCCACCTGGAGGACCTCTCCTCCCTCGTCCGCGAGAACGTGCAGCTCGCCGTCCGCGACGCGAGCGAGATCGTCTTCGTGGAACGCATCGCCCCCAGCGGTGCCGTGCCCACTCTGACACGAGTGGGAGGACGGCTGGGCATCACGACGACAGCCGCGGGACTGGTGCTGCTCGCCCACGCACCGGTGGCCGTACAGGACGACGCTCTCGTGCGGGAGATCCCCCGGCACACCCCCTTCACCCTCACCGACAGCGGCCGGCTCAGGGCGGTCCTCGCCCGGACACGCACCTGCGGATACGCGGTCAGCGACCGGCAGCTGTCCACCGACACCCTCTCGGTCGCCGCGCCCGTCACGACCACCGGCGGCGAGGTGACCGCAGCCGTCTCCGTCGTCGTCCGGCACGGATCCACGCCCGTGGGAACACTGGCCGACCTCGTCCGCTCGACCGGTCGCGCCATCTCCCGGGCGCTTCGCACGTCCGACTCCTGAGGAGCACCCACCCGTAACAATCGGTTTCCCGGCATCCGGAAAACCACCTGGCCGCGCGGGACCACCGCTCGCACCATGGCTGCTCCGACAGCCGAACCCGAGGCTCCGCCCACGGCGCCTACGAGTCCGTTCGGCTCCACCGCAGTCGACAACGGAGTGCTGCCATGGAGAAGTGTCCTCAACACCCCGCCGCACCGCAGGCCATCCGGTGACCGCCCGTCTTCAGCAGGCCCTGGACAACGGGCCCATGAGCCGCTTCCAGTGGGGCGCGATCGCCATTTGCGTGCTTCTCAACACCCTTGACGGGTTCGACGTGCTGGTCATGTCCTTCACCGGCAAGACCGTCTCCGGCGAATGGCACCTCGACTCCGGAACTCTCGGGCTCCTGCTGAGCAGCGGGCTGGCAGGAATGGCGTTGGGCGCCCTGCTCGTCGCCCCCTGGGCCGACCGGATCGGCCGACGGCCGGTCATCCTGGCCGGCCTGACCGTCGCCGCCGGGGGCATGCTGCTCTCCTCAGCCAGCCAGAACTGGCAGCAGTTGGGGGCACTCCGCCTCCTCACCGGCGTTGGTATCGGCGCCGTTCTCGCCTGCAGCAACGTCATCGCCGGTGAGTTCGCCTCCCGGCGCTGGCGCGGTCTGGCCGTCAGCCTCAACTCCACCGGGTACGCCGTGGGCGCGACGATCGGCGGCGTCTCCTCGGTCGCCCTCATCGACCGCTACGGGTGGCGTTCGGTGTTCCTGGCCGGCGGACTCGCCACCCTGGCTGTCGTCCCCCTCGCCCTCCGTCTCCTGCCGGAATCAATCGACTTCCTCCTCAGCAGGAGACCCGCCGACGCCCTGAGCCGTGTCAACGCACTGGCCCGCCGCATGGGGCAACCGGAGCCGTCCGCACTCCCGGACAGGGAACCGACGAAACCCACCTCCTCAGGAGGGTTCCGCCGCCTCCTGGCACCGGACCTGCGCCGTCCCACCCTGGTGCTGTGGGGAGCCTTCTTCCTCGTCATGGCGGCCTTCTACTTCGTCACGAGCTGGACACCGACCTTGTTGGTGGAGGCCGGCATGTCCGCCCACCAGAGCCTGACCGGCGGAACGCTGCTCAACCTGGGCGGCGTCTTCGGCACCGCGCTCCTGGGCGCACTGGCCGCGCGGTACGCGCTCGGCAACGTCCTGCGTACGTACCTCTTCGTGTCCGCGGCACTCGTCGTGGCCTTCGCGGCCTCCACCGGCACGCTCGTCCTGGCCTTCTGCATCGGCGCGGTCATCGGAGTGGCAGTCAACGGGTGCATCGCCGGCCTCTACGCGCTGACACCGAGCGTCTACCCGACACCGCTGCGGGCCACGGGTGTGGGAGCAGCGATCAGTGTCGGCCGGGCGGGCGCCATCATCGCGCCCACCGCGGCCGGCCGGCTGCTGGACGCGGGCTGGACACCGCCGGCCCTGTACGTCACGACGGGCGTCGTGTTCTGCGCGGCCGGGTTGCTCCTGCTGGCCATGCGCGTGGAGCGGCGACCGGTTGAACGGGCCACCCCCGCCGCTGAGCCGACGCCCTCATCTCCGTAGGCTCCCCGAGCGCCGGTGCGGAGGAGCGCCGGACCACGAGTTCGAGCGTCACCTGCGCGTCGAAGCCGACGACCGGTCTCCACGACGGCGCGTCGCACCGGGCTGGGCCCGAGCAGGAACCATCGGCCGACAAGCGGGAGTTCCGGACGGACTCAGCCCCGTGTGCCGGCGTCAAGCTGTCGTGCTCTGGATGCCGAGCACTTTGTGGAAGTGCTCGCCGTGGACCCGACGTTTCGGCTGCGGGCGTCCCATGAGGATGAGCTGGTGACGCCGGCCGAAGCCGAGCTCTGCTCCACGCCCACTCCTCACCATGCCCAGATCCCAGGTGGGCGGCCTTCCGCCGGCACTTCCCAGCCGCTCCCTCCAGGGAGCGGCTGGGGAGTTTTTCGTCGCTGGGGAGGCCCTGGGGAGTTCCGGCGGCATGAACCGGTACCCCGCCGAAAGACGCTTAAAGAAGCATCACCACAGGTCAGGGTCTCAACGGGCAACAAAAGCCCAGATCAGCGACCCGGCCCCGGGACCTCCATGTCGAAGGTGCCTTGAAGTGTGGGTCGAGTCGTAAACTGCGTCTCTCGCCTCGGAGTTCGCGCGGTGCCGACAACGTTGCCCGTCTGTTCGGCCCTGATCGGTCAGCAGGCTACCGATCGACGCCGGCGCCCTCACGGTCCGGCGCGGTTCCGGCGCCCTCACGGTCCGGCGCGGTTCCGGCGCTCTCGTCGGCGCGGCGGCGGGCGTCCTCGTCGGTGCGGGCGTCGTAGCTGACGAGTCCGGGGAGTGCGGCGGTGAGCAGGCCCACCGCGGCGACACAGGCGAGTCCGCCGGTCCAGATCGCCGGGCGGGCGCCGGTCCAGCCGGCCATCGCCCCGGCGCGGACCTGGCCGAGCTGGGGACCGACGCTGTAGGAGAGGACCTCGATGCCGGCGAGCCGGCCGCGCAGCCGGTCGGGGATGGTCTGGTTCCAGATGGTCGAGCGGCCCAGCCCGCTGAGCATGTCCCCCGCTCCCGCCAGGCCGAGGCACGCCAGGACCAGCCAGACGTTCGACGTCCAGCCGGCCGCCGCCATGGCCAGGCCCCAGCCGGCGGCGCCGAACACCACCAGCAGGCCGTGCCGCCGGGTGCGGGAGACCCAGCCGCTGGTCAGGCTGAGCAGCAGCGACCCGACGGCGCCCGCCGAGTACATCAGGCCCAGCGACCAGTCGGCGTCGAGCTCGTCGGCGAGGAAGGGGAAGATCGTGTTGGGGAAGGCGAAGAACATCGCCGCCAGGTCCACCGCGTACGTGCCGAGGAGCACCGGCCGTGACCAGGCGTACCTGGCCCCTTCGGCGATGCCGCGCAACGACGGCTTGGCGGCGTGCTCGACGGGCGGCACGGGTGAGAGCCGGCGGCACATCAGGACCGACGCGAAGAAGCAGACCACCGTGGTGGGGGGGGCGGGGGGGGGGAGCGCCGAGGGCCCC
>NZ_JBHWHX010000028.1:95196-103845 GCF_042732315.1 Streptomyces sp. NPDC059787
GTGCCGTCCTCAAGATCCCTGCTGGGTGGTGGTTGTGGGGGGGCCTGTCGGCCCGCGTACGCCACCACGAGGCCGGCCAGCGCGGGTCCGCCGATCGCGCCCGCCTGCCAGCGCAGGGCGTTCAGCGCGGCCGCGGCGGCGAGCTGGTCGTGCGGGACGATCCGGGCCAGCAGCGAGTCCAGGGCGGGGCGCTGGAGTCCCGCGAGTGCCGCGACCCCGGCCGCCACCACGTACAGCGGCCACAGCATGGGGTGCGGCAGCAGCACGTTCAGCAGCAGGACGACGGCCAGCAGTCCCAGTCCCGCCTCGGTGAGCACGATGACCTTGCGCCGGTCCACCGCGTCCGCGAGTGCCCCGCCGTACAGGCCGAAGACCCCCAACGGCACCAGTTCGACGGCGCCCATCGCGCCCACCGCGAGCGGTGAGCCGGTCAGTTCCTTGATCTGGAGCGGCAGCGCGATCAGCGCCATCACGCTGCCGAGGTAGGTGACCAGGCCCTGCACCCACAGGAGGCGGAAGTCGCGGGAGGAGCGCCAGGGCGCCAGGTCGGGCAGTACTGCGGTGAGCTTCTCGAGCATGGTTCAGCGGCTCCCGACCGCGTACCGCGGCGAGCGTGGCGTTCTCATCGACCTGTGTTCCACTTCCGGTCCGGGGTGCCGGGGCTCGCACGTCCGGACAGCGGGCTGTGGTCGGGGAGCGGGGCACCGGACTTGCCGAGCAAGTCAGGTAAGGCTTACCTGGACAGCGTATGGAGTGGAGGCGCGCTGATCAATCGAGCTCTTCCGGCAGTCCTCGTGGCGACCGGGACGTGGAGGAGGATGCGGGCTCCCCGGTACTCGGCCGGGTGACCGGGAACGGTGCGGGTGCCGGCAGGTCCCTGATGGCACGCATGCGCTCGGGCCGGCCGGCCCCCGCCGCGTGGCCGGCCTCCGGTCAGGGCCTGAGGCCGGCCGCGAAGGCCCTGGCCAGTGCCGTCGGGGCGGGGGCGGGCGGTGGCGTCGGCCGCGTCCGACGGCGCGGACGGACATCGCCGGCGCTGTGCACCCGCCGGAGGGGTACTAGCCCCGTCGGCCGGTGACGGAGGGGGACGGGGGCGCGGGGTCGTAGTACTCGGTGAACAGCTGGCCCACCAGCTCGCCGCGGCTGGACACGCCGAGCTTTCCGAAGATCGCCTTGATGTGGTCGCGCACGGTGTGCGGCGACAGGTGGAGCTCCTCGGAGATGCCGCTGGTGGACAGGCCGCGCGCCACCCGCTGGGTGACCTCGAACTCCCGTTCCGACAGCTCGTAGGCCTGCACGATGAGCGGTGTGACGTCGGAGACCGGGGCGCGTTCGATGACCACCGCGGAGACCCCCACCCGTCCGTCGGCTCCCCGCAGGCAGGACGCGTGGCACACCAGCCAGCGGCCGGTGCGGGTGCGCATCCTGATCCGCGCGGTGTCGCCGCCGCGCTCCTCCGCGATCGCCCTGGCCCGCATCGCGGTGCCGTGCACCCACAGCGGTACGCGGATGCCGAGCGCGGTGAGCGAGGCGGGGCCCTCCGGCATCTCCTCCAGATAGCGCCGTGCCTCGTCGTTGGCCGAGACCAGGGCGCCGTCGGCGTCGAACAGCAGCAGCCCGGTGCCGGTCAGCGCGTCCTCGGAGGGCTCGGGGCGCCGCTTGGCGTACGCCCTGAGCAGGCGGGCTATCGGCGTGCCCAGGTCCTCCAGGAACGCACGCTCCCCGGTGCTGAACTCGGCCCGCCCCTTCTCGCGGAACAGGCTGACGTACCCGTGCGGCCTGCCGTCCACCCGCAGCACGGCCCGCAGTTCGTCGTGCACCCCGCGCGGTGCCAGGAAGCCCCGGTACAGGGAACTGCGCTCGGGCTCCCCGCCGGTGGTGGCCCACAGGCTCGCCACCGGCACCGGCGCCAGCGCGAGGTCCCGGAACAGGTTGACCTTCTCCGTGAACAGCTCGTACTGCCAGTAGACGGCGCAGCTGTGGTCCTCGATGTTCTCCGCGAAGACCGGCGACGTGACCATCCCGGTCTCCGGATCCGTGGCACGCCAGACGGCGGCGTCGTACGGGACCACCCTGCGCAGTTGCGTCGCGAGCGTGCTGAACAGCGTGTGCGGGCTGTCGGCACGTCCGGCACGTGAGATGAGTTCGTCGCGTCCGATCGCAGTGGGCATGCTCCGGCACTCCGTTCCGGGGTGACCTGTGGATGATGAGATGAGCCTTGCCTGTCCCCAATCGAACACCACCGTACGCCACTTGGCGGTACCGGGCCGGTGCCGGCGGCCGGAGCCGGCCGCCGTCACCACACCTCGTCCGGCAACCACTGCGCGTGACGGGACGCCCCGGCCAGGACGGACCCGTCCGCGTGGAGGTCCACGGCCGGCGGTTCCGCCGGCTCCGGCATACTCGGCATCTCCGGTCCGACGTAGAGCGGGTCGGTCCGGACGTCCTCGATCCCGAGCGGCCGGAGCAGCGCCAGGAGCGCGGGCCGTGACAACCGGATCCACCGCTGGGTGGGCCCCAGCGCCGCGTGGAGCCGTTCCTCGCCGGTGAAGGCGAGGCCGACCCGCTCCCGGCCGGCGCCCGGCCGGGCCGTACGCACGACGGCCGGCGCGCCCTCGTGGTCGCCGGCCCGGACCGGAACGAACAGGAGCGCGTCCACTACGTCACGTCTCGAGGCAGAACTCGTCGAGCGGGTAGCCGACGTGCCGGTCCTCCGTCGGCAGGAAGCCGAGCACCTTGTCGCCGGGCTTCAGCTCGGTGCTGTTGAGGACCGTGCCACCCGGGCCCAGCACCCGCACGTGCCAGTCGTCCTGCAGGATCAGGTTGACCTCGCGGCCGTCTGCGGAAACCGCGTTCACCGAGATCAGCGGCCTGGTCTCGATCTTGACCCGGCCCACGGTGACGAGCCGGGTACGGCCCTCGACGTCGGCGGCCACGACCTTGCTGCCCGCCTTCAGCTCGCTGAGGTAGTTGGTGCGGCCGTCCTTGGACAGCGTGTACGAGTGGATGGCACCGGCGTTCACCCGGAACGGGCGGGTCGGCATGTACGGCAGCGGGTGGGTCTCGCTGACGCAGAGGATCATGCCCTTGGAGTGCGACCCGACCAGGATGCCCTCGTCCTTGCGGAAGTAGGTGCACGTGTCGACGCAGGCGCGCTCGCCCATGCCGACGTGCTCGGTGCTGACGACCTCGAGCTCGGTCAGGGTCAGGTCGGGGGTCTCGGCGTTCACCACGGCCTTCAGGGCGGTCGCGTCGCCGACCTTGCGGGGCGCCATCATGACGCCGTCGGAGCCGTGCTCGAGCACGCCGAAGATGATCTCGGCCTCCTCGACGTCGGCGGCCACCGTGATCAGGCTGCCCCGGGAAGCGGCGGACGCCGCGATGACGATCTCCAGCGGGATCTTGGTGGGGTCGCGGAACAGCAGCAGGCTCCACTGCTCGGTGCGCGCCGACTGGCAGGCGTCCTCGAGCGTCTTCGCGTCGACGATCTCCACGAACCGGCCGAATTCCAGCCCCGGATGCCGGATCGCCAGCTCGGCGGGGGTGATTTTGTGGAAGTCCGGGTCCACGATGACCACGGTGGCCTCGCCGAAGTCCTCCGGGAGGGCCTTGCCCCGGGGGAACAGCACCTTGGTGACGGTCGGGGGCAGGCCCTCGAGGGCCGCCGGGTCCGACGCGACGATGCCGTCGACCCGCTGGTGCAGCGCCTCCTGGACGATGGCGTCCCGCGCCTCGTCGAGGTTCCGGATGTCCAGCCAACTGAGCTTCATGCGTAGGGCTCCTAGAGGTCACACACTGTGGATGAGGTGGGCCAGCTTCGCGGCCATGGCGCCGGGATCGGGTGCCTCGAAGACGTTGCGGCCCATGGCCACGCCCGCGACGCCCGCGCTCAGCGCCTCGCCGACCTGCGCCAGGACCTGGCCCTCGTCGTCGTTGCGCGGGCCGCCGACGGTGATGACCGGGACGGGAGAGCGGGAGGTGATCTCCTTCATCTCCGTCACCGAACCGACGTACGGGGCCTTCACCAGGTCGGCTCCGAGATCGGCGGCCAGGGACACCGCGTGCGCGACCAGTGCGGGGTCGCGCGGATCGCTGATCCTGGGGCCGCGGGGGTACATCATCGCCAGCAGCGGCACGTTCCAGCGGTCGCAGGCGTCGGCGACCGCGGCCAGGTCGGATATCTGCTGCTGTTCGCTGTCCGAGCCCAGGTTGACGTGCACGCTCACCGCGTCCGCGCCCAGCCGCAGGCTCTCCTCGACGCCGGCCACCAGGTACTTGGCGTCCGGGTCGGCGGCGTGCACGGTGCCGGCGCTCAGATGGACGATGAGCGAGGTGCTGCCGAACCAGGCGGGATCGACGTGCCGGAGACTGCCCTTGTGCAGGACGACCGCGTCCACCCCATGGGTGGCCAACCGGCCCACGAGCGCGTCGAGCCCCTCGCCGCCGGTGATCGGACCGTCGCTCACCGAGTGGTCCAGCGGCACGATCAGCAGCCGTTCGGAATCGTTTCGGTAGAGGCGCCGCAGGCGGAGCCGCCTGCCGAACGCGCCGTTGGAGATCATGGGAGTTCCTCATTTCTCCGTGCCGGTCTTGGGGTCAACCCTGATGAGGGCGGGTATCTCCGGCATCTCGTCCGGATATCGCGTGCGGGGCGTTTCCGATATCGACGGAGAACATCAGCGGTCAAGACTCGTGGACAACCGGCGAGAAAGGTGTCCACAAGTGACGACCATGAAGATTGACGGGCACGGCCTGAGCATCGGCCAGACCGTGGCCACCGCCTCCCGCGAAGGTTCGGATTTCGCGGTCTCCGAGAGCGCGTTGCGGGCCATGAACGCCTCCCGGAACCTGAAGCTGGAGATCCTCGCGACCGGCAAGCCCATCTACGGGGTGACGACGGGTTTCGGCGACAGCGTCAACCGGCAGATATCGCCCGAGAAGACCGCACGGCTGCAGAACGAACTGATCCGCTACCACCTGAACGGAACCGGCCCGCTGGCCTCCGACGAGGTCGTGCGCGCCACCCTGCTGATCCGCGCCAACTGCCTGGCCCGGGGCAACTCCGGCGTCAGCCTCCCCGTCGTGGACCTGCTGCTGGACTTCCTCCGGCACGACATCCTGCCGACCATCCCCGAGCGCGGCTCGGTCGGCGCCAGCGGCGACCTCGTCCCGCTCTGCTACCTCGCCTACGCGCTGACCGGCCAGGGCAAGGTGCGCCACCGCGGCGAGACGCGCCCGGCCGCGGACGTGCTGGCCGAACTGGGCCTCGAGCCCGTGACGCTGGAGGCCAAGGACGGACTCGCGCTGATCAACGGCACCTCCTTCAGCTCGGCGTTCGCCGTCCTGAACACCGAGGCGGCGGCCGAACTCGCCGATGTGGCGGACATCTGCACCGCGCTGGCGAGCGAGGGCATGCTCGGCAACCGGGGCCACTACGCGCCGTTCATCCACGCCGAGAAGCCGCACAGCGGTCAGGGCGCCAGTGCCGCGCTCATCCACGAACTGCTCGAGGGCTCCGCGCTCGCCATGACCTACGACCAGGTCGTCGACCTGAACGTCCCGCTGGACGGCCGGCACTACCAGAAGCTCACGCGCAGCATCCAGGACCGCTACTCGCTGCGTTGCGCCCCGCACGTCAACGGCGTGCTGCGGGACATGCTGGACTGGGTCCGCACCTGGATGACGGTGGAGATCAACTCCTCCAGCGACAACCCGCTGTTCGACCCCTCCACGGGCGCCGTGTACAGCGGCGGCAACTTCTACGGCGGGCACGTCGTCACCGCGATGGACTCGCTGAAGACCGCCGTCGCCGGCATCGCCGACCTGCTCGACCGGCAGCTCGCGCTCCTGGTAGACGAGAAGTTCAACAACGGCCTCACGCCCAACCTGATCGCCCGGGTGGACGACGACGACACCGAGGCCGGGCTGCAGCACGGCTTCAAGGGCATGCAGATCGCGTGCTCCTCGCTCACCGCCGAGGCGCTCAAGCACGCGGGCCCGGCTTCCACCTTCTCCCGCTCCACCGAGGCGCACAACCAGGACAAGGTCAGCATGGCCCCGATCGCGGCGCGCGACGCGCGCAACGTGATCGAACTGACCCGTGAGGTCGCGGCCATCCACCTCCTCGCGGCCTGCCAGGCCGTCGAACTGCGCGGCGTCGACGAGATGAGCCCCCGCACCAGGGCCGTGCACACGCGCATCCGCAAGGAGGTCCCCTTCGCCGCCAGGGACCGGCAGATGGACGACGACATCGCCGCGGTCGTGGAGATGATCTCCTCCGGCGCCATCACCGAGGCCGCGCGGGTGGGAGCGGATCTGTGACCGTCACCCTGAACACCGGGGCGCCCGGCGCGCTGCCGGCCATCGGCGACTGGAAGACCTTCGACGAACTGCGGGCGCTCCAGCGGGAGCGGATCGGGCCGACGCTGCGGCACGCCCTCGACTCGCCGTTCTACGCGAAGCGTCTTCGGGCCGGGCAGGAACTGTCCACGGTGGGCCTCACCGGGAAGTCGGACCTGCGCGACAGCTACCCCTTCGGCATGCTCGGCGTGCCCAAGGAGCGCCTGGCCACCTACCACGAGTCCAGCGGCAGCACCGGCAACCCCACTCCCGCCTACTTCACGGAGGCGGAGTGGACCGACCTGGCCGACCGGTTCGTCCGCAAGACCGTCCCGCTCGGCCCCCAGGACACCATGCTGGTGCGCATCCCCTACGGGCTGGTGCTCGCCGGGCACATGGCCCACTGGGCCGCCATGCGCGGCGGCGCGACCGTCGTCCCCGGCGACTGCCGCTCCCTCGCGGTGCCCTACTCGCGGGTCGTGCGCGTACTGCGCGACCTCGAGGTGACGCTGACCTGGTCCACGCCGAGCGAGAGTCTGCTGTGGGTCGCGGCGGCCAAGGCCGCCGGCCATCCCGTCGGCTCCTTCACGTCGCTGCGGGCGCTGTACGTGGCGGGCGAGCCGATGAGCAGCGCGCGCCGCCGCCGGATCGAGGAGCTCTGGGGCGCTCCGGTCATCGAGGAGTACGGCTGCACCGAGGTCGGCCCGCTGGGCAGCGACTGCCCGTACGGCCGGATGCACTTCTGGGCCGACCGGGTGCTGCCGGAGATCTACGACCCGCAGACCGGCGACGTCACGGCCGAGGGCACCGGGCAGTTGGTCATCACCCCCCTGTACCGGGAGGCGATGCCGCTGGTGCGCTACAACCTCGAGGACGTGGTGGAACTGCGGTACGAGGACTGCCCGTGCGGGTGGCGGCTCCCCACCGTGCGGGTGTTGGGCCGGCTCGGCCAGGGCCACACGGTCGCCGGGCGGCGCCTCGGGCAGATCCAGGTGGAGGAGCTGGTCTACCGGCTCCCGGCCTCCTACGGCGTGCTGTTCTGGCGGGCCAGGGCCGAACGGGACCGTCTGGTCGTCGAGATCGAGGTGCCCGGCCCGGACGGTGAGGTGGCCGCCGCGTCGCTCGCCGCGTCCGTCGAGGCGGAACTCGGGGTGCCCTGTGTGGCCGGCGCGGTGCCCGAGGGCACGCTGGTGCCGACCGCGCTGCTGACGGAGCGGCTGGACGCCATGAAGCCGCGCAAGCTGTTCGGGCCCGACGAGGACTGGGGGCAGGCCGTTGTCCGGGGTTGAGACATGGTGATCGTGATGATGCCGCAGGCCACGGCGTCGGACCTCGCCGCGGTCGTCGCGCGGGTCGAGTCGGCGGGCGGCGAGGCGTTCGTCAGCCGCGGCACGAGCCGCACCGTCGTCGGACTGGTCGGCGACATCGAGCAGTTCGGCACGCTCAGCCTCGGCGCCCTGCGCGGGGTCGCCGAGGTGCTGCGCGTCTCGGTGCCGTACAAGCTGATCAGCCGGCAGAGCCACCCGGAGCGGTCGGTGGTCCGGGTGGGCGGGGTACCGATCGGCCCCGGAGCCCCGACGCTGATCGCCGGGCCCTGCGCGGTGGAGACGCCGGAGCAGACGCTGCGGGCGGCGCTCATGGCCCGGGCGGCGGGCGCGACCGTGCTGCGGGGCGGCGCCTTCAAGCCCAGGACCTCCCCCTACGCCTTCCAGGGCCTGGGAGAGGCGGGGCTGAAGATCCTCGCCGACGTCCGGGCCGAGACCGGACTGCCCGTCGTCACCGAGGTGGTCGACGCCCACGACGTCGAACTGGTCGCCTCGTACGCCGACATGCTGCAGATCGGCACGCGCAACGCGCAGAACTTCGCGCTGCTGCAGGCCGTCGGCGACGTGGGCAAGCCGGTGATGCTCAAGCGGGGGATGTCCGCGACCGTCGAGGAGTGGCTGATGGCCGCCGAGTACATCGCGCAGCGCGGCAACCTCGGCATCGTGCTGTGCGAACGCGGCATCCGGACGTTCGAGACGGCCACGCGCAACACACTGGACATCGCCGCCGTGCCCGTCGTCCAGCGGCTGTCGCATCTTCCCGTCGTCGTCGACCCCTCCCACTCGGGCGGGCGGCGCGACCTCGTGCTGCCCCTCACCCGGGCGGCGCTGGCCGTCGGCGCCGACGGAGTCATCGTCGACGTGCACCCCGACCCGACGACCGCGCTGTGCGACGGACCCCAGGCTCTCGTCCACGAGGACCTGGAGGAACTCGGCGCGACGATGCGCGGCGGGACCTCCGGGCAGCGCCGGATCCCCGACGAGG
>NZ_JBHWHX010000029.1:0-7717 GCF_042732315.1 Streptomyces sp. NPDC059787
GGCGCTGTACGGCGCCCCCGCCGGGCCTCTTGCCGCAGAAGCCGGGCGATCACCGCTTGCCGGCGAACTTCCAGGCCGTCGGCAGCACGCCCATCGCCAGGGCCGCCTTCAGGGCGTCGCCGACGAGGAACGGGGTGAGGCCGGCCGCGATCGCGGCGGAGGCGGACATGCCGGTGGCGAGGGCCAGGTAGGGCACGCCGACGGCGTAGATGACCGCCGAGCCGAGCACCATGGTGCCCGCCGTGCGCCAGGCGGAGCGGTCGGCTCCGCGGCGGGCCAGCGCGCCCACGACGACGGAGGCCAGCAGCATGCCGAGGACGTAACCGAAGGACGGCATGCCCATCCCCGACCTGCCCTCCGCGAACCACGGCACGCCGGCCGCGCCCACCAGCGCGTACACCGCGAGGGAGGCGAAGCCGCGGCGGGCGCCGAGGGCGGTGCCGACGAGGAGCGCCGCGAAGGTCTGGCCGGTCACCGGCACCGGGGAGCCGGGGACGGGCACCGCGATCTGGGCGGCGAGGCCGGTGAGCGCGGCGCCGCCGAGCACGAGCGCGGCGTCCCGGACGCGGGAGGCCGGGACGAGGTCCGCGAGGACCTGTCCGGATCGGGCGGACGTGACGGTAGCGGTGCTCATGGGGTCTCCGCGGGGTGAGGGCAGTTGGGGACACCGCGACGCTATACCGGCGCCCGCGCGCCGATCACCGTCAGCGCTCGACAAAGGCGCCGACGCGGTCTTGGTGGGCTCCGGACAAAGGACAAGGGTGACGAGGGGTGTGAGGTGACGCCGGTCACTGAGGTGAGGTGGTTTCGCCAACACCTTTGGGTGGTAGGGCGGCTGTAGGGATCCACCAAACGCACCGTACGGCCTCTCGGGTGCCGTCTCGCCCGTCGGTCGCCGTCTGGGCAGCGCGGAGGCGGTTTGCTAGCTTCGAGCCATGGTCGCCCAGTCCCGGAACTTCACCTCGCGTCGCCACGTCGACCTGCGACGCGTGGGCGCCACCGCCTGTCGCCTCCGCTAGCGAGGCGGGCGGAGCGGATCCGGCGCGCCTCGACTCCCGTACGACGGCGCAGTGTCGGACCCGTTCCCGAGGAAGTTCCCCATGCTTCGTACCGTGGCACCCCCTTCCCCCTCTCCCGTACCGCGCGTGGCCGACCCCGACCGGCGGCGGACCAGTGCCAGTGTGGTGCTGCGGTCCGTGCTGGAGCACGGGCCGGTGGCGCGCAGCACCATCGCCCGGCTCACCGGACTGTCCCCCGCCTCGGTGACCGACCACTGCGCCCGGCTGGCGCGGCTCGGACTCGTCCGGGAGGCCGCCGCGCCCCGCCGGTCGGGAGGCGTCGGCCGGCCGCACCTGCCGGTGGACGTGGACCGGTCCCGGCTGGTGGTGGGCGGCGTGCACGTGGCGGTGCCGTACACCACGGTGGCGCTGCTCGATCTGCGCGGCCGGGTGCTGGCCGAGCGGCGGCTGCGGCACGAGGGGACCGAGCCGTCGCGGGTGCTGGCGCGGGCCGCCGGCGGTCTGGCGGCCCTTCTGGAGCGGTTGCCGGACGCCCGGCCGCTGGGTGTCGGCTTCGCCGCCGGCGGCTGGGTGGACCGGCAGGCCGGCGCCGTCGTCGAGCATCCGCTGCTGGGCTGGCGCGAGGTCCCGGTGCGGAAGGTGCTCGCCGCGCACACCGGGCTGCCGGTCCATGTGGACGGGCACGCGCGGGCGTTGGCCGACGCGGAGCGGCTGTTCGGGCGGGCGGCGCGCGGCAGCCGCAGCGCGCTGCACCTGTTCGCCGGCAACATGGTCGACGCGGCGTTCGCCACCCACGACGAGGTGCACCACGGCCCCCGCTCGCAGGCGGGGGCGATCGCCCATCTGCCGCTCGCGGGCGGCACCGAACCCTGCGTGTGCGGCCGGTCCGGCTGCCTCCAGGCGGAGTTGAGCGAGCGCACCCTGTGCCGGCGGGCACGGGAGGCCGGTGTCACCGACGGCGCCGACCCGGCACACGTGGTCGACGCGGCGGCGGCCGGGCATCCGGTGGCCGTACGGCTGCTGCGGGAGCGGGCGCGCATGGCGGGGCGCGCGGTGCGGCTGCTGACCGACGTGCTCAATCCGGAGAGCGTCGTCGTCACCGAGATCGGTGTCGTCCACCGGCCGGACTGCCTCGCCGTGCTGCGCGCCGAACTCGACGAGGAGCGGGCGGCCACGGTCGTACCGACGAGTTTCCCGGATTCCGTGCTGGCCGTGGCCGGCGGATCGGTGGTTCTCGACGTCCTCTACCGGGATCCGCTGGGCGTTTCACCTGAGCTGAATTAATTCAGAAACTCCGAATGTTGACAGACCTCCTCCGAGGACAGGAAACTCCTGGTCATGAGCTGTCGCACCCTCTGTTGCTGACACGTTGACGCGCGAGCACCCGAAGCGTCCCTCCCCTCCTGCGTGAATTCCCCTCCGCGGCCTTTTCCTGCCCGGAATTCATCGCTCTTTCCTGCCCTGTGTCATTTTCATGAACTCCGGGAGTTCCCCATGCCCGCACCCCCAGCGTCCGGCGTCGGCCGGCGGCTCTTCCTCACCTCCCTGCTCGGCGTCACCGCCGCCGCGGCCGGGCTGAGCGGCTGCGCCGAAGCCGGCGCCGTGGCCGACGAGGCGTCCCTGAAGGACCCGTTGGCCAAGAAGGTCCCCGCCGGTACGAGTCTGAAGATCTCCTCGTTCCAGAACTTCCAGCAGCTCCAGCTGAAGCTCGCCGGGCTCGACGAACTGCCCTTCGAGGTGAGCGACTGGCTGAACATCGGGGCCGGTCCGGATGTCATCAACGCCTTCCGCTCCCGGTCCCTGGAACTCGCCAACAACGCCGGAATCCCGCCGATCCAGGCGTACTACCAGGGATTCGACGCGAAGATCGTCGCGATCAACATCACCCGCAGGCCCAACTACCTCTTCGCCACCGGACCCGGCAGCGACATCCGCGCCGTCGAGGACTTCCGGGGCAAGCGGCTCGCCTTCTCCCAGGGCCAGGCCCAGGGCGTCGTCCTGCTGCGCGCCCTGAAGGAGGCGGGGCTGAAGTACGACGACGCCGAACTGGTCCCGCTGACCAGCAACCAGTTCCTCACCGCCCTGCAGTCCGGGCAGGTGGACATCGCCCCGCTCGGCAACACCCAGGCGCCGTCCTATCTCAAGCAGTACGGGTCCAAGGGCGCCCGGACCATCCCCACGGACGTGGTGGACCTGCTCAACCTGCTGTGGGCGCCGGCCACCGTGCTGGCCGACCGGGCGAAGGCCGCCGCGGTCGCCGCGTACATCCCGTACTGGGCCAAGGGCGCGGTGTGGCAGTACGAGCACCCGGACGAATGGAACCGGGAGTACTACGTCAAGACGCAGAACCTGACCCTCGCCCAGGCCGAGTCGATCACCGAGCTGGCCAACAAGCCGCTGTTCCCGCCGAACTGGGACGAGGCGATCGCCTGGGAGCAGGAGACCGCCGATCTGCTGGCGGAGGGCGGCTACGTGAAGAAGTTCGACGTCGGCGAGCTCTTCGACCGGCGCTTCGAGTCCCTCGCCGCGAAGGCCGTACCCGAGGAGTACCGGAGGTGACCGCCGTGACCACGACCACCGCCACGCCCGCCCCCGCACCGCCCGCCGCCGTCGGGGAGGAGGAGCACCAGGTACGCCGGCGACGGCGCCTCTCCCCCGGCAAGCCGCTGCCCGCGGCCCGGCTGCTCGGTCCCGCGCTCGTCCTCGTCCTGTGGGCCGCCGCCTCCGCCGCCGGGCAGCTGGACCCCGGCGCGATCCCCGCGCCCTGGACGGTGGTGGAGACCGGGGCCCGGCTGTGGACCGAGGGCACCCTGCCGGACGACATCCTCACCTCGCTCCGGCGGGCCGGCTCCGGTTTCGCGATCGGTCTGACCGCGGGCATCCTCCTCGCCCTCGCCTCCGGGCTCAGCCGGGCCGGCGAGGCGCTGATCGACGGGAGCGTACAGCTGAACCGGGCGGTGCCCACGCTCGGGCTGATCCCGCTGTTCATCCTGTGGCTGGGCATCGGCGAGACGTTCAAGATCGCGATCATCGCCATCGTCGTCTACATCCCGATCTACCTGAACACGCACTCCGCGCTGTCCGGCATCGACCACCGGTTCGTGGAACTGGCGGAGGTGCAGGGGCTGTCCCGGCTCGCCTTCGTCCGGCAGGTCGTCGTGCCGGGCGCGCTGCCCGGCTTCTTCGTCGGGCTGCGGCTCGGCGTGACCGGCTCCTGGCTGGGCCTGGTCGTCCTCGAACAGATCAACGCCACCAGCGGACTCGGCTACATGATGTTCCAGGCGCAGAACTACGGCCAGACCGACGTCATCCTCGTCGGGCTCGTCGTCTACGGCATCTTCGGCCTCGTCTCGGACACCCTCGTCCGCCTGATCGAACGGAGGGTGCTGTCATGGCGCCGCACACTGAGCAGCTGACCCGGCCCGCCGTACGGCTGCGCGGGCTGACCCGCTCCTTCGAGGGGCGCACGGTCCTCGACGGCATCGACCTCGACCTGCCTGCCGGGCAGTTCACGGCCCTGCTCGGGCACAGCGGCTCCGGCAAGAGCACCCTGCTGCGCGCCGTCGCCGGCCTCGACCACGGGGTCGCGGGCAGCGGGACGCTCACCGCGCCCGAGCGGGTGTCGGTGGTCTTCCAGGACTCCCGGCTGCTGCCGTGGCGGCGCGTCCTGCCCAACGTCCTGCTGGGGCTGGACGGCGCCGACGCGGAGAAGCGCGGTCGTGCCGCCCTCTCCGAGGTCGGTCTCGGTGGGCGGGAGCGGGCCTGGCCCAGTGAGCTGTCCGGGGGCGAGGCGCAGCGGGCGGCTCTGGCCCGGTCGCTGGTGCGGGAGCCGGAACTGCTGCTCGCCGATGAGCCGTTCGGGGCGCTGGACGCGCTGACGCGCATCAAGATGCACGCGTTGTTGCGGCAGTTGTGGGAGCGGCATCGGCCGTCGGTGCTTCTGGTGACCCACGACGTGGACGAGGCGATCGTCCTTGCGGATCGCGTGCTTGTTCTTGAGCGGGGGCGTATCGGGCTTGACCTGGTGGTCGAGCGTGAGGGGTCCCACTCCCATGGTGAGTACCGCGCGCGGTTGCTTCAGGCGCTCGGTGTGACCGAGGACGTGTCGTGAACGCCGGTTCTCGTGAACCTCTGTCGGGGGCTGCCGCCCCCCGGGCGCCCGCTTCGGCCCTGAACAGGCCTCGTCCTCAAACGCCGGACGGGCTGAGTGCAGCCGACCGTGCCTGCAAGCCGGCCCCGGCCCAAAAACCGTTAGCCCCCTGGTCCAGAAAAGGGACTCCCCATGCCCAGAAAGCTCCACCTCAACGCCTTCCTCATGAACACCGGCCATCACGAGGCCTCCTGGCGGCTTCCCGAGAGCGACCCGTACGCGCATGTGGACCTCGACCACTACATACGGCTGGCGCGGACCGCCGAACGCGGCACCTTCGACTCGCTGTTCCTCGCCGACGGTCCCCAGCTGTGGAACACCGTCGCCCAGCGTCCCGCGGGGGCTCTCGAACCGCTCACGCTGCTCACCGCCCTGGCGACCGCCACCGAGCACATCGGGCTGATCGCGACGGCCTCGACGTCGTACAACTCGCCCTACAACCTGGCCCGCAGGTTCGCCTCGCTGGACATCATCAGCGGCGGCCGGGCCGGCTGGAACATCGTCACCACCGCCGGGGCCGAGGCGGCCCGCAACTTCGGTCTGGACGCCGAGCCCGCGCACGCCGAACGGTACGCCCGTGCCGCCGAGTTCCTCGATGTCGCCCTCAAGCTGTGGGACAGCTGGGAGGACGGCACGATCGTCGCCGACAAGGCGGCCGGGGTGTGGGGCGACGACGCCAGGATCCATCCGCCCCGGCACAAGGGAAGGTACTTCAGCGTCGAAGGCGCCCTCAACGTCCCGCGTACGCCGCAGGGTTACCCGCTCCTCGTCCAGGCCGGGTCCTCCGAGGACGGCAAGCGGTTCGCGGCCCGGTACGCGGAGGCGGTGTTCACCGCGCAGCAGACGCTCGCCGACGCGCAGGCCTTCTACGCCGACCTCAAGGCCCGTACGGCGGCGGCCGGGCGCGACCCCGGCCACATCAAGGTGCTGCCCGGCATCGTGCCCGTCGTCGGCTCCACCGAGGCGGAGGCGCGGCGCCAGGAGCAGCTGCTGGAGGACCACATCGTGCACGAGCACGGGGTGCGCAGGCTGGAGGAGCTGCTGCGTCTGGCCCCCGGCTCCCTGGACCTCGACGCCGAACTGCCCGACGGGCTGCCGCCGGAGGAGGCCATCGAGGGCGCCAAGAGCCGGTACACGCTCGTCGTGGAGCTGGCCCGGCGGGAGCGGCTCACCGTGCGCCGGCTGATCGGCCGGCTCGGCGGCGGACGCGGGCACCTGACCTTCGCGGGCACGCCCGAGCAGGTCGCCGACACCATCGAGCAGTGGTTCTCCCTCGGCGCCGCCGACGGTTTCAACATCATGCCGGCCGTCCTGCCGTCCGGCCTCGACACCTTCGTCGACCACGTCGTCCCGATCCTGCGCGCCCGCGGCCTGCTCCGCACCGAATACGGCCCGCGGCAGACCCTGCGGGAGCGCTACGGCCTCCCGCGCCCCGTCAACCAGCACGTGACCGCCACCGCCGCCCTCGTCTGAGAGGAACCGCACCATGACCGACCTCAAGATCACCAAGGTGACCGCGCACATCGGCGCCCGGGTCTCCGGAGTCGACATCTCCGGGCCGCTGGACGACGGGACCGTCGCCGCGCTCCGGGACGCCCTGAACGTCCACAAGACCCTGCTCTTCGACGACGTGAACCTCGACGACGCGGGCCAGCAGGCCTTCGCCCGGCACTTCGGCGACCTCACCACCGCCCATCCGACGGTGCCCGCCGTCGACGGCGTCCCCAACGTCCTGCCGGTCGACAGCGAGGGCGGCCGCGCCGCCAACAACTGGCACACGGACGTCACCTTCGTCCTCAACCCGCCGCAGGCCAGCACCCTGCGCAGCATCACCGTTCCGCCCTACGGCGGCGAGACGCTGATCGCGAACTCGGCCGCCGCCTACCGGGACCTCCCCGAGCCGCTCCGCAGGCTCGCCGACACCCTGTGGGCCGAGCACACCAACGACTACGACTACGCCGTCCCGGAGGAGGCCGTCGACGAGGCGGAGGCCGCCCGGCGCGCCCGGTTCACCTCCATCAGGTACCGCACCGCCCACCCCGTGGTGCGCGTCCACCCCCTCACCGGGGAGCGCGGGCTGTTCATCGGCGGGTTCGCGCAGCGGATCGTGGGCCTGTCGAGGGGCGAGTCCCGCAAGGTCCTCGACCTGCTCCAGGCCTACGTCACCCGCCCGGAGAACCTGGTGCGCTGGCGCTGGTCGCCCAACCAGCTCGTGCTGTTCGACAACCGCATCACCCAGCACTACGCCATCGACAACTACGACGGTCTGCCGCGCCGGCTGCACCGGGTGACGGTCGCCGGTGACATCCCGGTCGGCGTCGAGGGGAAGGAGTCCTACTCGATCGAGGGGGACGCCTCGCACTACACGACGGTCGCCGGGTAAGCGGACTGTCACCCTCCGCATGACACGTGTCCATATGCCGGTGGGGCACCCCCCGGACAAGCGGGGGCCGCCCACAAGGCGGGGGCGGATTGCGGCGCCCGGCATGGTCGGGGGGCGCCCCCACCCCCCCCCCCCGAGGGTGAGCCCCCCCCGGGGGCGGACCGC
>NZ_JBHWHX010000029.1:7727-98282 GCF_042732315.1 Streptomyces sp. NPDC059787
GGGGGGGGCGGGTTAGGGGCACTGAAACCCCCCTCTTCACCGTTGCCAATCGGCGGGGCGCCCCCCCCGCCCCCGGGGGGCCCCCGACCAGACTGGGCGGCGTTTTGCCGTCTCCCGCATTGGACGAGTCGCGCCCATGCCCCGCACCCCTGTCGAGACGCCCCCGAAGGCGGACGACGTCTCCCTCTCGCACGGCCTGAAGCAGCGCCATCTGTCGATGATCGCCCTCGGCGGGGTGATCGGCGCCGGGCTGTTCGTCGGCTCCGGGTCGGCCATCGCCGCCGCCGGTCCGTCCGTCGTCGTCGCCTACACCCTCTCCGGCCTCCTGGTGATGCTGGTGATGCGGATGCTGGGCGAGATGTCCGCCGCGTATCCGTCGTCGGGCTCCTTCTCCGCGCACGCCGAGCGGGCGATCGGGCCCTGGGCGGGGTTCACCGCCGGCTGGTCGTTCTGGGTGCTGCTGTGCACGGCGGTCGGCCTGGAGGGCATCGGCGCCGCGACGATCGTCACCGGCTGGCTGCCGGGCACGCCCGAGTGGGTGTGGGTGGCGCTGTTCATGGTGGTGTTCTGCGGGACGAACCTCGCGGCGGTGAAGAACTTCGGCGAGTTCGAGTTCTGGTTCGCGGCCCTCAAGGTCGGCGCGATCTCCCTGTTCCTGGTGCTCGGCGTGCTGGCGATCGCCGGTGTGCTGCCGGGCACGGACTCCCCGGGCGCCTCCCACCTCACCGACTTCCTCCCCCACGGCGGCGAGGGCCTGGTGATCGGACTGCTCGCCTCCGTCTTCGCGTACGGCGGTCTGGAGACGGTGACCATCGCGGCGGCCGAGTCGCGGGACCCGGTCAGGGGCGTGGCGGGCGCGGTCCGTACGGCGATGTGGCGGATCGCGCTGTTCTACATCGGCTCGATGGCGGTCGTCGTCACCCTGATGCCGTGGGACTCCCCGGCGGTCGTCGAGGACGGCCCGTACGTCGCCGCCCTGGACCGCCTCGACATCCCGGGCGCCGACCAGGTGATGAACGTCGTGATCCTGGTGGCACTGCTGTCCGCGATGAACGCCAACATCTACGGCGCCTCGCGCATCGGCTACTCGCTGGTGGAGCGGGGGCAGGGGCCGAAGGCGCTCGGCCGGGTGTCGGGCGGGGTGCCGCGGGTCGCCGTACTGGCCTCCTCGGCCTTCGGCTTCCTGTGCGTGCTGCTGAGCTACTGGCGGCCGGACGACGTCTTCGCCTGGCTGCTGAACACCATCGGCGCGGTGATCCTGGTCGTCTGGATCTTCATCGCCGTCTCCCAGCTGCGGCTGCGCCGCCGGCTGGAGCGCGAGGCGCCGGAGCGGCTCACGGTGCGGATGTGGGCGTTCCCGTGGCTCACCCGGGTCGCGCTGGCCGGTATGGCGGCGGTCTTCGTCCTCATGGCCCGGGAGCCGGACACACGGGTGCAGCTGTACTCGACGGGCGCCATGACGCTCCTCCTGGCGGCCGGGGGGTACGCCTGGCAGCGGGCGCGCGCCCGGAGCTGACGCCCGCCCCGACGGCCCTCGCGTGGACACGCGGGGGCCGTTTCGCGTACCGGGGGCTCACGGACAGCCCTTTCCGCTGCTAACGTGCAGTTGCAAGTGATGTGCAATAAGCGTCCTGCCTCGTGATCGTCTTCTCACCGTTCACCCGGCAGGCGGAAAGAGGGAAGCCCCCGCGAGGACAGGACTCGCGGGGGCTTCCGGTATGCGGCAATCCGGGTCATGGTTGCGCAATGGCGACACAGAGGACGATGAGGGACTACTGCTGGACCTGCGACGGGGACCAGCAGCACCGTCAGCTGAACAAGAAGGAGGAGGACTGGCTCAAGGAACGGCTCGGCCGGTCCGGGGTCGGCGAGTTCTGGCTCTGTGTGAACGTGCTCGACCCCGACACCGGCAGGCAGTGCCGCAACCTGCGCACGGGCTTCAACAAGAAGCCCTTCGCCGCGCCGATCAAAGTGCCCGTGATCGAGTGACCGTCACAGGTTGCTGAAGTCCGGGCCCTTCGTCCGGGTGCGCTTGATCTCGTAGAAGCCGGGGACGGAGGCCACCGCGAGGGTGCCGTCCCACAGGCGGGCGGCCTCGTCGCCCTTGGGCGCCGGGGTGACGACCGGGCCGAAGAAGGCGATCTCCTCGCCGTCGGGTCCGGGGACCGCGATGACCGGGGTGCCGACCTCCTGGCCCACCTTCTCGATGCCCTCCTTGTGGGAGGCGCGCAGCTCGGGCTCGTAAGGGGTGGAGTCCCAGTGCTCCATGAGGGACTCGGGCAGGCCGACGTCCTTCAGGGCGGCGGCGACCGTCTCCCTGCCCGGGCCCTCGCCCTGGTTGTGGATGCGGGTGCCGAGGGCGGTGTAGAGGTCGCCGAGCACCTCCGCGCCGTGCTCCTGCTGGGCCGCGATGACCACCCGGACCGGACCCCAGGCCTTGACCTCGAGCATCTCGCGGTACTCGGCGGGAAGCTCGTCGAGCTTGTCCTCGTTGAGGACGGCGAGGCTCATCAGGTGCCAGCGGACCTCGATGTCCCGCACCTTCTCCACCTCCCGCACCCAGCGGGAGGTCATCCAGGCCCAGGGGCACAGCGGGTCGAACCAGAAGTCGACGGGCGTGGCGGTCGTCTTGTCCGGCATGTCGCTCCTCAGAGAAGGAAAAGGTCGTTCCCGGGAACAACGTGAGGGGTCCCGGCCATTCCCGCCCGCCCCGTGTCAGGAGCGCATGGCAGGATCGGTCCTGATCATCCATGTCGACGACGCATGAGGAGTCCGCCCGTGCCCGGTGAGAACCTGACCCGTGACGAGGCCCGGGAGCGGGCAGCCCTGCTGTCCGTCGACGGGTACGAGGTGTCCCTGGACCTGCGTTCGGCGGTCGGCGAGCACAGCGGCGGGGGGCCGCGCACCTTCCGCTCCGTCACCACCGTCCGGTTCCGCTGCGCCGAGCCGGGCGCGAGCAGCTTCGCGGACCTGATCGCACCGGCCGTGACGGCCGTCTCCCTCAACGGGCGGGACCTCGACCCCGGCCAGGTCTTCGACGGCGCACGGATCCTGCTGGAGGACCTGGCCGCCGAGAACGAGCTCGTCGTCGACGCGCAGTGCGCCTACTCCCGCACCGGCGAGGGCATGCACCGCTTCGTCGACCCCGAGGACGGCGAGGTGTACCTGTACACGCAGTACGAGCCGGCCGACTCCCGTCGCGTCTTCGCCAACTTCGAGCAGCCCGACCTCAAGGCGCCCTACCGCTTCGAGGTGCGCGCCCCCGAGGGCTGGACGGTGTGGAGCAACGGGGCCGGTGAACTCGCCGACGGGATGTGGCGGTTCGCGGAGACCAAGCCGATCTCGACGTACATCACGTGCGTGGTGGCCGGCCCGTACCACTACGTGACCGACTCCTACGAGCGGGTCCTCGAGGACGGTACGCGGCTGGAGATCCCGCTCGGCGCGATGTGCCGCAAGGGTCTCGCCCCGCACTTCGACGCCGACGACGTGTTCCTGGTGACCAAACAGGGCCTGGACTTCTTCCACGACCACTTCGACTACCCGTACCCGTTCGGCAAGTACGACCAGGCGTTCGTGCCCGAGTACAACCTGGGCGCGATGGAGAACCCGGGGATGGTGACCTTCCGGGAGGAGTTCATCTTCCGGGGCAAGGTCACGCGGGCGTCGTACGAGGGCCGCGCCAACGTGATCCTGCACGAGATGGCGCACATGTGGTTCGGCGACCTGGTCACCATGGAGTGGTGGGACGACCTGTGGCTGAAGGAGTCCTTCGCGGACTTCATGGGCGCGTTCTCGCTGGTCGGCGCGACCCGCTTCACCGACGGCTGGATCACCTTCGCCAACCGCCGCAAGGCGTGGGCGTACCGCGCGGACCAGCTCCCCTCCACGCACCCGGTCACCGCCGACATCCGCGACCTCCAGGCCGCCAAGCTCAACTTCGACGGCATCACGTACGCGAAGGGCGCCTCGGTGCTCAAGCAGCTGGTGGCGTACGTCGGTCAGGACGCGTTCCTGGAGGGCGCCCGCCGCTACTTCAAGCGGCACGCGTACGGCAACACGCGCCTCGGCGACCTGCTGTCGGTCCTGGAGGAGACCAGCGGCCGGGACATGGCCGCCTGGTCGCGGGCCTGGCTGCAGACGGCCGGCGTCAACTCCCTCACCCCGCAGGTGCTGCTGCGCGAGGACGGCAGGATCGACGAGCTGGCGATCGTGCAGGAGGCCGCCGAGTCGCACCCCGAACTGCGCCCGCACCGGGTGGCGGTGGGCCTGTACCGGCGCACGGACTCCGGCGCCCTGGAGCGGTACGCGCAGGCCGAGACGGACGTCGAGGGGGCGCGTACCGTCGTGACGGAGCTGGCGGGCGCGGACGCGCCGGAGCTGGTGCTGGTCAACGACGACGACCTGACGTACTGCAAGACCCGGTTCGACGAGACCTCGCTGGCCACGCTGCGCGAGCACCTGGGCGACCTCACCGACCCACTCGCCCGCGCCCTGTGCTGGTCGGCGCTGTGGAACATGACGCGGGACGCGCTGCTGCCGGCGCGGGAGTTCATCGACCTGGTGCTGGAGTTCGCGGGCCGGGAGTCCGACATCGGCGTGCTGCAGATGCTGCACGCGTGGGCCGAGTCGGCCGCCGTGCACTACACCGCGCCCGAGCGGCGGGAGCAGGCCGACCGCCGGCTCGCCGAGGGCGCCTCCGCCCTGCTGTCCGCCGCCGAGGCGGGCAGCGAGCACCAGCTCGCGTGGGCGAGGTTCTTCGCCCACGCGGCCGACGCGCCGGCCGACTTCGAGCTGCTGGCCTCGCTCCTCGACGGCACGGTGACCCTGCCGGGCCTGGAGGTCGACCAGGAGCTGCGCTGGGCGTTCCTGGAGCCGCTGGCCGCGCACGGGGCGGCGGACGAGAAGCGGCTGGACGAGGAGCTGGCCCGGGACGACACCGCGTCCGGCAAGCGGCACCACGTGCGCTGTCTGGCCGCCCGCCCGTCGGCGGCGGTCAAGGCGCAGTGCTGGGCGCAGGTCGTGGAGTCGGACGCGCTGTCCAACGCGCTGGTGGAGGCCACCATCTCGGGCTTCGCGCAGGCGTCCCAGCGGGAGCTGCTCGCGCCGTACGCGGAGAAGTACTTCGCGGCGATCGAGCGGGTGTGGACCGAGCGGTCGATCCAGATCGGCATGGACGTGGTGCGGGGCCTGTTCCCCTCCTTCCAGGACTCGCAGGCGACGCTGGACGCGACGGACGCGTGGCTCACGTCCCACGAGGACGCGGCCCCGGCCCTGCGCCGCCTGGTCCTGGAGTCCCGCGACGACCTGGCCCGCGCCCTGCGCGGCCAGGCCTGCGACGCGGCCGCCTCCGGCCGCTGAGGGACGGCCCCGGCCCTCGACCGGCCGTTCCCCCACCGTTACAAGATGCCCGTGACCCCTGGTCCGTACCCGAACGGACCAGGGGTTTTCGGTATCCGAACATGCGTCCTTTAGTGCGGCCTTGTCCTCATTTGTCGACGAGCCTGTAACAGGGGTTCGGAGACGGCTCGGAGGCGGGAAATTGCCGGGCATGAACCACAACACCCCGCTCTCCCCCCGCCCCCTGCACCACCTCTCCACCGGCGTCGGACGCCGGGTGCTGACCCACGCGCAACTGCGCGCCCACGGCGTCTCGGCCGCGAAGGCCGGCGAACAGTGCCGCCCCGGCGGGCCCTGGCTGCAACTGCTCCCGGGCGTCGTCCTGCTCCACCCCGGCCCGCCGACCAGCGAGGAGCGGCTGCACGCGGTGCTGATGTACGCGGCACGGGAGCGGACCGTGGGCGTCCCCGTGCAGCCCGGTACGGAGAGCCCTCCCGCGTCCGCCTACGGGGAGGCGATGATCACCGGGCTGGCCGCGCTGACCCTGCACGGCTTCCCGTCCGCTCCCCCGCTGCCGTCCCTGGACGCCTTCGACGTCCTGGTCCCGCGGCTGCGCCGGCTGCGCTCGACGGGCTGCGTCCGGATCGTCCGCACCCCCGAGCTGCCCGTCCCGGAGCAGGTCACGGGCCTGCCGGTGGCCCCGGTCCCGCGTGCGCTGGCCGACGCCGTGGCCGGTCTGCAGGACGCGGGCACGGTACGCGGGCTGCTCACGGAGGCGGTGCGCGGCGGCTTCTGCGACCCGGCGGCGGTGGTGCGCGAACTGACCGCCGCGAAGCTGCTGAACCGGCCGCACGTGGTGGACGCGGTGGACTCGCTGCTGGCCGAGGGGCGGACGCTGGCGGAGTCCCGGCTGTACCGGATGGTGCGCGAGCACGGCCTGCCCGACCCGTGCTGGAACGTCGACCTGCGGCTGCCGGGCGGGCCCCACCTCGGCGGCGTGGACGCGTACTGGCCGGAGCACGCGGTGGCGGTGGAGCTGGACACCCGCGCGCCGCGCCCGGGCCGGCGGCCCGACGACGGGGCCGAGTGGTCGCAGTACGCCCGCAAGCGCGAGCACCTGGAGCGCCTCGGCATCACGGTCGTCCACATCACCCCGCGCAAGCTCCGGGACGCGATGGAGCAGCAGGCGGCGGTGGTCCGTACGGCGCTGATCGCCTCGGCCGACCGCGACCCGTCGGCGTATGTCGTGGTGCTGCCCCGGTAGGGGGCCGGGGCGGCACCGTCAGGAGGGGGCGGAGGGGCCGCCGGGAGCCGTCGCCCGGTGGCCCCTCCCGTGCGTCCGGGCCGCGGACGTCAGTCGCCGCAGAACTCCGCCTCGATCACCGCCTCGGTGTCCCCCGCCCAGTCGCCGTTGAAGTTGAACGCCAGGGAGTGCCGGCCGTCCTTCGTCGTGACGGCCTCGGACACGGAGCCGTGGATGCCGCCGCCGTGGCCCCAGACGTCCACGCCGCAGCTCAGCGTGGTCCTCATCAGGCCCAGCCCGTAGGCGCGGGTGGCGTCCACGGGGACCATGGTGGTCATCTCGTCCAGTTGCTCCCGAGGGAGCAGCCGGCCCGTCAGCAGGGCTTGGTAGAAGCGGTTCAGGTCCTTGGAGTCGGAGATCATCTCGCCCGCCGAGTGGGCGAGGGACGGGTTGATGCGCGTGACGTCGTACGTGGGGCCGGTCGCGGTCGGTGCCAGTTTGGAGTAGGCGCGGCTGCCGGGGCGGGGCAGGGAGGCACGGGTGCCGGGGACCGAGGTGGCGGTCAGGTGCAGGGGGTCGATGACGCGCCGGCGGACCTCCTCGCCGTAGGGGCGGCCGGTGGCCTTCTCGATCACCATGCCGGCCAGGACGTAGTTGGTGTTGGAGTAGTGCCAGGAGGCGCCTGGGTCGAAGTCCGGCTCGTGGGCCAGGGCGGTCCGTACGAGTTCCTCCGGGGCCAGGGTGTCGTAGCGGTGCTCGAGGAAGCCGCCCTCCTTCGTGAAGTACGTGCGGCCGAAGTCCTCGTCCTCCGTGTAGTTGAAGACGCCGCTGGTGTGGTTCAGCAGTTGCCTGAGGGTGATCCGGGTGCCGTCGTGGCCGTTGCCGGTCACCAGGCCGGGCAGCCAGGTGTCGACGGTGTCGTCCAGGGACAGCTTTCCCTCGGCCTCCAGTTGCAGCAGCACCGTCGCCACGAAGGTCTTGGTGATGCTGCCGACCCGGTAGTGGTCCTGCGGGGAACGCTTCCGTTCCGTGCGGAGGTCGCCCACCCCGGCCGTCGACGCCCAGGTGCCCCTCCCGTCCCGCGCCGTCGCGGTCACACCGGGCACACCCGCGGCGACCGCGGCCTTCATCGCCCGGCGGGTCGCCTGGTGGTCGCCGGTGGCGGCGGCGGTGTTCCCCGTTCCTGCCCCGGTGCCCGAAGGCGCCGCCACGGCGGGGACCGCCAGGGCCGCCGAAAGGGCCACCGCCACCGCAGCCACCGCTGTCGTCCGCATCCGCATGCTCGTGTCTCCCCTGTTCATCGGGCATGGTCGCGGGGAGGGACCGCGGACGGGCCGGCGGGGTTGCCGCCGGCCTCGGTGGTTGACCGGGTTTCGGCCTTTCTCCAGGGGCGGTTCCGCGGTGCGGTCCTCCGGGCGCCGGCCGGATCCGCACGTGCGCCCCCCTTACGCGGACTCCACCCGCCCCGCCGTCGGACGCTCCCGCCACAGCCGCAGCCCGATGTCGACCATGCGGACGCGGACCAGGTCCGGGACGGCGTCCAGGGGCTGCCAGGCGGCGAGGTCGGTGGAGCCGCCGGTCTCGTTGCGCAGTTCGCCGCCGGTGATCCGGCCCTCGTAGACCAGCCGTACGCCGTGGTGGTCGACGGAGCGGCCGAAGCGGGCGGGGAAGGTGCGGCGGGTGGAGTTCACACCGAGCAGCCCGGTGACCTCCATGCGGTAGCCGGTCTCCTCCTCGACCTCCCGCCGCACGGTGTCGTAGGGGTCCTCGCCGTGCTCCATGCCGCCGCCCGGCAGCACCCACTCGGGGACACCGCCGGGGCCCGGTGACCGGGCGAGCAGGAACTGTCCGTCGCGCACCACCACGGCGTAGGCCGCCACCCTCAGATTCCGTCGCATCCGGGGACGTTAACCCGGCGGCCGGTACCACGTGGGCCGCGTGGGCGACTTGCCGTCCTCCGTCTCCCGCCTCCCCGGCCACCGCCGGCTCTTCGGCGAGGTCAGGCTGGTCGGCAACCGCGGCGGTCACCTGGAGCACGGCCTCCTCGCGCGCCTCCTCGGCGCTCCCGCGGGCTGTGCTTCCCGGTCCTGGCGGGCATCGCGTCCACGCCGACGCCCGCCAGGACCGCGCGGGACGGCGAAGGTGGGGGCGTCCACAGAGGACGCCCGTCCCTTCGCCGTACTCAGTCGCAGGTGAGGGTGCGCGACTCGGGGAGCGAGGCGGTGATCCGGGCCCGCTCGGGGGCGATGTCCGCCTCACCGACGATCACCGTGTCCGGGTGGACGCCGTCGGGGGGCATGCCGACCAGCACGAGATCGCCCTCGTGCAGCGGGGTGCCGCCGGGGAGGTCCCGGAGGAAGGCGACCTCGCCCTCGCCCTTGTAGTAGCGGCTCGCCCTCAGCGTGACGCGTTCCGCCCCGGCCCCCGGCACCGGGTCCACCGCCAGCACGGTGCCCTCGGCGACGAGGCGGGCGCAGGCGAGGTAGCGGGGGCCGCCGAAGGCGACCCCGCCCGCGTCCTCCCCGCCCGCCTCCTTGGAGTCGGCCCGTGCGGCCGAACCGCCCGCGTCCGAGTCGGACACTCCCCCGGCCTGCGTCACGAGCCACCCCGTACCGACGACGACGGTGGCGGCAGCGGCGGCGACGAGGGCACCGAGGGCGGCCTTGAGGGGCCGGCGCCGGCCGCGGTGCGGCCCGCGGGGGCCGCGCACGGTGCCGGGACGTCCGCCGGCCGGGTACCTCACCGCCGGCCGGGCGACTGCCCCGCCCCCGGCCTCCGGCCCGTCCCCGAGCCCGGCTCCCGGCCCGTCCCCGGACGCGGACCCGAGCCCGGCTCCCAGCCCGTCCCCGGACGCGGACCCGAGCCCGGCTCCCAGCCCGTCCCCGGACGCGGACCCGAGCCCGGCTCCCGGCCGGCCCTCCGCCGGGTACCTCACCGCCGGCCGGGCGGCCGGCGGATCCGCGGGCTCGCGCCCGGCCTCCGGGCCGTTTCCGCTCCCGGCCCGCGTCCCGGAGTCCGGCCCGTCCCCGGGCTCCGGTCCGTCGCCCGGCCGCCCGGCCCCGACTCGCCCCGCCGGCTCGCCGGCCCCTTCCCCGTCCGCCGTCCCCTCGCCGGGGGCCGCGAGGGCGTCCCCGATCAGCGCCAGCTGCTCCCTCAGTACGGCGACGTCGGCGGCAGCCGCCCGGTGCGCGGCCGCGAACGCCGGGTCCTGCCGGGCCCGCGCGGGCAGCGGCTCGTCGAGGACGGCGGCCATCAGCGCGTCCATGCCGTCGTACTCGACGCTCTCGGCGTTCCCGGCGTCCCGGTGTTCGTCGTGGGCGGGCATGTCAGACCACCTCGTCCTCGTGCAGGCGGGCGCGCAGGGCGCGTACCGCCGTGTGCAGCCTGCTCTTGACCGTGCCCTCCGGGACGCCGAGCTGCTCGGCGATGGACCGGACCGGCAGGTCGGCGTAGAAGCGCAGCACGACCACCTGGCGCTGCGCGTCGGGCAGCTCGTCCAGGCCGCGGGCCACGGCGAGGGAGAGCAGGCTGGTCTCCTCGCCGGAAGGGGCAGCCTCCGCCGGACGGAGCGCGGCGAGGCGCTCGCCCAGCCGCTCCTGGCGGCGCTTGGCCCGGTGCCAGTCCATGGCGAGGTTGGAGGCGACGACCGCCGCCCACGCCGAGACGTCCCGCGGCGCCTCCCGCCCGCTCGCGGCGCGTTCCAGCAGCCGCAGGCGGACCTGCTGCACCCCGTCCGACAGGTCCGCCTGCGGCACCCCGCCCAGTGCGAGCACCGCCCGCACCCGGCGTTCCTGCGCCGCGTCCAGCGGGTCGTCGTCCGTGGCGACGTACGACGACCCCCGGCCGCGCCGGGTCCTTCCGCGCAGCACCGGCCACCCCCCTCACGCTGTTTCCTCTACGACGCCGCTTCCGCCCGGAACGTTCGGCCGGGTTCTCCGGATCCGGCCGAGGCGTACGTCACACCTCCGTGTGACCGGGACCGGACCGGGCAGGGGACCTTGCGGTCCACAGCCCCCGACGGCTGAATTTCTGCAGCTCAGGGGCGTGGCGGCCGAAGGTCCGCAACCGGTGGCCGCCACCGGTGTGTCCCACTTCGCGAGCGGGGTCCGCAAAGAATTGGACAGGCGGGCCGTGGTCGGCCGCATCATGGAAGAGCCTCGGCCAGGCATTCGGATACGAATCAGGACACAGTAGGGAGTCGCCGTGAGGGTCGGAATCGTCGGAGCCACCGGTCAGGTGGGCACGGTCATGCGCAGGATCCTCAAGGAGCGGAACTTCCCGGTCACGGAGCTGCGCCTGTTCGCCTCGGCCCGCTCGGCCGGCACGGAGCTGGACGGCGTGACGGTGGAGGACGCGTCCACCGCCGACTACAGCGGTCTGGACATCGTGCTGTTCTCCGCGGGCGGCGCGACCTCGAAGGCGCTGGCCGAGAAGGTCGCCGCGCAGGGCGCGGTCGTGATCGACAACTCCTCCGCCTGGCGCAAGGACCCCGAGGTCCCCCTCGTCGTCTCCGAGGTGAACCCGCACGCGATCGCGAACCGCCCCAAGGGCATCATCGCCAACCCGAACTGCACGACGATGGCCGCGATGCCGGTCCTGCGTCCGCTGCACGCGGAGGCGGGCCTCCAGGCGCTGGTCGTCGCCACGTACCAGGCCGTGTCCGGTTCCGGTCTCGCGGGCGTCGCGGAGCTGCACGGCCAGGCGCAGAAGGTGATCGACGAGGCCGACAAGCTGACCCACGACGGCTCGGCGGTCGACTTCCCCGAGCCCGGTGTCTACAAGCGCCCCATCGCCTTCAACGTGCTGCCGCTGGCCGGCAACCTCGTCGACGACGGTCTGAACGAGACCGACGAGGAGCAGAAGCTGCGCAACGAGTCCCGCAAGATCCTGGAGATCCCCGAGCTGAAGGTCTCCGGCACGTGCGTGCGCGTCCCGGTGTTCTCCGGGCACTCCCTGCAGATCAACGCCCGTTTCGCCCGCCCGATCAGCGCCGAGCGCGCGACCGAGCTGCTGGCGGACGCCCCCGGCGTCGTCCTCACCGACATCCCCACCCCGCTCCAGGCCGCCGGCCAGGACCCGTCGTACGTCGGCCGGATCCGCCCCGACGAGACGGTGGAGCACGGCCTCGCGCTGTTCGTCTCCAACGACAACCTCCGCAAGGGCGCGGCGCTGAACGCCGTACAGATCGCGGAGCTGGTGGCGGCGGAGCTGTCCGCCGCGTAGGACACCGCTTCCTGGGGGCACGGTCCCTGGCGGGCCGGGGTGGGCGGCTGAGACGGCCCCGGGGAGGATCAGTCCCGGCGTACCTCGTAGAGGAAGCAGCCGTACTCCACGGCCCGTACGTGCACCAGTGCCACCTCGGGGTCGGTGAACGCCTCGGTGAGGGCGGGTCCGAAGTCCTCCGGTGCCTCGACGAGCCGGCCGCCCAGGATGTGGCCGTCGGCGGAGTAACGGCGGAGCGTGCGGTGGGCGTCGGTGAAGGGGAGGTCTCCGCCCTCCGGGCCCGCGCACTCCTCGGCGTGGACGAAGACGGGGCCCTGTTCGTCGTAGGCGCCGGGGTCCGCGCCCGTCTCCGCCGCCCAGCGGCGCAGCGGCGCGTACGAGACGAGGGCGACGCGCTCTCCGGGGCGGCTGCGGCGCAGGCAGCAGCGGAGCGGGGCGCCGCCCCCGTCGTCGGTGCGGGGGGCCGCCGGGCGGCCGGCGTCGTCGGTGACCAGCAGTTCCTTCAGGACCGGCGGGGGGACGGGGCGTGCGGTGCGGATCGTCATGTCCCCAGACTCGCTCCCGCCCGCCCTGACCGCCGGCGGGTTCCGGACGTCGAGCCCCACCCCTCGCCCGCCGGACGACACAGGGGTATCCCCATGATCCGGCTCGGTCATCGCCTCATCCCGATGTCGCGTGGAAGGATGGCGCAACCCACACATATCGAGGAGATGACCGCGTGCCTGGCACAAACCTGACTCGCGAAGAGGCGCGGCAGCGGGCGAAGCTGCTGACCGTTGACTCGTACGAGATCGATCTCGACCTCTCCGGCGCGCAGGAGGGCGGCACCTACCGGTCCGTGACCACGGTGCGCTTCGACGTCGCCGAGGACGGCGACGGCGCGGAGTCCTTCATCGACCTGGTGGCCCCCACCGTGCACGAGGTGACCCTCAACGGGGACTCCCTCGACCCCGCCGAGGTCTTCGCGGACTCCCGTATCGCCCTGCCCGGCCTGCTGAAGGGCCGCAACATCCTCCGGGTGAGCGCCGACTGCGCGTACACCAACACGGGTGAGGGTCTGCACCGGTTCGTCGACCCGGTCGACGACCAGGCGTACCTGTACACCCAGTTCGAGGTGCCGGACGCCCGCCGCGTCTTCGCGAGCTTCGAGCAGCCCGACCTGAAGGCGACCTTCCAGTTCACCGTGAAGGCGCCGGAGGGCTGGACCGTCGTCTCCAACTCCCCGACGCCGGAGCCGCAGGGGAACGTCTGGACGTTCGAGCCGACCCCGCGCATCTCGTCGTACATCACGGCGCTGATCGTCGGCCCGTACCACTCCGTGCACAGCGTCTACGAGAAGGACGGCCAGTCCGTCCCGCTCGGCATCTACTGCCGGCCGTCGCTGGCCGAGTACCTCGACTCCGACGCGATCTTCGAGGTCACCCGGCAGGGCTTCGACTGGTTCCAGGAGAAGTTCGACTACGCGTACCCGTTCGCGAAGTACGACCAGCTGTTCGTGCCGGAGTTCAACGCGGGCGCGATGGAGAACGCGGGCGCGGTGACCATCCGCGACCAGTACGTCTTCCGCTCGAAGGTGACGGACGCGGCGTACGAGGTCCGCGCGGAGACCATCCTGCACGAGCTGGCCCACATGTGGTTCGGCGACCTGGTCACCATGGAGTGGTGGAACGACCTGTGGCTGAACGAGTCGTTCGCCACGTACACGTCGATCGCCTGCCAGGCCGCCGCGCCCGGCTCGCGCTGGCCGCACTCGTGGACGACGTTCGCGAACTCGATGAAGACCTGGGCCTACCGCCAGGACCAGCTTCCGTCCACGCACCCGATCATGGCGGACATCCGCGACCTGGACGACGTGCTCGTCAACTTCGACGGCATCACGTACGCCAAGGGCGCGTCCGTGCTGAAGCAGCTCGTCGCGTACGTCGGTGAGGACGAGTTCTTCCGGGGCGTGCAGGCGTACTTCAAGCGCCACGCGTACGGCAACACGCGCCTGTCCGACCTGCTGGGCGCGCTGGAGGAGACCTCCGGGCGCGATCTGAGGACGTGGTCGAAGCAGTGGCTGGAGACGGCCGGCATCAACGTCCTGCGCCCGGAGATCGAGACGGACGCCGAGGGTGTCATCACCTCCTTCGCCATCCGCCAGGAGGCGCCCGCGCTGCCCGCCGGCGCCAAGGGCGAGCCGACGCTGCGCCCGCACCGCATCGCGGTCGGCCTGTACGACCTCGACGAGGCGACCGGCAAGCTGGTGCGCGGCGAGCGCGTCGAGCTGGACGTGGACGGCGAGCTGACGGCCGTACCGCAGCTGGCGGGCGAGCGCCGTCCGGCGGTCGTCCTGTTGAACGACGACGACCTGTCGTACGCGAAGGTCCGCCTGGACGAGGCCTCGCTGGCGTTCGTCACCGAGCACCTGGGCGACTTCGCGGAGTCCCTCCCGCGTGCCCTGTGCTGGGCCTCCGCCTGGGACATGACGCGGGACGCGGAACTCGCCGCCCGCGACTACCTGTCCCTGGTGCTGTCGGGCATCGGCAAGGAGTCCGACATCGGTGTCGTGCAGTCGCTGCACCGCCAGGTGAAGCTGGCGATCGACCTGTACGCCGACCCGGGCGCCCGTGAGGCCCTGCTGGCCCGCTGGACCGACGCCACGCTGGCCCACCTGCGGTCCGCCGAGCCGGCGAGCGACCACCAGCTCGCGTGGGCACGGGCGTTCGCGGCGACGGCCCGTACGCCGGAGCAGCTGGACCTGCTGGAGGGTCTGCTGGCCGGTACGCAGACCGTCGAGGGGCTGGCCGTGGACACGGAGCTGCGCTGGTCGTTCGTGCAGCGGCTGGCGGCGGTGGGCCGGTTCGACGAGGCGGAGATCGCGGGCGAGTACGAGCGGGACAGGACGGCGGCCGGTGAGCGGCACGCCGCGACCGCCCGCGCGGCCCGCCCGACCGAGGAGGCCAAGGCGGAGGCGTGGGCCTCGGTCGTCGAGTCCGACAAGCTGCCGAACGCCGTCCAGGAGGCGGTCATCGCCGGCTTCGTCCAGACCGACCAGCGGGAGCTGCTGGCGCCGTACACGGACCGGTACTTCGAGGTGCTGGCGGACGTCTGGGAGTCCCGCTCGCACGAGATGGCCCAGCAGATCGTGGTCGGCCTCTACCCGACGGTCCAGGTCTCCGGCGAGACCCTCGACAAGACGGACGCCTGGCTGACGTCCGCCGAGCCGAACGCGGCCCTGCGCCGTCTGGTCTCGGAATCCCGCGCGGGCGTGGAACGCGCCCTGCGCGCCCAGGCGGCGGACGCGGCGGCGTCCTAGCCGGTACGTGCGTCAGGGGCGCCCGGTGCTTGTACCGGGCGCCCCTGTTCCCTTGCCGGGCCCGGCCGCTACCGGCCGTCCCCGGCCAGGAACTCGACGACGGTCCGGGCGAATTCGTCCGGACCGTCCACCCACGGGTTGTGCGCGGCGCCCGCCTGGACGACGTGCTCGCCGCGCGGGAAGAGCCCCGCCACCTCGGCGGCGGAGTCCGGACGCGGGGAGCCGTCCAGCGCACCGGAGACGACAAGGACGGGCGCGTCCAGCCCGGCCAGGACCGCGCGGGCGGCGTCCGCGCCGTCGAAGGCCCCCGGAGCCAGGTAGGCGTCCGCCGCCTCCCCGTCGTACCACTCCGCGCACGCGGTGGCGTGCGTGTGCGCGGCGGTGTCCCAGCGGCCGTAGGACAGGCGGTCGAGCAGCGCGAAGTCCGCGTCGTCCGCCTTCCCGGACACGGCCCGCTCGAAGGCCGGCCGGACCTCTTCGTACCAAGGCTCGTCACGGCGCAGCTCCAGCGCCTCGCGGCGCCGCTCGACGGGGAAGTCGATCCCGGCGGTGCGCGCACGCGCGCAGACCAGGACGAGCGAGCGCACCCGCTCCGGGTACCGGGCCGCGTAGGCCAGCACGAGGTCACCGGCGGCCGAGTGGCCCAGAAGGTCCAACCGCTCCGGGCCGAGGGCGACACGGAGCGCCTCGATGTCCTCGGCCTGCCGGTCCACGCGGAAGCCCGCGAGATCGGTGGGCCTGGCCGAGTCCCCTGTGCCGCGCAGGTCCAGCAGTACCAGCTCCTGCCGCGCGGCCAGCCCACCGAGGTCGCCGAAGTAGGCGGAGGGCATCATCGGACCGCCGGGAACGCAGACCAGCGGTCGATCACCCCCGGAGCCCTTCCGGTGGTAGGCGAGTCGGGTCCCGTCGGGCGCGTAGAACGTCGGCATGAGCCGGATGCTCGCAGGCGGGGTGATGATCCGCCACACCATTTACCGATCACGCGCGGGCGGGAGCCGGACTCGACGGTCACCGGACGCTCCAGCGGTGGCACTCCGGCGAGTGGGCCGAGCCCGTTCTTCCCGGGGGACCCGACCGGACACGCCGGGTCGGCGTGCCCCACCACCGTCCGGCAGCAGTTTGAGAACGCTCGTTCTTGACTGACCGTTCTCAAACGCCTAGGGTCATGGACATGGGACGACCTCGCACCTTCGACACCGACCGGGCCGTCGAGTCCGCGGCCGCCCTCTTCGCCACCCACGGCTACGAGGGCACCTCCGTGGACGACCTGGTCACCGCCACCGGTGTCCACCGGGGCAGTCTCTACAAGGTGTTCGGGTCGAAGAGGAGCCTGCATCTGACCGCCCTCCGCAACCACCTCGACCACGAGATCCACCCGGCCACCGCCGTCATCGCCGGCCTCACCGACCCGGAGCAGGCACTGACGGCGGCCATCGCCTCGTACGACAACGGCCCGGCCGCCGGGCTCCTCCTGCTCGCCGCCGCCGAACGCGCCCCCCACGACCGGGAGGTCGCCGCCCTGGTCGCGGAAGGCGTCACCGCGTTGGAGGACGCCCTGCGCCCCTCCCACGGCGATGCCGCCCCCCGGCTCGCCTCCACCGTCCTCGGCGCTCGCCTGCGGCTGCGCGCCGGCCTGCCGACCGCCTCCAAGGAGCACCGACCATGGCCCTGATCTCCATCGACCGCGAACACGGCCTGCTGACCGTCGAGTTCCAGGGCCTCGACAAGCTCTGGACGCTCAAGAGCCGCCTGGAGATCCCCCTCGCCCATGTGCGCGGCGCCACCCACGACCCCGGGATGGCACGCGAGCCGAAGGGCGTACGGGTCGGTGGCACCCACTTCCCCGGCGTCATCACCGCCGGCCGCTTCCGGCGTGACGGGGAGCGTCTGTTCTGGGACGTGAAGAACCCGGACAAGGCCGTCGTCGTCGAACTGGCCGACGCCGAGACCTACGACCGCCTCGTCATCGAGGTCGACGACCCCCGCGCCACCGTCGCCCTCATCGAGCGGTCCGTCACCCGCGGTTGAGGCCGGGCCCGGCCTCAACCGCCCCTTTCAGTCCTGTTCCGGGTCCAGCAGCAGCGCCATCACGCCGACGAGTGTCGCGCTGCTGACGATCTCCCGGCGGGCGATCATGCCGCGCACCTCGTCCAGGGGGATCCACTCCAGCCGGTCGGACTCGTTGCGTTCCGTGGGTTCGGCGACGCGCCGCGCCCCGTCCGCGCGGAACACGAAGTGCCGGGAGTCCGTGATCCCGGCCGCCGGCTGCGCGTAGACCAGTTCCCGCAGCGGGCCCGGGCGCAGGCCGGTCTCCTCCTCCAGTTCCCGGGCGGCGGCGGTGGCCGGCGTCTCGCCGTCCTCGACCAGCCCCATGGGCAGCTCCCAGGCCCAGGTGTCCGTGACGAAGCGGTGACGCCACATCATCAGCACGCGCCGCCGGTCGTCCACGGCCGCCACGACGGCGAGGTCCCGCAGCCGTACGACGTGGTAGTCGGTCCGGGTGCCGTCCGGCTGTTCCACGTCGAGCGAGCGCAACCGCACCCAGGGGGTGTCGTGGAGCGTGTGTTCACCGTGCACTGTCCACCGCATGTCGTGCCTCTCCTCGTCCGGGACGGCGGACCGTGACCGTTCCGCCGGGCTTCCCCGATGATCTCGCGGCACGGTCCGTCCGGGTGGGCGGGCCGCTCTGCCCCGCCACCGTCGCGCCGAACGCCAGTGCCATGCCCGCCAGTTGCAGCGGCGTCAGGCTCTCGCCGAGGGCCGCCCAGCCGACCACCGCCGCCGTGAGGGGGCTGAGCGGGCCGAGGAAGGTGACCTGGGTGGCGGTGAGGCGGCCGATGCCCCGGAACCAGAGCCAGTACGCGATCGCCGTGTTCGCCAGGGCGAGGTACGCGTAACCCCCGATCGCCGAAGTGTCCAGGGCCGGCGGGGCGCCCTCGGCCAGGAAGGCGACGGGCGCGATCAGCAGGCCTCCGGCCGTCAGCTGCCAGCCCGTCAGGGCGAGCGGGCCGACGCCCTCCGGGCGGCCCCAGCGCTTGGTGAGGACGGTGCCGGCGGACATCGACGCGGTGGAGGCGAGGGCCGCGGCGACACCCGGCACGTCCAGCGCGCCGGCCGCCTTCAGGACCACCAGGCTGACACCGAACGCGGCCACGGCCCCGGCGACCACGTTGCGGACCGTCGGCCGCTGGCCCAGCAACAGCGCCGAGAGGCCGACCACGAGCAGGGGACCCGCCGAGCCGACCACCGCCGCCATGCCGCCGGGCAGCCGGTACGCGGAGAGGAACAGCAGCGGGAAGAAGGCGCCGATGTTGAGCGCGCCGAGCACCGTCGCCTTCCACCACCAGGCCCCGCGCGGCAGCACCCGGACGAGCGCGAGCAGGACCAGTCCGGCGGGCAGGGCGCGCATCAGGCCGGTGAACAGGGGCCGGTCGGGCGGGAGGAACTCCGTGGTCACGGCGTAGGTGGTGCCCCAGGAGACGGGGGCGAGGGCGGTGAGCGCGATGAGGGTGGCACGGTTCGCGGCCATGGCGGGCGCACCTCTTCCGAGTAGGTCAATGGCAAGTAGCTTAGCCGCAAGCTACTTGCCGTCAATCTACTTTCTTGCGGGTGACCCGATCTCGGCGGATACTCCTGTCCATGACCGCAGAGCAGCGCCCCCAGGACCCCGTCGACGCGATCATCGAGCAGTGGGCGCGGGTGCGGCCCGATCTCGACACCGCCGGCATGGAGGTCTTCGGACGCGTCTTCCGGCTCGCACGCGCCATGGGCGACCGGATGGAGAAGGAGTACGCCAAGTACGGGATCTCACGAGGGGAGTTCGACGTCCTCGCCACCCTGCGCCGCTCCGGGGAGCCCTACACCCTCTCCCCCCGCCAGCTCTCGGCCACGCTGATGCTCACCACCGGCGGGATGACCGGCCGCCTCGACAAGCTGGAGCGTGCGGGACTGCTCCGCCGCTCCCCCGACCCGCACGACCGCCGCGGACTGCAGGTCACGCTCACCGAGGCGGGTCTGCGCCTGATCGACGCGGCGGTCGGCGCGGGTCTCGCCGCCCAGACGGAGGCCCTGGCCACCCTGGACGGGGAACGGGCGGGGGAGCTGGCCGGTCTGCTGCGGGAGCTGCTGCTCGCGACCGAGCGGTAGGAACCCGCCCCTCCTCAGCCGACGTGCGCGGCGAGCGCGGCCTCGACGTCGGCCGCGCCGGCGGAGTCCGACGCCCAGGCCACATATCCGTCGGGACGCACCAGCACGGTCGTACGGCGGCTCCCGGACGCCCAGCGCTCCACCGCCAGCCGTTCCTTGCGGGCGCCCCCGTCGTCGTACGGCTCCGGCGTGATCAGTACGAAGCGGCCGCCGCGCAGCGCCCGGTGCAGGCGGCCTCCGCCTCCGAGCGCCACGTCGGGGACGCGCAGGCCGGTCATGCGGTGGGCGCCGAGGGGCGCGGCGTACCGGATGCCGACGCCGGTGACCTGGCCGAGCGCCCTGCGGCGGACCGGGGCGGCACGGGTGACCACCGCGGCCAGGGCCGCGCGCAGCGCCAGGGTCGTGGAGCGCCGGGCCATGGCGAGCCGGACGATGCCGCCGCTGCTGCGCAGCACCGCCCGGCCGACCGGGTGCCGTTCGGCGTGGTACGTGTCGAGCAGGGACTCGGGGGCGTGGCCGTCCAGCACCTGGGCGAGCTTCCAGCTCAGGTTGGCCGCGTCCTGCATGCCGGTGTTCATGCCCTGTCCGCCGGCCGGGGTGTGCACGTGCGCGGCGTCCCCGGCGAGGAGGACGCGGCCCACGCGGTAGGCGGGCGCCTGGCGTTCGTCGCTGTGGAAGCGGGACATCCAGCGGGCGTCGTGCATGCCGTGGTCCCGGCCGAGGGCGAGGCGGGTGATCTCCCTGATCTCTTCGAGGTCGAGGGGGGTGTCGTCGGGGACGTCGCGGGCCCGGTTCCAGCCGATGACCCGGTGGTAGCCGTCGCCGAACGGCGCGAGGAAGGCGAAGGCGTCCCCGACGGCGTTCACGGTGAGCAGCGTCTCCGGCCGCTCGGCGAGCCGTACGTCCGCCAGGACCACGGACCGGATGACGGAACGTCCGGGGAACGGCAGCCCGACCGCCTCCCGTACGGTGCTGCGCATTCCGTCGGCGCCGACGACGTACGCGGCCCGCAGTTCCCCGCGCTCCCCGCCGGGGCCCTTCGTCCTGACCGTCACGCCGTCCGCGTCCTGGGTCAGCCCGGTCGCCCCGGTCTCGTACCGGAAGTCCGCGCCGGCCTCGACGGCCCGCCGCAGCAGGGCCTTCTCCACCTCGTACTGCGGGATGACCAGCAGGTGGGGGAAGCGGGAGGGGAGCGCGCGGAGGTCGAGTTCGAGCCGGTCGTACAGGCGCAGCCGGTCGAGCGGGCGGCCGACCGCCTCCAGCTCGTCGGCCAGGCCCCGCACGTCGAGCTGTTCGAGGGTGCGGGCGTGCAGGACGAAGGCGCGGGAGAGGTTGCTGATTCCGCGGGCGCGCTTCTCGACGACGGTGACGGGGACGCCGGCGGTCGCCAGGTCACCAGCCAGCAGCAGGCCGGTGGGGCCGGAACCGACCACGATCACGGTACGGGTGGTGCCGTTCATCAGGACCTCCTCGGTGCCATCTGTGAGGAGATCGTGCCGCGGCGGAAGGCGCAAGGGCGCTTTTCGGCAGCACTGAGGGCGCCGGCCCCGCGTGCGGCGGTGGCGGCGCCCTCTTCAAGAGCGGGTGAGCCCCGGGTCAGACCTTGGCTTCGGCCTTGGTGCTGATGTTGGAGCTGGTCGTGTCCTTCTTCTTGTGCGACTTGTCGCCGACCATCACCAGGGCGGCGATGATCACGAACAGCGCGATCGGGGCCACGACGTAGAGGCCCAGCGTCTCGACGACGCTCAGGCCGGTGCCGGGGTCGTCACCGTCGTCGCGGGTGAGCGCGAGCGCGGGGGACGACATGAGCAGCATCATCAGCGTCGTACCGGCTGCCAGGGCGCCGGCGCGCAGGGCGTTCTTCTTGTCCACGGTGCCCAAACTATCCAACGCGGGCGGGGTTCGCGCGGGCGGGGTGCCGTAAGCCGCCCCGGCGGGCAGCCGACGCCCCCGCCATCCGCGGACAGCCGCCACCGCTCCCCGCCCTCCGCGGGCAGTCGTGCCTCCCCCAGTGCCTTAAGGGCCTGGGAGGTGCCCCCAGGGCGGCACGGGTGGGAGGTGGGGGTATACCTCCCGCTCATGGGGGTCCCTCCCGCTCGAGCGAAGCCGAGAGTGGGGGAGAAGCCGAGAGTGGGGGAGGCACCCCGCAAGCGCCGGGCCGCGCGAGCACCCCCCGCCCGGCACCGACCCCGTGAGCGCCAGCGCGGGGGTTACGGGGGCCGCCGCCCTCGTAACCCCCGCTTCGGCCCTGGACGGGCCTCCTCCTCAAACTCCCCCAGCGGGGGCACCCCCGGACGGGCTGTCCGGCCTCAGCACATCCACAAGAGCCCGCAACCTCGCCGAACCCGCCAGTTCCTCCAGTGTCACCGGCCTCCCCCGCGCGTCCGCGACCGGCAGCCGCCAGTTCGGGTACTGGTCCCACGTACCGGGCAGGTTCTGCGGGCGCCGGTCGCCGATGCCGTCGGGAAGCCAGACCCCGATCATCCGGGCCGGCGTACGCAGCAGGTACCGGTGGACGGCCTGGACCTCGGCCTCCTCGGAGGCCCCCGCCCCCATAAGCCCCAGCCGTACGAACAGCTCCCGCCACTCCGCCGTGTCGGCCGCCGCCTCCGCCCGCTCCTCCGCCGGCGACCGCGTGAGCAGCCCCAGACCGTCCCGCAGCTCCACGTGCTCCCCGCTGAGCCGCGCGGCCGTCGGCGGCAGGTCGTGGGTGGTGGCGGTCGCCAGGCAGTCCGCGCGCCAGTCGTCCGGCGGCAGCGGGCGCCGGTCGCCGTCCCAGTCCCGTTCGAACCACAGCACCGACGTGCCGTACACCCCCCGCTCGCGCAGCGCCTCGCGCACGCCGGGCTCGACGGTCCCCAGGTCCTCGCCGATCACCATCGCCCCGGCCCGGGACGCCTCCAGGACGAGGACGGCGAGCATCGCCTCGGCGTCGTAGCGGACGTACGTGCCCTCCGTGGGCGGGTGGCCCTCGGGGACCCACCAGAGCCGGAACAGACCCATGACGTGGTCGATGCGCAGGGCTCCCGCGTACCGGAACAGCCCTCTGAGCAGGGCGCGGAACGGGGCGTACCCGAAGGCGGCGAGCCGGTCGGGGCGCCAGGGCGGCAGGCCCCAGTCCTGGCCGCGCGCGTTGAAGGCGTCCGGGGGCGCGCCGACGGACATGCCGGCCGCGAAGTACTCCTGCTGCGCCCAGGCGTCGGCGCCGCCGGGGTGGACGCCGACGGCGAGGTCGTGGACGATCCCGACCGGCATCCCGGCCTCGCGCGCGGCCCGCTGGGCGGCGGCGAGCTGGGTGTCGGTGAGCCAGACGAGCCGGGAGTGGAAGTCGACGCGGTGCGCCAGTTCGCGCCGGGCGCGGGCGGTCTCGGGCGATCGCGGGTCGCGCAGTGCGGCGGGCCAGCGGTGCCAGTCGGCGCCGTGGGCCTCGGCAAGCGCGCACCAGGTGGCGTGGTCCTCCAGGGCCCGGCCCTGTCCGGTGCGGAAGTCGTCGTAGGCGGCGCGGCGACCGGGCCCGAGCGGGACCCGGTGCACCAGTTCCAGCGCTTCCCGCTTGGCCTCCCACACGGCGTCCCGGTCGATCAGGGCGCCCTCGTCCAGCACCGCCTCGCGCAGCCGTCCGGCCCGCTCCAGCAGGGTGCGTACGCGGTCGCGGTCGTCGACGTACGCGAACTCGGGGACGTCCTCGATCCGCAGGTGGACGGGGTCGGGGAAGCGGCGGGAGGAGGGGCGGTAGGGGGAGGGGTCGGTCGGGGGGCCGGGGACGGCCGCATGCAGGGGGTTGACCTGGACGAATCCGGCCCCGAGGGCGCGTCCGGCCCAGCCGGCGAGTTCGCCGAGGTCGGCGAGGTCGCCCATGCCCCAGGAGCGGCGGGAGAGGAGGGAGTAGAGCTGGACCAGGAGGCCGTACGAGCGTCCGGGCGGCGCGGGGAGCCCGGTCGGGGCGACGATCAGGTGGGCGCGGGCGGTGCGGCCGTCGGGGGTGGTGGCGGTCACCTCGTGCACACCGGGCGGGAGGTGTCCGGCGGACGCGCGGGTCTCGCCCTGTTCGGTGCGGACGTGCAGCCGGGTGTCCTCGGGGAGCGCGGCGAGGGCGGCCGGGGTGCCGGCGCCCCAGCCGACCACGGTGGGGGGCAGCAGCCGCTCGCCGAGTTCCCGTTCGCGGGTGGTGAGTGCGGCGCGTACGGCCTCCGGGGTGGTCGTGTCCACGCCGAGGGCGGCCAGCGCGAGGGTGACGGCGGTGGCCGAGGCCTCGACCGTGCGGTCCGGGGAGGGGTGGTACGAGGTGGCGACGCCGTGCAGGGCGGCGAGCCGGGACAGGTCCTCGGAAGGGGGCTCGGCCGGCCGTGGCGCGCTCACCCTAGGGCTCCGGGCGGTACTGGGCCGGGAAGGAGTCGAGTCCGGAGGAGTCCGAGGTGTCCAGGAAGGCGTCGGACTCGCTGGTCAGGGGGGTGGCGTCGGCGAGCGGCGGTTCGCTGGTGAGGGGTTCGGCGTCGGGCAGCGGGGGTTCGCTGGTGAGCGGCGCCTCGGCGCAGGATCCTTCCGCGCTGAAGACGCAGAAGTGCGGCTCCTCGAGGTCGGCGGAGGGCTCCGCCGCGGGTTTGGACAGGGCCGGGGAAGGGACGTGAGCCGGTGCAGCCACAGGTGGCCTCCTCGTCGAGCACGGCGCGCGGATCACGCGGGGCGTGCGGGTCGTGCGGGTTATCCCGCAGCCCTACCCAGGGGGCGCGATGCCAGACGCACAAAGTCTTCCAACGTGGTCCTGATCACATTCTCCCCCCGTCCCCTCCCTCCGCAGCGGGACAAACGCGCCACAACGGCCACTCTCATTGACACGTTCACCGCAGAAATGGTGGGCTCGGGCTTTCTCGGTAACGGAATGGACACGGCCGTACCGGCCACCGGGCCGGGTGGCCCGTCGAGCGACCAGGAGGGCCCCGTGCGGCTACGGCGTGGGAGGACGGCGAACGCCAGGAGGACCGCCCTCGCCCTCGCCGTCCTCGCCGGAACCCTGGGTGCCGGATCCCTGGGCGGCGCGCCCGCCGCCGTGGCCGCGCCGCCCGCGCCGGGCACCACCGCGTCCCCGTCTCCGGCCGCCGGCCCGGTGCGGGCGGCGGAGCCGTCCGTGTGGCCGCGGCCGCACTCCCTGCGCGCGAACGGCGCCCCGGTCGCGGTGACCGAGGAGGTCGCCCTGACCGCGGACGCGACGGCCGACCCGTACGCCCTCGACGCACTCCGCGCGCTGCTGCGGGAGGCGGGCGCACTCCGGTTCACCGCCCCCGGCTCACAGGTGCCCGAGGGGGCGCTCGTGGTGCGCGTGGGGACGGAACGCGCCCCGGGCGACCCCCGGCACGCCCTCCCCGCCGGCGGCTACGCGCTGACCGTCGGCAAGGGTGCCGTCTCCCTGACCGGCGCGGACGGCGACGGCCAGTTCCACGCCGTACAGACCCTGCGCCAGTTGCTGCGCCCGGACGGCGCCACGCTCACCGCGGCCGTCGTACGCGACTGGCCCGGCACCGCCGTGCGCGGCATCACCGAGGGTTTCTACGGCACCCCGTGGACGCACGGGCAGCGGCTGGCCCAGTTGGACTTCATGGGCCGCACCAAGCAGAACCGGTACCTCTACGCGCCCGGCGAGGACCTCCACCGGCAGGCCCGCTGGCGGGAGCCGTACCCGGCCGGGCGGCGGGCGGAGTTCCGGGAGCTGGCGGAGCGGGCGCGGCGCGACCACGTCACGCTCGGCTGGGCGGTGGCGCCGGGGCAGGCGATGTGCTTCGCCTCGGACGACGACCTGCGGACGCTGACCCGCAAGCTGGACGCGATGTGGGCGCTGGGCTTCCGCGCCTTCCAGCTGCAGTTCCAGGACGTCAGCTACAGCGAGTGGCACTGCGGGGCGGACGCCGGCCGGTTCGGGTCGGGGCCCGACGCGGCCGCCCGCGCCCAGGCGCACGTGGCGAACGCGGTGGCCCGGCACCTGACGGAGCGCCACCCGGACTCCGCCGCCCTGTCCCTGATGCCCACCGAGTTCTACGAGGACGGCCCGACGGCGTACCGGCGTGCCCTCGCGGAGGAACTGGACGCGGGCGTCGAGGTGGCGTGGACCGGGGTCGGGGTGGTGCCGAGCACCATCACGGGCGGCCAACTCGCCAAGGCCCGGGAGGTGTTCGGGCATCCGCTGGTGACCATGGACAACTACCCGGTGAACGACTACGCCCCCGGCCGGATCTTCCTCGGCCCCTACCAGGGCCGCGAACCGGCCGTCGCCGCGGGCTCGGCCGCGCTGCTCGCCAACGCGATGGAGCAGCCCGAGGCGTCCCGCATCCCCCTGTTCACCGCCGCCGACTTCGCCTGGAACCCGCGCGACTACCGCCCCCAGGAGTCCTGGCGGGCCGCGATCGCCGACCTCGCCGGCGGTGACGCCCGGCGCGGGGAGGCCCTGGCCGCGCTCGCCGGGAACACCGCGTCCTCGGTGCTGGGCGGCGAGGAGTCGGCGTATCTGCGGCCGCTGCTGGAGGCGTTCCGGCGGACCCGTACGACCGCCCCCGGCACGGGCGGGACGGAGGAGGCGGCGCGGCTGCGGGCGGCCTTCGCCGTCCTGCGCGAGCTGCCGGACCGGCTGTCCGGGACCGGGCTCGCCGCCGAGGTCGACCCGTGGTCCCGGCGGCTGGCCCGTTACGGAGAGGCGGGCACCACGGCCCTGGACCTGTTCCGCGCGCAGCGGGCCGGGGACGCGGGCGCCGCCTGGACGGCGTACCGGCGGCTGGGCGAGCAGCGGGCAGGACTGGAGTCCTCCCGGGCGACGGTCGGCGAGGGGGTGCTGGACCCGTTCCTGAGCCGGGCGCAGAAGGCGTACGAGAGCTGGGCGGGCATCGACCACGAGCCGCCCGAGCGGTCCGGCGGCGACCGCGGCGTCCTCGACCTCCCGCGCGCCCGCACGATGGACGCCGTGACGGTGCTCACCGAGCCGGGCACACGGGGGGCCGTGGAGGTCCGTGTGCCGGGCGAGGGGTGGCGCCGCCTGGGCGCGCTGTCCGCGTCGGGCGCCACCGAACTGCCGCCCGGCGACGGCCCGGTGGACTCCGTCCGGGTCACCGGCGCCGACGCCTCCCGGGTCCGCCACCTGGTCCCCTGGTACGCGGACGCGCCCGCCGCCTCCCTGGAGCTGTCCGACGACCGCGCGGACACCGACATCGGCGGTACCCGACGGCTGACGGTCGCCCTCGGCTCGCTGCGCCCCGACGAGGTGCGCGGCAGGCTGACCGTGGACGCCCCGAAGGGCATCGACGTCCAGGTGCCGAAGGACGCGCTGACCGTCCCGCGCGGCACACCGGTGGAGGTACCGGTCGAGGTGACCGTGGAACCGGGCACGCCCACCGGGTCGTACGGCATCCGGCTCGCCTTCGCCGGCACGACCCGCACGCCGACGGTCCACGCCGTCCCCCGCACCGCCGGCCCCGACCTGGCCCGCACCGGCCGGGCGAGCTCCTCGGCCGACGAGACACCCGACTTCCCGGCCCCGGCGGCGAACGACGGCGACCCGGAGACCCGCTGGTCGTCCCCGGTCGACGCCGACGCCTGGTGGCAGGTCGAACTGGAGCGCCCGGTGCGGCTGGGGAAGGTCGCGTTGCACTGGCAGGAGGCACACCCGTCGGCGTACCGCGTGGAGGTGTCGGCGGACGGCCGCACCTGGCGCACGGCGGCGACGGTCCAAGGCAGCCGAGGCGGCCGGGAAACCGTCCGCATGGACGAGCCCGGCGTGCGCCACATCCGCGTCCAGGGCGAGAAGCGGGCGACGCGGTACGGCTACTCGCTGTGGTCGGTGGAGGCGTACGCGGTCGCCCGGTGACCGGGCCGGCCGATGCCGTGAACCGGCGTCCCCGCGGCCGTCGATAGACGGGGTGTGAGACTGTTCCGCCCCGTGGGGGGCCATCGGGAGAAGGACGAAGGGGACTCCGACGCGGCGCTGCTGAGGGCGGTCGCGGGCGGGAACCCGGCGGCGATGGCCGCGCTGTACGACCGGCACGCGGGGTGGCTGTACGCACGGCTGAACCGGCGCTGCGCCGATCCCGAGACCGTCCGGGAGGTGCTCCAGGACACGTTCGTCACGGTGTGGCGGTCGGCGGACACCCACCGCGGCGAGCAGGCCGGCGGCTGGCTGTGGACCATCGCCGCGCGGCGACTGGTCGACGCGTACCGGACGCAGGAGCGGGCCGCGCGGCTGCGCACGGCGCCGATGGAGGAGGCGTGGGACGGGGGCACGCCGGCCGGGGCCGTGTCGCCGTCCGCCGAGGACCGGGTGCTGGCGGGGCTGGAGTACGGGGACGTGGGCACCGCCCTCGACCGGATCTCACCCGAACTGCGGGAGGTGCTGCGCGCCACGGTCGTCGACGGGCTGAGCACCCGTGAGGCCGCGCGGCTGCTCGGCATCCCCGAGGGGACCGTCAAGTCCCGTGCGATGCGCGCCCGCGCCGAACTGCGGGCGGTCCTGGCCCGGATGAACCCGTCGCCGTTGGGAGGTCCGGCATGACCGGCTGGCACGCGTCCGACCACCTCGTCACCCGTTACGCCGACGGCTCCCTGCCGGAGTCGGACGCGTGGTCGCTGGAGAAACACCTGGAGTGCTGCGGCGGCTGCGCGCGGCGCGTCTCGCAGGCGGTACGCGCGACGGGGGCGGGCCCGGTCCTGGCCGGCATCCGTGAGGCAGTCCTGACCGACGTCCGCGAGACGGCACGGACCGACATCGACACGGCGGCCCGAACCAGCCTCCACGAGACGGCACGGACCCGCATCGGCGCGGCGGCCCGGACCGAGGCGTACAAGGCGACGCCGGCCGGTGCTCCCGGAGCAGCACCGGTGGCCGTACCGACGGCCTCACCCGCGCACGGCCCGGTCTCCGGGGCGCCGGCTCCCGCGCGCCCCGCCGGATTCCCGGCCCGGGCGGCCCGGCCGGGGGCGCTCCGGTGGCCGTCCGCCGGCCCGAGAACCGTGCGCGTGCTGTGGGCCCTGGGGCCGGCCGTGCGCGGTGCCTGGCTGCCGGCCGTGCTGCTCGTCGCCGTCGGCGCCGTCGCGCTCGCCCACGGGGCCGGCTTCGCCCACGCACGGCCCTGGCTGCTGGCCCTCGCCCCGGTCGTGCCGGTCGCCGGGGTCGCCCTGTCCTACGGGCCGCACGCCGACCCGATGCACGAGATCACCGCGGCCACACCCTCGGCCGGGCTGCGGCTGGTCCTGATGCGCACGGCCGCCGTACTGGCGGTGAGTCTGCCGCTGCTGACCCTCGCCGGGGCGCTGCTGCCGTCCACGGACGCCCCGAACGCCGCCGCCTGGCTGCTGCCCGGTCTCGCACTGACCCTGGCCTCACTGGCCCTCGCCGGATACGTCGGCCTGCGCGCCGCCACCGCCGCGACCGGCGGTGGCTGGCTGTGCGCCGTCCTCGGTCCGGTGCTCGCCACCCCTGGCGGGCCCACCGACGAGCTGGGCCTGCGGCTGTCCTCGTACCTCGGCGGCGCACCGGCGCAGGGGGGCTGGGCGGCCGCGGCCCTCCTGTCCGCCGCCCTGCTGGCCGCGCGCCGCCCCGCCTTCCACTTCCTGGAGAAGAGTTGAGTACGGCTCCGCACACCGCTTCCCGCCCCGTGCCCGAAGCACCGGATGCCACCGTCCGGACCACCGGTCTGCACGTCCGGCACCGCAGAACCGTCGCCCTGGACTCGGTGGACCTGGACTTCGGCCCCGGCGTGCACGGTCTGCTCGGCCCGAACGGTGCCGGCAAGACCTCGCTGATCCGCGTCCTCGCCACGGTCGCCGAACCGTCCGGCGGCCGGGTGGAGATCCTGGGCCACGACACCCGCGACCACCGGCGGCGCGGCGAGGTCCGCCGCCACCTGGGCTATCTGCCGCAGGACTTCGGCTACTACCCGGGCTTCACGGTGCGGGAGTTCGTCGCCTACGTGGCCTGGCTGAAGGAGATGCCGGCGGACCGCGTCCCGGCCGCCGTCGAGCGGGCCGTCGCCCGCGTCGGCCTGGCCGACCGCATCGACGCGAAGGTGCGCGGACTGTCCGGCGGCATGATCCGCCGCGTAGGCATCGCCCAGGCCGTCGTGAACGATCCCCGGGTGCTGCTCCTCGACGAGCCGACCGCCGGCCTGGACCCGGAACAGCGCGTGGAGTTCCGCGAACTGCTGCGCGAACTGGGCGCCTCGTCCGCCGTCATCGTCTCCACCCACCTGGTGGAGGACGTGGCGGCGGCCTGCACGGAGGTCACCCTCCTCGACGCGGGCCGGGTCGCCTACCGCGGGACGCCCCCCGCACTCGCCGCTCTCGGCGAGTCGTCGGGCGGCCCCGGCGACCACCCGATCGAGCGCGGCTACACGGCGGCCCTGCGGGCGCACCGTGCGTCCGCGGCACGGGCGGACCGGCCGTCGGCTCCCGAAGGGACGGCCCGATGACCCTCCTGACGGAACGGACACCCGCGGAACGCGGTGCGCCGCCGCGCCCGTCCCTCTCCCGGCATCCCCTGCGGGCGGAGGCCGTGCGCGGTTTCGCCCCCTGGGCCGGAACGGCGATGACGCTCACACTCGTGGTGGCGCTGGCGGCCGGATCGGAGCGGTGGCAGGGGGGCTGGGCGGAGACCCGCGACCATGTGCACACGGTGGCGATGGTCCTCGGTGTCCCGCTGGCCCTGGCGGCCGGATGCTGGCAGGGCGGCCGGGAACGCAGGCGCGGGACGGGGGAGTTGCTGGCGACGGCCGTGCGCGGCCGGACGGCGGCGTTCCTCGCGTCGGCCCTGCCGGTCGCGTTGTGGCTGGTCGCCGGGTACGCCGTCGCGACGGCGCTCGCGCTGCTCGCCACCTGGTACTGCGCCATGGGTGACCGGCCCCACCTGGGCACGCCGCTCGGGGACGCCGCCGTCCTGGCGTCCGCCGCACTGACCGGGCAGGTCGTGGGCCGTCTGGTGGCCTGGCGGCTGGCGGCGCCGCTGCTGGCGGCGGCCGGGTACGTCGTGCTCGGCGTCGTCGGGTACGGCGATCGCGGCTCCGCCGGTCATCTGTCGCCCTTCACCGACCACCCGTCGGACTCCGTACCGGTGTGGTGGCAGCCCCTGGTGACGGTGGTGTGGACGGGCGGGCTCACGGCTGCCGCGGTCCTCGCGTACACCGCGCGCCGCCGCGCGCTCGCCCTGCTGCCGCTGGTGGCCGCGGCAGCCGCCGGGACGCTGCTCGTCCAGACCGGCGACGGCCTGTGGCGCACCGATCCACTCGCTCGGCGTCAGGTGTGCGACACCTCCACCACCCCGCAGATCTGCGTGAACGCCCGCTACGAGGAGCTGCTCCCCCAGATCACCGGGGCGCTGTCCGGGATGACGAGCCGTCTGGAGGGCGTGGAGAACCTGCCGGTGCGCTTCGAGGACCGGCGGGGCCGGCCGGGACCGGACGAGGTGGAGCTGCCGATGATCACACCGATCGGCTGGTCCGTCGTACGGGGGCGGCTCACCGATCCCGAGGAGTACGCGTGGGCGGCGGGGATGACGCTGCAGGGCCGCGGGGAGTGCGACGGGGTGGCGCCGCGGGTGGCCGCCGTGGACGACGCCGTCGAGTACTACCTGGCCCCCAGCCCGCTGCGGCGGCAGTTCGACGAGCAGGACGCGCGGGGCAGCGCCGCCGAACGCGCCGAGCTCGGGGAACGGCTCGCGGCGCGCGGGCGTCTGGCGTCGATGGGTGAGGAGGAGCGCCGCGCGTGGCTGTCGGCGTACTTCGCGACGCGGGACGAGTGCGGCCGGAACGGGGTGCCGGCGCTGTGACGCACGGCTTCCTCCTGTATGCCCGCGCGCGCACCGTTCCGCGCACCGTGCTCGTGCTCGTCGCGACCGCCGCCCTCGCCGTCCTGGGTGCCCGGAACCTGAACACGTATCTGGACCCGTCCCGGCAGGTCCCGGTCGTCGCGCTGGCCCCGCTGTTCGCGGCGGCGGTGATCGGCACCGGTCTGCACAGCGCGTCCGACGAGCTGGACCGCACCGCCGTGCGCCCCTGGTGGCACCGGCGCCTGGCCCATCTGCTGGCGCTGACCGGCGGCGCCGCGCTGCTGCTGGCGGCGGCCGTGTACGGGCATCCTTCCCCGTTCGGTCCTGCGGCCATGATCCGCAACACCCTGGGGTGCGCGGGCCTCACCGCGGGCGCGGCCGCCCTGCTGGGGGCCCGGCTGAGCTGGCTGCCGGTCTTCGGTTACGTCAGTGCCGTGTACATGGGGTCGGCTAACGCGCGCGGCCCTCTGGTCCCGGTGTGGGCGTGGCCGGTGCAGCCCGCCGCGCAGCGCATCGCCTGGGTGACCGCCGCCGTACTCCTGGTGGCGGGCTCGGCGCTGTACGCCGTACGCGGGGCACGGCCCGAGGGACGGCGCGACTGACGAGCCGCGCGGGGGGCTCGCCGCGGTCCCGGGGGAACGGGGGTCCCCCGGGGCCGGGCTGTTTCGTCGTCCTGAGCGGGCGAAGGCGTGCACCCCCTCTGAAAAGCGAGAGCGTCTCGGCCTCCGGTGTTCACGTTCCGCTCATTCGAGTGCGCGAGTCGCGTTCGCCCGCCGGATGCTCACTCTTTTCGGCAGGGGAGGTGTCATGGGCTCTCGGGGAGTCATGTCCCGCCGGGTGGTCCAGCCGGTCAGTACTCGCCGGGGACGTCGCCCTCGCCGTGTCGGAGTCGATGACCGACGCCCTGCCGCACGGCAGCGTCCGGGGACGGCTCGTCCGCGTGCACATCACCCTCGGTCACCGCATCCCGCGGGTCGCGCGGCGCGCGGCCGCCGAGGCCGCGCCCGGCCGGGGAAGGGGGCGCCGGGCCGTTCGGACGGGGACTCCTCCTGGCCGAGGCCGTCGCCACGCGGTGGGGCCGGGAGCCGCGGGCCGTCGGCGGGACGGTGTACGCCGAGTGGGACGTTCCCGCCCCGGGGCCCGTCCGCACAAGCGTGAACACCTGACGTCGAAGTGTTCACGCTCACGCGGAGCACCCCCGGAGCCGGGCCCCTGTCGTACGTGGGCCCGGACACGGCGTCAGGCGGAGATGCCGTCGATCCGGGCCATCGCGTCGTCCGCGCCGTACGGCTGCAGGTAGGGCAGCCAGCGCGGGTCCCGGTGGCCGGTGCCGATGATGCGCCAGGCCAGGCCGGTGGGCGGGGCGGGTTTGTGGCGCAGGCGCCAGCCCAGCTCGATCAGGTGGCGGTCGGCCTTCACGTGGTTGCAGCGACGGCAGGACGCCACCACGTTGTCCCAGACGTGCTTGCCCCCGCGACTGCGCGGGATGACGTGGTCGACGCTGGTTGCGACGCCACCGCAGTACATGCACCGGCCCCCGTCACGGGCGAACAGCGCCCTGCGGGTGAGCGGGACGGGACCCCGGTAGGGGACCCGCACGAAACGCTTGAGCCGGACCACGCTGGGTGCGGGGACTGTGATGGTCGCGCTGTGCAGATGGGCGCCGGTCTCCTCGAGGCAGACTGCCTTGTTCTCGAGGACGAGCACGAGCGCGCGGCGGAGCGGTACGACGCCGAGCGGCTCGTACGACGCGTTGAGGACCAGGACATGCGGCACGGACGGCCTCCTTGTACGCCGGCGGCGCGTGGCTCGCGCCGGGACGATCCGTAGTCAGTCTCCCCTCATGCCTGGTGAACGCGCCACCATGTCCCGGTAACGGGCTGGGAGTGTTTTCGACCACATCCCGATTCATCCCCAGGATCATTGCCTGTTCAAGCGCGGGTGAGGACGGTCTCTTCTTCACACATGGTGCCGATCCCCGCACAATGCCCCGTTAGTGTGGTGGTTCTGCCCGTCCGGTGACCCGATCGTGACCTTGAAGACCTTGACCGCCGCGCCGGGGGCAGACATGCACCTGGAGGTACCTGCCGTGTCCTTGTCCGCCGTCCTGTCGGCCGCCGACCCGTCGCCGTCGCCCTCGGAGTCCGGGACACCGCGGGTGCCCTCGCTCCAGGACGCCCAGGAGAGTGCCACGAACGCCGCCGGCTGGGTCGAGGAGAACTGGTCGACATGGCTCGCGATCGGGCTCAGGGTCCTGCTGATCCTGGTGATCGCGATGGTGCTGAGAGTCGTGGTGCGGCGGGCGATCACCAAACTGGTCGACCGGATGTCCCGGACCGGCCAGGCGGTGGACGGCACCGCGCTCGGCGGTCTGCTGGTCAACGTCGAGCGGCGCCGGCAGCGCTCGCAGGCGATCGGCTCGGTGCTGCGCTCGGTGGCGTCGTTCCTGATCATGGGCACGGCCGCACTGATGATCCTCGGCACCTTCCAGATCAACCTGGCCCCGCTGCTGGCCTCGGCCGGTGTCGCGGGTGTGGCGATCGGTTTCGGCGCGCGCAACCTGGTGACGGACTTCCTCTCCGGCGTCTTCATGATCCTGGAGGACCAGTACGGCGTCGGCGACACGATCGACGCGGGCGTGGCCTCGGGCGAGGTAATAGAGGTCGGACTGCGGGTGACCAAGCTGCGCGGTGACAACGGCGAGATCTGGTACGTCCGCAACGGCGAGGTCAAGCGCATAGGCAACCTCTCCCAGGGCTGGGCGACCGCGGGCGTCGACGTCACGGTCCGTTCCGACGAGGACCTGGACCGGGTGAAGGCCACGCTGAGCGAGGTCGCCGAGAAGATGGGCAAGGAGGAGCCCTGGAACGAGCTCCTGTGGAGCCCGATCGAGGTGCTCGGCCTGGACTCGGTGCTGCTGGACTCGATGGTGGTCCGCCTCTCCGCGAAGACCATGCCCGGCAAGTCCCTGACGGTGGAGCGGGAGCTGCGCTGGCGCGTCAAGCGGGCCTTCGACGCGCGGGGCATCCGTATCGTCGGCGGCGCCACGGCCACGGAGGACGTGGAGGCCGCCGACCCGGCGGCGGGCGTGGCGCCCCCGTCGGTCTACGCGAGCACGATCTCCCCGCAGTCGGTGGCGGCGTCCCCGCTGCCCCCGCCGACGAGCACCACGAAGTAACCGCCGGCTCGCGAAGGGCGGCATCCGGGACTCCCCGGGTGCCGCCCTTTCCCGTACCGCTCTTGACGCTCCCTCCGCACCGGGCTTACGCAAGGGTTTCGTCTCCTCTCCCGGCTGAGGCCGGGGTGTCCACGAAAGGACTCGGATGAAACTCACCGTGGTCGGCGGGGGCTCGACCTACACCCCCGAACTCGTCGACGGTTTCGCCCGGCTGAGGGACACGCTCCCCCTCACCGAGCTGGTCCTCACCGACCCGGCGACGGAGCGCCTGGAGCTGATCGGCGCCCTGTCCCGCCGCATCTTCGCCCGTCAGGGCCACCCCGGCACCATCACCACCACCGCCGACCTGGACGCGGCGGTGGACGGCGCCGACGCCGTCCTCCTCCAGCTCCGGGTGGGCGGCCAGGCGGCCAGGCAGCAGGACGAGACCTGGCCCCTGGAGTGCGGCTGCGTGGGCCAGGAGACGACCGGCGCCGGGGGCCTGGCCAAGGCGCTGCGCACGGTCCCGGTCGTCCTGGACATCGCCGAGCGCGTCCGTCGGGCCAACCCGGGCGCCTGGATCATCGACTTCACCAACCCCGTGGGCATCGTCACCCGGGCCCTGCTCCAGGCCGGCCACAAGGCGCTGGGCCTGTGCAACGTGGCCATCGGGCTCCAGCGCAAGTTCGCGGCGCTCCTCGGCACCGACCCGGCCGGCATCCACCTGGACCACGTGGGCCTGAACCACCTCACCTGGGAGACGGCGGTACGTGCGGGCGGCCCGGCGGGGGAGGACGTCCTCCCCCGCCTCCTCTCCACCCACGGCGACACGATCGCCGCCGACCTCCGCCTCCCCCGCCCCCTGCTGGACCGCCTGGGCGTGATCCCGTCCTACTACCTGCGCTACTTCTACGCGCACGACGAGGTCGTACGGGAACAGCGCACCAAGCCGTCCCGGGCGGCCGAGGTGGCCGACATGGAACGCCGCCTCCTGGCCCTCTACGCCGACCCGGCGCTCGCCGAGAAACCGGCGCTGCTGTCCCGACGGGGCGGCGCCTACTACTCGGAGGCGGCCGTGGACCTGGCGGCGGCGCTCCTCCGCGGCGCGGGCTCCCCCCACCAAGTGGTCAACACCCTCAACGACGGCACGCTGCCCTTCCTCCCCGACGACGCGGTGATCGAAGTACCGGCGACGGTCGGCCCGGAGGGCGCGACGCCCCTCCCCGTCGCCCCCGTGGACCCGCTGTTCGCGGGCCTCATGGCCGATGTCACCGCGTACGAGGGCCTGGCCCTGGAGGCGGCCCTGCACGGCACCCGGAACCGGGTCTTCCGTGCTCTCCTGGCCCATCCCCTGATCGGCCAGTACGAGTACGCCGACCGGCTCACCGACGACCTCGTCGCACACAACCGGGAGCACCTCACGTGGGCCTGACCGCGGGCGTCCTCGCCATCGACGCCGGGAACAGCAAGACGGACGTGGCGGTGGTCGCCCACGACGGGACGGTGCTGGGGACGGCGCGGGGGGAGGGGTTCCGGCCGCCGGCCGTGGGCCTGGAGGCGGCGATGTCCGCTCTCGCCGAGGCCGTCGACCGGGCGCTCGGCGCCGCCGGCGTCCCCGCCGTCTCCCACGTCTCGGCCTGCCTGGCCAACGCCGATCTGCCCGTCGAGGAGCAGCGGTTGGCGGCGGCGCTGGTGGAGCGGGGCTGGGGCGCGAGTGTCGAGGTGCGCAACGACACGTTCGCGATCCTGCGGGCGGGGGTGGCCGAGCCCCGGGGGGTGGCTGTCGTCTGCGGGGCGGGCATCAACTGTGTGGGGATGCTTCCCGACGGCCGTACGGCACGGTTTCCGGCGGTGGGGCGGATCTCGGGGGACTGGGGCGGGGGTTGGGCGCTGGCGGAGGAGGCGCTGTGGTACGCGGCGCGTGCCTGGGACGGGCGGGGGGAGCCCACCGCTCTGGTCCGTGCCCTGCCTTCCCACTTCGGGCTTCCCGACATGCCCGCTCTGATCGAGGCACTGCACCTCGAGCATGTGCCTGCGGCCCGACGGCACGAGCTGACTCCGGTGCTTTTCGCCGTGGCGGCGGAGGGGGACGGGGTGGCGCGGGCGCTCGTCGACCGGCAGGCCGAGGAGATCGTGACGATGGCCGTCGTCGCGCTGACGCGGCTGGAGCTCTTGGAGGAGGAGACGCCTGTGCTGTTGGGAGGCGGGGTGCTGGCGGCGCGGCACCCCCGGCTCGACGACCGTGTACACGGCCTGCTGGCCGCCCGGGCACCCAGGGCGGTACCCCGGGTGGTCACCGCGCGCCCTGTACTGGGTGCGGCCCTGCTGGGGTTGGACCACCTGGACGTGCCCGCGGAGGCGCACGAGCGTCTGCGCGGGCATTTCGAGCCCTGACGTTCTTGCTGTGGGCCGGGGGTGGGCTCGCGCCCCCGGCGCCGTACGGGGTGCCCCGCGCCGGTGTGGACCGGGGGTGTTCGCGCGGCCCGGCGCCGGCGGGGCGCCGCGGGCGCCCGGGTGGGAACCGAACTGATTTCCCGGGCGTGTTCGTGGGCAGGGTGGGGGCGGGGGTTTCGGTGGTCGCGCTGCGATCGGATCAAGATCGTGCCAAGGCCGGTGCATATGTCGGTCGCGGCGGCGATACTTGCCGCGAGGGATGACCACGGGGGAGGTCACATGACACACACGCCGAACGGCACGGCGCCACCCGGCACCGCCACGCCCGTGCCCACGCTGTCGGCGGTACCGCCCCAGCCCACCCCCACCACCCGCACCCCGCCACCGCCGGAGGCCCGCCGCACCGCCTTCGCCGAGGGCGTCGACCGCCTCCGCAGGGCCGCCACCACCGAACCCGGCCGTCTCCGCATCATCGGCGCGCTCCTCGCCGCCCTCGTCGTCGCCTTCGGCGCGGTGACCGCCTGGCAGATGACCGACCGGGCCGCGGCCGCCGACGACGTCCTCACCAGCAGCCAGCCCCTCAGCTCGGACGCCGCCGACATCTACCGCTCCCTCGCCGACGCCAACACCGCGGCGTCCAGCGGCTTCCTGGCCGGCGGTCAGGAGACCGCCGCCTCCAGGGACCGCTACGAGAACGACATCCGCACGGCCGCCGCGAAACTCGTCAACGCCGCGGCCAACTCGGATCCCGGCTCCCCCTCCGCGAAGACGATCACCAAGCTCAACCGCCTGCTCCCCGAGTACAAGGGCCTGGTGGAACGCGCCCGCACCTACAACCGTCAGGGCTTCCCCGTCGGCGGCGCCTACCTGCGGTACGCGAACGAGAAGATGCAGAAGGAGATGCTCCCGGCGGCGGAGGACCTCTACACCAAGGAGAACCAGCGCCTCCGCGACGACTACGCGGACGCGACCCCCTACCCCTGGCCCGCCATGGCCCTCGGCGTCGTCGCCCTGGCCGCCCTCGCCTGGGCCATGCGCCGCAACTACCTGCACACCAACAGGGTCCTCAACCACGGCCTGGTGGCGGCGACAGCGGCAGCGGCGGTCGTCCTCCTCTGGCTGACGGCCGGCCACACCCTCGCCCGCTCGGGCCTCGACGACTCCTACGACCACGGCGTCCGCTCGCTCAACGTGCTGCACGACGCCCGGATCGCCTCCCTGAAGGCGAGGGGCAACGAGAACCTGACCCTGGTGGCCCGGGGCGCCGAGACGACGAAGGTCGGCGACGAGACGTTCGACGCCTACGACCACGACTTCGGCCGCGACATGGACACCCTCGGCAAGGGCCTGGCACAGGCGCGGCGCCTCGCGGACGACGCCGACGGCGAGAAGCCGGTCGACTCGGCGGTGGGCAACATGACGGAGTGGAAGAAGCGCCACGCGGCGGCCCGCGAGCAGGACGAGAACGGCAACTACCAGCAGGCGCTGGACATGGTGATCGGCGCGAAGGGCGCGACCGGCGAGTGCTTCGACAGCGTCGACAAGAACCTGGCCACGGCACTCACGCACGAGGAGAAAGAGTTCGAGCGGGCGGCCGGCGACGGCCGGGACGCGCTGACGGGCCTGCCGGCCGGCGCGGCCGTCCTCGCCGTACTGGGCGCGGCCGGCGCGGTGCTGGGCATCGGCCGCAGGCTGTCGGAGTACCGATGAACAAACGCGTGAACGAGCCGAAGGGGGCCATGACGATGATCGCACGACACCTGCGGGCCCGCCTGAAGGGCTGGGGCGGAGTGGGTGCGATGGCGACCGCCTGCGCCCTGGCCCTGGTCTTCGCGCTGGTACTGGCCTGCACCGGCCCCCCGGTCGGCGGCCCCTCGAGGACCACCGGCCAGACCGTGTCCCACACCGCACAGACCCGGGCGGACGAGGACTGCACGGCCCCGGAGAAGCAGACCCTCTCCCCCTCCGACGCCGACGGCCCCACCATCGAGGCGATCAAGAACCGTCAGGGCGAGAAGCGCAAACTGGTCGTGGGGGTCGACCAGAACAGCTACCGCTGGGGCTACCGCGACCCCAACAGCGGCGAGGGCGGCACCCTGGAGGGCTTCGACATCGACCTGGTGCACCGCATCGCCGAGGACATACTCGGCGACCGGGACGCGGTCCAGTTCAAGGCGATCCCGACCGACCAGCGCATCCCGGCGATCCAGGCCGGCCGCGTCGACATGGTCGTCCGTACGATGACGATCAACTGCGCCCGCATCAAGGACGTGGCGTTCTCCGCGCCGTACTTCAGGACGGGCCAGCAGGTCCTGGCCCCGAAGTCCTCACCGATCAAGGGGTACGACGAGACGCTCGCGGACCAGGAGATCTGCACGGCGACGGGCTCGACCGCGTACACCAAGCTGGAGACGGACAAGGAGGCGGGCGTCCTTCCGGCGTCCACCGACATCCGCACCACCGTCCCCAACCAGCTCGACTGCCTGGTGCGGCTGCAGCTCGGCGAGGTCGACGCGGTGGTCACCGACGGCGCGCTCGCGGCCAGCCAGGCCGCGCAGGATCCGACGGTCCAGCTCAAGGGCGAGGCCTTCACGACCGAGTACTACGGCGTGGCGATGAAGAAGGACGCGGACGACCTGGTGCGCCGGGTCAACCGGATCCTGGTGGACTTCCGCGGGGACACCACGGACGGCTGGCAGGACGCGTACACCGAGTGGCTGTCGGCCACGCTGGGCGACGACTCCTCCGGGTCTAGGCCCCCGGCCCCGGAGTACCTGCGCGAGAACTGACCTCGAACCGGCCTCGGACCGACCCGAGGCGACGACCCCAGCCGGACACACCCCCAACCGTCAACGACCCCCCAGCGAGAGGTGACCGATGGCCGACACGGATCCCACCGGGCCGGTGATGGACCGGGACGAGGTGGACCGTGCGCTGGCGCGGCTCGGCGCGGAGCACGAGGCGATCGAGACCTCGCTCCTCGCCCTGCAGGACCACGCGGGCCGAAGACTCCTGGAGGGCGCGCGGCTCACCGGCGTCACCGAGGAGCGCTGGACGGTCACGGAGGCGTCGATCACGCTGCTGTGGACGTACTTCGACGCGTACACGGACGCGCTGCGCACGGCCCGGGACATCCGGTCCCGCCGCCGCTGGTCCAGCCGTGAGGACCTGGTGGAGCTGACGGAGCTGCTGCGCGGCGACGCGGTGACCGTGGCGGGCGGTGCGGCGGCGACCGCCAACGCGCCGACGCCGCACGCCGCCCCCGGGAAGCTCAGCGAGCGGTACTCGCTCACCACCCTCGTCGACCGCATGAACGAGCTGTACGCGACCTCGCTGGACATGGTCGTCGCCGCCGACGCGGTGTGGTCGGCGCTGCCCGCCCGGATCGATCTGCTCGCCGCCGAGTTGCAGCGCACGAGCAGGCTCGCGCACTCGGTCGGGGTGCGTCCGGGCGAGCATCCGGCGGGCGACGACCTGGAGCGGATCACCCGCACGCTGACGAAGCTGCGCGAGCAGGTGGTGTCGGACCCGCTGGCGTACTGGAAGCGGACGGAGGGCAGTTCGGCGCCCGGCGGCGGACGCCCCGACACCACGGTCTACGACCGTGAGGCGCGCGCCCTGGAGGACGTGCGCCGGGAGATCGACGCGGTGCTGACGGTCCGCCAGGACGCCGAGAAGCGGATCGTCAGGCTGCGGGACGTGCTGTCCCGTGCCGACCGCACCCTCGCCGAGGCCCGCACCGCGCGCGGCGAGGTGCTGGCGAAGATCGCCGCGACGGAGGTGCCGGTGGTCAGCGGGCCGCCGACCGTGCTGCAGGAGCAGCTGTCGACGGCGGCCGAGTACCGCAGGCACGCCCAGTGGCACCGCCTGTCCCCGCTCCTGGAGTCCCTCGAGCAGAAGGCGGAGGACGAACTGCTGCGCGCCCGCGAGTCGTTGACCGCGGTGACGGCACCGCTGGCGGTCCGTGCCGAGCTGCGCGGCCGGCTGGACGCGTACAAGGCGAAGGTGGCCCGGCACGGTCTGGCGGAGGATCCCGTCCTGGTGGAGCGGTACGAGAAGGCACGCCGCATGCTGTGGAGCGCACCCTGTGACCTGCGCGCCGCCGACCGGGCGGTGCTGCGCTACCAGCAGGCCGCGGCGGAGGTCCTCGGCACGGCGCCCCGGGTACCGGGCCAGGGCGTGCCCGACGACCGGAGGGGGCCCGGCACATGAGCGACGAGGGGGAGGCCGCGTCATGAGCGGACCGGAGAACCGGGCATCCGGGACCGGGTGCCAGCGCCCCGAGTGCGGCGGCGCGTACGAGGACGTCGGCGGCGGCGAGCTGTACTGCGACACCTGTGGTCTCGCCCCGGTGGTGTCGCCGACCGGTCTGGTCGGCTCGGCCCCGACCGGCATCACGGCGGGCGGCCGCGGTTCGGCGGGCAGCGGGCGTTCCAGCGGCCGTAGCGGCCGCAGTTCCCGGACGTCGTCCCAGTCGTCGAAGTCCCGCCGTTCGGTCTCCGGGCGGCTCTCCCGCTCGCTGTCGGGCCGGGCCACGGGCCGCTCGGTGTCGGTGCGCAGTTCCGGCGCGGGCGCCGGCTCCTCCGGCCGGGGCCGTCTCGGTGCCGGTCTGGTCGAGGTGCCGCCGATCCCTCGCCCCGATCCGCGCGCGATGGTGCTGGACCATCCCGAGGTGCCCGAGCGGAAGCGGTTCTGCTCGCGCTCGGACTGCGGGGCGCAGGTGGGCCGGGCCCGCGGCGGCCGGCCGGGGCGCACGGAGGGCTTCTGCACCAAGTGCGGCCACCCGTACTCGTTCGTCCCGAAGCTGCGGGGCGGGGACGTCGTGCACGGCCAGTACGAGGTGGTCGGCTGTCTGGCGCACGGCGGTCTGGGCTGGATCTACCTCGCCGTGGACCGGGCGGTCTCGGACCGCTGGGTGGTGCTGAAGGGCCTGCTGGACACGGGTGACCAGGACGCGATGGCGGCGGCGATCTCCGAGCGGCGCTTCCTCGCGGAGATCGAGCACGCCAACATCGTGCGGATCTACAACTTCGTGGAACACCTCGACCAGCGCACCGGCTCCCTCGACGGCTACATCGTCATGGAGTACCTGGGCGGCAAGTCGCTGAAGGAGATCGCCAACGGCCGCCGCACCCCGGAGGGCAGACGCGATCCGCTGCCGGTGGAGCAGGCGTGCGCGTACGGCATCGAGGCCCTGGAGGCGCTCGGCCATCTGCACAGCCGGAACCTGCTGTACTGCGACTTCAAGGTCGACAACGCGATCCAGACCGAGGACCAGCTGAAGCTGATCGACATGGGCGCGGTGCGCCGGACGGACGACGAGGAGTCGGCCATCTACGGCACGGTCGGCTACCAGGCGCCCGAGGTCGCCGACGTCGGTCCTTCGGTGGCGTCGGACCTGTACACGGTGGCCCGTACGCTCGCCGTCCTCACGTTCGACTTCCAGGGCTACACGAACGTCTACGTGGACTCGCTGCCCGACCCGGACAACATCGAGGTCTTCCGGCAGTACGAGTCGTTCTACCGCTTCCTGGTCCGCGCCACCGACCCGGACCCGGCCCGCCGGTTCTCCTCCGCGCAGGAGATGGCCGAGCAGCTGACGGGCGTGCTGCGCGAGGTGGTCTCCCTGCAGTCGGGCCGGGCGCGTCCGGCGCTGTCCACGCTCTTCGGCCCGGAACCGCGGGTGACGGACACGGAGTTGTTCCCCACGCCGGCCGGGGACGTCTCCCGCCTGGGCGCCCGCCCGGACCGTTCCCGCAAGTCCCGCGAGGGCACACCTCACACGCTCCCGCCCGCCGCCCTCGTCAAGCCCGTCGACTGCGCCGCCGCCGCGCTCGCCCTGCCCGTGCCGCACGTCCACCCGTCCGACCCCAACGCCGGTTTCCTCGCGGGTCTGCTGGCGTCCGCGCCCGGTGAGCTGATCAACGCGCTCGCCGCCGCGCCCGCCCCGTCGGCGGAGACCCGGCTGCGCGAGATCCGCGCCCGGCTGGAGACCGGCGAGTGGCCCACCGCGCTGGCGGCGCTGGGCGCACTGGAGGAGCAGGACCCGGACGACTGGCGGGTGGTCTGGTACCGGGGGGTGGCCTCGCTCGTCACCGGTGACCACGAGGGTGCCGCGCTCGCCTTCGACGCGGTCTACGACGCGTTCCCCGGCGAGATCGCGCCGAAGCTGGCGCTCGGCGTGTGCGCGGAGGTGCTGGGCCAGCTGGACAACGCCGCCGAGTACTACCGCCTGGTGTGGTCGACCGACCCGAGCCATGTGAGCGCCGCGTTCGGGCTGGCCCGGGTGCAGTTGGCGGCCGGGGACCGCAGGAGTGCCGTGCGGACGCTGGTGTCGGTGCCGGAGTCCTCCATCCACTACACGGCCGCGCGGGTGGCGTCCGTCCGGGCGCGGTTGCGCGGGCGTACGGCCGCCGCCGGTGACGTACCGTTCCTGGACGACCTGAGCGCCGCCGCCGGGCAGGTCGAGGCCTTGGAGGCGTACGGTCTGGATCCGGCGCGGCGCGAGCTGTTGTCGGCCGAAGTCCTCGGTTGCGGGCTGGACTGGGTACTCTCCGGGGGCCAGGGTTCCGCTCCTTCCGCCGCCGGGGGGCGGACGCTGCTCGGCAGCGGCCTGGACGAGCGGGGCCTCCGTTTCGGCCTGGAGCGTTCGTACCGCACGCTGGCCCGGCTGGCGCGCAGCGGCGAGGAGAGGATCGACCTGGTGGAACGTGCCAATCGTTACCGCCCCCGGACGTGGGTGTAGTTGATGTCGCAGATGCCTCAGCAGGCCGCTCTGACGAAGTGCCCGAGCTGCGAGGAACCCCTCGAGTCGGGTGATCGTTTCTGCGGTGCGTGCGGATACGACCTGTCCGTGGTCCCCGCACGGCCGCGGGACGAGCCGACGATCGCCATGAACGGCTCGGTGCCGCCGCAGGCTGCGGCGGACCGTGACCGGCCCCGGCCGCCGTCGGCCCCGCCCGCCGCACCGTCCTGGCCCGCCCCGGACGGCCCCACCGCCCCACCGGCCCATCTCCCCGACACGCCGGCCGGCCATGGAACACCGGTCCAGGGCGCCCCCGTACCACCGCCCCCGCCTCCCGGCGTCCCTCTGCCCGACACCTCGGCCGACCATGGGACACCGGTCCAGGGCACCCCCGTACCACCGCCCCCGCCTCCCGGCGTCCCCCTGCCCGACACCTCGGCCGACCATGGGACACCGGTCCAGGGCGCCCCCGTACCACCGCCCCCGCCTCCCGGCGTCCCCCTGCCCGACACCTCGGCCGGCCATGGGACACCGGTCCGGGGCACCCCCGTACCGGCGCCCGGCGCCCAAGTGCCGCCGCCGCCCGCCCCGGACGCTCCCGTACCACCGCCGGCCCAGGGTGCCCCCGTACCCCCGTCCCGGGCCGAAGGCACCCACGCGTCGACGGGTGCCGTGCCGCCGTCCCCGGCGGCGGAGCCCTCCGCGCCGTCGTCCGGAGTGCGGTTCGACCGGCGTGCGCAGCCGGAGGAGCGGGCCGCGCAGCCCGACGAGTATCCGCTCCAGGCGCCGGACCCGCGGGTGGCGGCCGAGCAGGGGACGGCCGGCGGTGGTGCCGCGGTGTGCGTGGCCTGCCGTGCGGGACGGGTCGACGACGACGGCTACTGCGAGAACTGCGGCCACGCCCAGCCGCGCGAACGGGACCACATGGAACAGGAACGCGGCCCCGTGGCCGCGGTCAGCGACCGCGGCCTGCGCCACCACCGCAACGAGGACGCCTTCGCCGTGAGCACCACGGCGCTGCCCGACGGCTCCCCCGCCTCCGTGGCGATCGTCTGCGACGGCGTCTCCTCCGCGACCCGCCCCGACGAGGCGTCACTCGCCGCCTCCCGAGCGGCGAACGAGTCCCTGCTCGCGGCCCTGCCGCGCGGCACGCATCCGCAGCAGGCGATGCACGACGCGATCGTCGCCGCCTCCGAAGCGGTCAACGCGCTGGCCGACGAGCCCGCGGCGGCCCGTGAGCACGCCCCGCACCAGAACGCCCCGGCGTGCACCATCGTCGGCGCCGTGGTGACGGCCGGTCTGCTGGTGGTCGGCTGGGTCGGCGACAGCCGCGTCTACTGGATCCCGGTCGACCGCTCCACCCCGGCGGCCCGGCTCACCGAGGACGACTCGTGGGCCGCGCAGATGGTCGCCGCGGGTCTGATGGGCGAGGCCGAGGCGTACGCCGACCAGCGCGCGCACGCGATCACCGGCTGGCTCGGCGCCGACGCGTACGAACTGGAGCCGCACACCGCGTCGTTCAAGCCGGACCGGCCCGGTGTGGTCGTGGTCTGCACGGACGGCCTGTGGAACTACGCGGAGTCGGCCGACGAGATGGCCGAGGCCGTGCCCGCGGACGCGGCCGTACGACCGCTGCACGCCGCCCGGGTGCTGGTCGGTCACGCCCTCGACGGCGGGGGCCACGACAACGTAACAGTGGCCCTCGTGCCGTTCCCCGCCGTCCCGCAGGGGGCAGGATCGGCCTGAGGCCGCTTACGGGACGCCTCGCACGGGGAAGCATCGACGGACCGGAGGGGACCGGTCCGTCATCCGTCGTCGCCCCGCGCCGCCGGGGCATCCAAGGGGGATCGAACAGGCATGGCCAATCTCTCGAAATCGAACGTGCCGCAGTTCTCGGTGGACGTGTACCAGAACGCGTACCTGCCGGAGGGCGGCCGCGAGGTCAACGCCATCGTCACGGTGACCGCGACCGGCGGCGGCACCATCGGCAGCGCGGTGGCGGCACCCCACCTCTACTCGCCCGGCCAGGGCCCGTCGGCGGCCGTGGTCCTCATGGTCGACTGCTCGGGTTCGATGGACTACCCGCCGACCAAGATGCGCAACGCCCGCGACGCGACGGCCGCCGCGATCGACGCCCTGCGCGACGGCGTGCACTTCGCGGTGGTCGGCGGCACGCACGTGGCCAAGGAGGTGTATCCGGGCGGCGGCGGCCTCGCGGTCACCGACGCCTCCACCCGTGAGCAGGCCAAGCAGGCGCTGCGGAAGCTGAGCGCGGGCGGCGGCACGGCGATCGGCACCTGGCTGCGGCTGGCCGACCGGCTGCTGGCGCCGGCGGACGTGGCGATCCGGCACGGCATCCTGCTCACCGACGGCCGCAACGAGCACGAGTCGCCGCAGGACCTGAAGGCGGCCCTGGACGCCTGCGCCGGACGGTTCACCTGTGACGCCCGCGGGGTGGGCACCGACTGGGAAGTGAAAGAAGTCACAGCCGTCGCCTCCGCCCTCCTCGGCACCGCCGACATCGTCGCCGATCCGGCAGGTCTCGCCGCCGACTTCACGCGGATGATGGAGACGGCGATGGGCAAGGAGGTCGCGGACGTCTCACTGCGGCTGTGGACCCCGGTCGGTACGACGGTGAGGTTCGTCAAGCAGGTCGCGCCGACGGTCGAGGAGCTGACCGGCCGTCGTACGGAGGCGGGTCCGCGCGCGGGCGACTACCCGCTGGGTTCCTGGGGTGACGAGTCCCGCGACTACCACGTCTGTGTAGAGGTGCCGCCCGCGAACATCGGGCAGGAGATGCTGGCGGCCCGGCTGTCGCTGGTGATCCCGCAGTCGTCCGACGGCAGCGTGCGCAACCTCGGGGCGCAGGGTCTGGTCCGGGCCGTGTGGACGGACGACATGGCCGCCTCGACGTCGATCAACCCCCAGGTCGCCCACTACACCGGGCAGGCGGAACTGGCGGAAGTCATCCAACAGGGTCTCGATCTGCGCAAAGAGGGGGATATGGACGGAGCGACGGCCAAACTGGGCAGGGCCGTGCAGCTCGCGAGCGCGTCCGGCAACGCGGATACTGCGAAACTGCTTTCGAAGGTGGTGGACGTGGTCGATGCCGCGACGGGTACTGTGCGACTGAAGGCGAAGGTCGAGGAGGCCGACGAGATGACGCTCGAGACTCGGTCGACAAAGACTGTTCGTGTAAAGAAGTGATCCGTAAGTAGTCGAGCCCGACCCCTCGGGGTGGGAGAAACCGGCCGGAACCGGCCGGACAGGGAGAGGGGGAAGCGCCGACATGCCGACCTGCCCGAACGGACACCAGTCGGGTTCCGACGACTGGTGCGAGGTGTGCGGTCACCGCATGGCGGGTGCCGTGCCCCCACCTCCTCCCCCGCCGCCCGCACCCGGCGGCGGCTACGGCTTCCCGCCGCCCGGCGGCCCCTCCGGCGGTCCTGGCGGTCCCGGTGGTTTCGGCGGTGGCCCCGGTGGCGGCCGGACGGAGCTGTGCCCGCAGTGCCGTACGCCGCGTGAGGGCGCGGCGCCGTTCTGCGAGGAGTGCCGGTGGAACTTCCTGACGAACACGGCGACCTCGTACACCCCGGCCGCCCCGCGTCCGCCGGCCCCAGGCCCGGGTCCGGGTCCGGGTCCGGGCGGTCCCTTCCGGCAGCCGCCCGGCGGACCGTCGTACGGCGGCGGTGACTCGTACGACTATCAGGGCTCACGCCCCTCACAGATGAACCGCCCCGCCGAACCGATCCCCCCGGGCCCGCCCGGCTTCGGCGGCGACCCCTCACGGCCTGTACCGCCGCCTCCGGGTCCGCCCGGACCCGGAGGACCTGGCGGGCCGGGTGGGTCCGGTGGCTTCGGCGGTCCCGGCGGACCGAACCGCCCGGGCGGGCCCGGTGGCTTCGGCGGTCCTGACGGGCCTGGCGGCCCGAACGGGCCCGGTGGACCCGGCGGCCCGAACGGTCCCGGCGGCTTCGGCGGTCCTGACGGGCCTGGCGGCCCGAACGGGCCCGGTGGACCCGGCGGCCCGAACGGTCCCGGCGGCTTCGGCGGTCCTGGTGGGCCCAACGGTCCCGGCGGGTCTGGCGGTCCTGGCGGCTTCGGCGGGCCCGGCGGACCTGGTGGGCCCAACGGTCCTGGCGGCTTCGGTGGTCCCGGCGGGCCTGGTGGCCCTGGTGGCTTCGGCGGTCCCGGTGGACCGAACGGTCCGGGCGGACCCGGTGGTCCCGGTGGACCCGGCGGCCCGAACGGTCCCGGCGGTTTCAGTGGTCCCGGCGGCCCTGGAGGCCCCGGCGGGCCGAACGGCCCCGGTGCTCCGCAGGCGTTCCAGCCCGGGGCGTCGGCCCCGCCCGGGTTCCCGCAGGAGACCGGCCGCCCCCAGCCGGGCGGGCCGCCCTTCGGCGGCGGTGACGACGACTGGGTGATCTCCCCGCCGACCGGCGGACCCGGCGGCCCCGGTCCCGGTCCTGGTCCCGGCGGCCCGAACGGCCCCGGTCAGCGCGGCGGTTACGGCTACCCGCAGCCCGGTGCGACCCATGCTCCGCCCGGACCCGGCGGCTTCCCGCAGCAGCCCCGTCCGCCGCAGGGCCCGGCGACCTGGACCGCGACCATCGGTCCGGACCGCGAGTACTTCATGGCGATGATGCAGCGCTCCGGCCCCGAGGCCGCGGGCCTGAACCTGCCCGCGTACTCGCCCGAGCAGCAGCGCACGCTCACCGGCAACCAGATCACCATCGGGCGCCGTCGCCATTCCACCGGCGACACCCCCGACATCGATCTGTCGACCCCGCCGGAGGACCCGGGCGTCTCCCACCAGCACGCGGTGCTGGTGCAGCAGCCGGACGGCACGTGGGCGGTCGTCGACCAGAACTCGACGAACGGCACGACGGTCAACGGCTCGGACGAGCCGATCCAGCCGTTCGTCCCGGTCCCGCTCCAGGACGGCGACCAGGTCCACGTGGGCGCCTGGACGACGATCACCATCCGCCGGGGCTGAGCGACACCCCTAGGCCGCGGGCACCGGCCAGGCGTGCGGCCCTCCGGGGTCGTCCAGCCAGGCCCGGTCGCCCTCGGCGTCGACGGTGAGGCCGTAGCGTTCGCGCTGCGGCCTGCCCTCGCGCTCCCAGAGGTCGTACGCCTCCCGTGGGGCGAGGGCGCCGGCGGTCAGTGCCAGCAGGAACCGGAACAGATCGCTTCCCCTGGCCGTGGCCGGCAGCCCTTCCAGATCGGGCTGCTCCTGCCACGACCGGCTCGCGCCGCGCAGCGGGACGAAGTAGGCGGGCGTGTGCAGGAAGCGCCCCTCGGCGTGGCCCGTGTCGCGCACGGTGAGCACGACCAGGCCGGTGGCGAACGGGGCGAGGATCCGGCCGCCCGGACGGCACTGGGCGAGCCAGGCGCGTGGGACGGACGGCAGGGCGCAGGTCGCGATGATCCGGTCGAAGGGGGCGCGTGCGGGCACCCCGCGCGCGCCGTCGCCGGTGACGACGGCCGGGCGGTGTCCGGCGGCGGCCAGGTGCCGGGTGGCCGACTCGGTGATGTCCGGGTCGAGGTCGACGGTGGTGACCAGGTCGTCGTCGCCGAGCCGGTGGGCGAGCAGGGCGGCGTTGTACCCGCTGCCGGTGCCGATCTCCAGGACGCTCTGCCCCTCCCCGACCTCCAGGCCGGCCAGCATCAGCGCCATGAGGGAGGGCTGGCTGCTGGAGGAGAGCAGCTCGCCGTCGCGCAGCCGGATCGCCAGCGGGGTGTCCTCGTACGCGCCGCGCAGCCACCGCTCGCGCGCCTCGGGGTCGGGGTTCTCGCCCCACCGGCGTTCGTAGCCGCCGACGACGCCCACGTAGTAGTACGGCACGAACAGGTGGCGCGGTACGGCGGCGAACGCCTCCCGCCACACCGGGTCGGCGTCGAAGGCCCCGCTCGCACCGATCTCCCGCACGAGCGCGGCCCGCAGCTCACGGTCCTGTCCACTCACGTCTCCACAGTAGGGCGGTCCTAGGCCTCAAGTCCTATGCCGGCACGTCTGAGACCATGGACGGCGTGACAGAGATTCGGCGCGGCACGCTTCAGGAGCAGACCTTCTACGAGCAGGTCGGCGGGGAGGAGACCTTCCGCCGGCTCGTCCACCGTTTCTACGTGGGGGTGGCCGACGATCCACTGCTGAAGCCCATGTACCCCGAGGAGGACCTGGGCCCGGCCGAGGAACGGCTGACACTGTTCCTCATGCAGTACTGGGGCGGTCCGACCACCTACAGCGAGAACCGCGGCCACCCGCGACTGCGGATGCGTCACGTCCCGTTCAAGGTCGACCGGGCGGCACACGACGCATGGCTGAAGCACATGCGCGACGCCGTCGACGAACTGGACCTGCCCGAGGAACACGAACAGACGCTGTGGAAGTACATGACGCACGCGGCGGCGTCGATGATCAACTCCCCGGACTGACGAGCAGCCTCTCCGCAATCAGCCCCTCCGGCGTTTGAGGAGCGGGGTCCGGGGCGGAGCCCCGGGACGGGACGGGAAGGGGCGGCGGGGGCGAAGAAAACCCTCCCTTCCCGATCGCATTCCGGTCCCCCGACCCCGATTTCCGATCACGATCCGATCAAACCCACCCCCCGAACGGTTACCCCCACCCCACCCCCTCTGACAACATCACCCGAAGGTCCGGACAACCACGGGGGGTTGCGGTGCCATCCGCAGGGGACTCGGCGAAATTCATACTCGCCCGCGCACGCGCGCACAGACCCCTCCTCGCGGCCGCCCTCCTCACCGTCCTCCTCACCACAGCCGTCCTCGCCACCCTCACCGCCTACTCCACCACCATCGGCGACGCCTCCCTGCGCCACGCCCTGGCGGCCCCCCGCGACGCCGCCGACACCACACTCACCGTCAAGGCCGAGACCGTCCCTGCGTCCGGCCGCACCGCCGCCGACGCCGCCGTACGCGAAGGCACCCGCGAAGCCTTCGACGGACTGCCGGTGACGCTGCGCACCCTCACCCGCTCCGGCCCGTACGCCCTCCCCGGCTCCCTCCGCCCCCCGGACGAACGCGCGAGGACGGACGAACCCGACCTCACACACTTCGCCGCACTGGACCGCACCCAGGTGCGGATCACCGAGGGCCGGATGCCCGCGAAGGTCACCGGTACGGAGATCGAGGCCGCCCTCCCGGAGACCGCCGCCCGCGTCCTCGCCCTGGAGCCGGGCGCCCGCCTCACCCTGGACAACCGGCTCGACGGACCACCGGCGACGGTCCGGATCACCGGCCTGTACCGGCCCGTGGACACCGCCGCGCCCTACTGGCGACTGGACGACCTGAACGGCCGCGGAATCGTCAAGGGACACTTCACGACGTACGGTCCCCTGCTCGCCGACCCCACCCTGTTCACCGGGCACCCGGTCAGCACGGGCCCCTCGGGATGGCTGGCGTCGGCCGACTTCTCGACGATGACGACCGAACGGATCGACGCGCTGCGCGAGGCGGTGCGCGAGGGCGTCGCCCGCCTGCCCGAGGCCGAGGCGCTGGACGGCACGGCGACCGCCACGAGCGAGCTGCCCGCCGCGCTGGACCGCATCGAACGCTCCCTGCTCGTCTCCCGCTCCACACTGCTGGTCATCGCGCTCCAGCTCGCCCTCCTCGCCGCGTGCGCCCTGCTGCTGGTGGCCCGGCTGCTGAGCGCCGAACGCGCGGGCGAGACCCTGCTGCTGCGGGCCCGCGGCGCCTCCCGCGCCCAGCTGGCCCGGCTCGCCGCCCTGGAGGCGCTGCTGCTGGCCGTGCCCGCGGCGGCCTGCGCCCCGCTGCTCGCGGGACCGCTCGTCCGGCTGCTCGCCGGGCAGGGCGCGCTGGCCCGGATCGGGCTGCGCCTGGACGCCTCCGTCGGCGCGGTCGCCGGACGCGGCACAGTGTGGCTGGTGGCGGCGGGCGTGGCGCTGGGCTGCGCGCTGGCCGTCACGGTCCCGGCGCTCGGCTCCTCCTTCACGGCCGGCCGTGCCAGGCCGCTGCCGGGCATGGTGCGCGCGGGCGCGGACATGGGTCTGCTGGTGGTGGCCGGTGTGGCGTACTGGCGGCTGAGCCGCCGGCCCTCCGGTGCCGTGGGCGAGGACCTCGGCGTCGATCCGCTGCTCGTGGTCACCCCGGCGCTGGCGCTGCTCGCCGGTACGGTGCTGACGCTGCGGCTGCTGCCGCCGGTGGCGCGGCTGGCCGAGCGGTGGGCGGCCCGCGGCCGGGGGCTGCCGGGGGCGCTGGCGGGCTGGCAGTTCAGCCGCCGCCCGATGCGCGGGGCCGGGCCGGTGCTGCTGCTGGTGCTCGCCGTGGCGCTGGGCACGCTGGCGATCGGCCAGGGCTCCTCGTGGGAGCGCTCGCAGGACGAGCAGGCGGACTTCCGGGCCGGTGCGCCGGTGCGGGTCCTGGCCACCGGGGAGGACGTGTTCGGCCGCGGTCAGGCGTACGCGGCCGTGTCCGGCGTACGCGCGGCCGCTCCCGCCTTCCGTACGACCGTGCCGCTGTCCGGCGGACGGACGGCGACCGTGCTGGCACTGGACACCGCGCACGCGGCGGACACGGTGCTGATGCGCTCCGACCTGGCGCCGGTGCCGGTGCGCGCGATGATGTCCGAGCTGCCGCCGAAGGGCGCCTCGGCGGGCGTCCGCGTGCCGGCGGGCACCGCGCGGCTGGCGCTGACGGCGGCGCTGCGGGGCGCGGACGCGGGGGCCTCGGTCGACGTCACCGCCACCGTGGAGGACTCCTACGGCACCCCGTACGCGCTCGGCCTCGGCGGACTGCGCGCCGACGGACGCCCCCACGGCCTCGCCTTCGACCTCGCGGCGGTCACCGAGGCGCCGATGGGCGCGCTGACGCTGACCGGGCTCCGGCTGGAGCTGGTCCAGCCGGTCGGGAAGGCCGAGCGGCACCGCCTCACCTTGGCGGCGCTGACCGCCACGGACACCGGCGGCCGGGAACGGGAGCTGTCGCTGCCGGCCGAGTGGAAGCTGTCCGTCCGTGCCGGTGACGCGGTGTCCTCCCCCGGCGGGAACACCGGCCCGGACCAGCCCCGTATCGTCTCCGACGACCCGACGACCGTCGTCTACGGCACCGGCTACATCCCGGCGGACCTGGCCTGGCGGCCCTCTCCGCTCACCATCGGCCTCCAGGTGCCGCAGCCGTCGTCGTCCGAGGTCACCGCCGTGGCGACGGACCGCTACCTCGCTTCCACGGGCGCGCGGGCGGGGCAGCGGGTGGACGTGCGGATCGGCGGGGTCACCGTGCCGCTGCGGCTCGTGCGGGCGGTGCGGGAGCTGCCGTCCACGCCGACCGGCGGGAAGGACGACGGCGGGGCCCTGCTCGTCGACCTGCGGTCCGTCAACCGGATGACGCAGGCGCGCCAGGGGGAGAGCGCGCTGCCGAACGAGTGGTGGCTGGCGACCGCGCCGGGCGCGTCGGCGCGGGTGGCGGAGGCGCTGCGCGGCCGGCCCGACATCGATCCGTCCCGGGTGGTGGTGCGGGACGAGATCGCCGAGGAGCTGCGCGACGACCCGTTCGGCGCCGGGCCGGGCACCGCGTTCGGGGCGGCGGCCCTCGCGGCGGCGGCGCTGACGGCGGTCGGGTTCGCGGTGAGCGCGGCGGGGTCGCTGCGGGAACGGTCCGCCGAGTTCGCGGTGCTGCGCGCGCTCGGCGCCTCCCGGCGGCGGCTGGCCCGGGTGGTGCTCGTCGAGCAGGGGGTGCTGGTCGGTCTGGCGCTGGCGGTGGGCGTCCTGCTCGGCGCGGTGCTGGCCCGGGCGGTGATCCCCCTGATCATGCTGACCACGGAGGCCACCCGCCCGGTCCCCGGGGTCCTGGTGGAGCTGCCCCCCGCCCGAGTGGCCACCCTGCTGGCCGCCGTGGTCGCGGCCCCTCTGCTGATCACGACCGTACTGGCCCTGCGCAGGGCGGACCCGGTGACGTCACTGCGGGAACGGGGAGGCGACTGAGAGTGGACGCCCCGACCCCGCGCACCCGACGCCGCGACAACCCGGCACTCCCCGCCACCACCGCCCATCACGGCCGTACCCCTGCGGAAACGGAGAGGCGATCGAGAATGGGCGCCCCGACCCCGCGCACCCGACGCCGCGACAACCCGGCACTCCCCGCCACCACCGCCCATCACGGCCGTACCCCTGCCGGAACGGGAGGCGAGTGACGTGAGCGAGCGGACTTCGGGGCGGGTGCGGGTGGCCGTGCCCTGGGTGCGTACCCGGCTGCGGTCGGCGCCCGGGGCGGCTGCGGCGCTCGCGGTGCTGGTCACGGTGACCGCGTTCCTGGCCGCCGCGCTGCCGCTCGCGGTCGACCGGTACGGCGACGCGGGGCTGCGCCGGTCGATGGAGACGGCCGGGCCCGACCGCACCACCGTCCAGCTGTACGCCTCCCGGCCCGACGGCGTCATACCCCTCGAAACGTGGGAGGAGCAGCTGCGCGGGGACGCCGTGCGCGGCCCCTACGCCGAGCTCTTCGCGCTGCCCGGCCGTTCCCTCCCGCTCGACCCGGACCAGTCGTCCTACGGTGTGCGCACCACCCGGCGGCTGGCGGCCCCGGACCCGTATCTGTCCCGGCCGGACGGGCTCGCCCCGCAGTTCCACCTCGTCGCCCCGGGCGGGCTCGCCGGCCACTCCCGGCTGCGGGAGGGCCGGCTGCCGAAGGCCCCGGACGGCGTCACCGCGTCGACGACGACGGTCGAGGCCGCCGTGACCGCCGAGACGGCCCGGAAACTGAACATCGAGGTGGGCTCGGTCGTCCACGTGCCCGGTGTGGAGCGCGCCCCGCTCGCGGTGCGGATCACCGGCGTCGTCGAACCGCGCGCGCCGCGTCAGGCGTACTGGTCGACGACCCCCGTGCTGCGCGGCCCGAGCCTGGTGACCGTCCCCGGCGATCCGTCGCGCAGCGTGTTCTGGGTCGGCGCGCTGCTGCTGCCCCCGGACGCGGCCCCGGCGCTGCTGGGCACGGGCGGGATCCCGGAGCGGTACTGGATGCTGGCCCCCGAGGTGTCCGCCCTGCACGGCTACGACCTGCCGCGGCTGACGTCGGCCGTCGCCTCCCTGGAGGCGGGCCCGCTGCTCCAGCGGGCCCGTGCGGTCGCCGCGCCGACCGCGGAAGCGGAGACCTCGCTCGACGAGGTGTTCGCCGAGTACACCGGGCTGCGTTCCGTCATCGGCCCCCTGGTGGCCGTCGCCGCCTTCGGCACCGGCACGGTCGCGGCCGTCGTCCTGCTGATGGCGGGCGGTCTCGCCGCCGACCGGCGCCGCGCCGAGCTGACCCTGCTGCGTGCCCGCGGCGCCTCCCTGCGCGGTCTCACCGGGCGGCTGCTGGCGGAGACGGCGGTGGTCGCCGTGCCGGCGGCCGCCCTGGGTCTGGCCGCCGCCCGGCTCACGGTCGACGGGGGCCGGCTGTCGTACGCCGTGGCCGCCGCCGGGGCCGTCGCCCTGCTCGCCTCCGTGGCGCTGCCGCTGCGGGCCGTCGCCGCGCACCGCGCGGTACGGGTGCACGCCGCCCGTGACGACCTCGCCTCGGCCCGCCCGTCACGGCGTCGCACGGTCGCCGAGCTCACGCTGCTCACGCTGGCGGCGGGCGCGGTCGTGGCGCTGCGCACGCGCGGTACGCCGGACGGCGAGGGGACGTCCGGGGACGAGCTGGTGTCGTCGGCACCGGTGCTGGTGGGGATGATCGCCGCGCTGGTGCTGGCGCGGCTGTACCCGCTGCCGCTGCGCGGGCTGGCCCGTCCGGCCGGGCGGCTGCGGGGTGTGGTGGGCCCGCTGTCGCTGGCCCGCGCGGGCCGTACGTCCGGGTCCGCGGTGCTGCCGCTGCTCGCCCTGCTGACGGCGCTGACCACGGCCGCGTTCGGCGGTTCCGTCCTCACCGGTGTGGCCGACGCCCGGGACCGCGCGGCCGTCCTCGGTGTCGGCGCCGACGCCCGTGTCGAGGGGATGCAGCCGTTGCCGTCGGGGCTCGCCGAGCGGGTCCGGAGCGCACCCGGCGTCCGGGACGTCACCGCCGTAAGCGTCTCCTACGACGGCATGCCCCCGGGCGGGCGGCTGACCGTGCCGGTGGCCGGGGTCGACCCGGCCGGTTACGCGGCCCTCAGCCGGCACACGGACGTCGGCGCCTTCGATCCGGACGTGCTGAAGGCGTCCGGTGCCGGGGCCCTGCCCGCCCTGGCCTCCCCCGAGGTCGCCGACCGCTACGGCACCCGGCCGTTCCGGGTGCGCCTGGACGACGGCAGTGACATCACCGTACGGATCGTGGAGGTGCGTGAGCGGACCCCGGTGCTGGCCGGGCTGGACTTCCTGGTCGTGGACCGCTCCGGGCTGCCCGACGGCCCCGACCGTCCGACCACGCTGCTGGTGACCGGGGACCGGCCGGACGCGGGCGCGCTGCGCGAGGCGGCGGGCGGTGCCGCGCAGGTCCGGCTCCGGGCGGAACAGTTCGCGCGGTACGTCGACTCGCCCCTGCAGTCCGGCGCCGAGCGCGTCTACACGGCGGCGGTGGCGGCGGGCGCCGGGTACGCGGTGCTCGCCCTGTTGCTGACCCTGCTGCGCGCCGCTCCCGAACGCGCCGCGCTGCTGGCCCGGCTACGCACCATGGGCCTCACCCGGGCCCAGGGCCGCCGCCTGCTCGTCCTGGAGTCCCTGCCGCAGGCGCTGCTCGCGGCGGCCGGCGGCACCGTCACGGCGTGGGCCGCCATCCGGCTGCTGTCGCCCGGCATCGACCTGACGGCCGTCGCCGTCTCCTCGTCCGCGTCCCCGGCGGGGCGGGCGGCGCTGCGCACCGACCCGGTGTCCCTGCTGGTACCGGCGCTGACCGTGGTGGCCATCACCGTCGGAATCGCGGCGGCGCAGGCCTGGTGGACGGGGCGCAGGGGATCGGTGCGGGAGCTGAGGGCGGGTGACGCCCGATGACCCGCCCGGCGCCCTCCCCGGCGGCGCATCCCCCCGATGCCCCGCCCTTCGCCCACGACGTTCCGCTCCTCGCCCGCGCCCTCGCCCACCTCGCCCCGGCCGCTACGACCGTGGCACGGACGCCCCTGTTCCGGGCCCGGGGCCCGGGTGGCCGCACGGCGTCCGGGCCCGCGGCGCTTCCCCCGATGCCCCGCTCTTCGCCCACGACGTTCCGCTCCTCGTCCGCGCCCTCTCCCGCCTCGCCCCGGCCGCTACGGCCACTCCGGCCGTGGCACGACCGCCCCCGTTCCGGGCCCGGGACCCGGGTGGCCGCACGGCCGTCCGGCGGCCGGGCCCGCCCGTGCGGTGCCGCAGCGACCGACTCCCGCCCAGGAGGCCCCCGATGACCTCGGATCCCACGCTCGCCGAGCTGGCCGACCGCGTCGCCGCCGACCGTGACCGCCCGGCCTACGGCCATGACGCGCTCATCACCTGCGACCGCCTGGTCCGTGTCTTCACCGCGGACGGGGTGGAGGTGCAGGCGCTCCAGGGGCTCGATCTCCTGGTGCGGGAGGGCGAGTTGATGGCGCTCGTGGGCGCGTCCGGCAGCGGCAAGTCGACCCTGATGAACATCCTGGCCGGCCTGGACACCCCCACGGCCGGCGCGGCGCGCGTGGCCGGCCGTGATCTGCTCACGATGACCGCCGGGGACTGCCTCGCCTACCGCCGTGAGGTCGTCGGCTTCGTCTGGCAGCAGACGTCCCGCAATCTGCTGCCCTATCTGACCTCGGCGCAGAACGTCGACCTGCCGATGCGGCTCGCCGGCCGCCGCGGCAGCCGGTCCCGGTCCGGACGCCGGGCCCGCGCCGAACGCGCCCTGGAACTGCTGGAGCTGCTGGAGGTGGCGGACTGCCGCGACCGCCGCCCGCACGAGATGTCCGGCGGTCAGCAGCAGCGCGTCGCCATCGCCGTGGCCCTCGCCGGCGATCCTTCCGTACTCCTCGCCGACGAACCCACCGGCGAACTGGACTCCCACACCGCGGAGCAGATCTTCGCCGCGTTCCGCACCGCGAACGAACGGCTCGGCACGACCATCGTGATCGTCACCCACGACCAGGCGGTGGCGGGCGAGGTCCGCCGTACGGTCGCCATCCGTGACGGCCGTACCTCCACCGAGGTGCTGCGCCGCAGCGAGGTCGACGCGGCCACCGGCCACGAGACCGTCGTCGCCCGCGAGTACGCCATGCTCGACCGCGCCGGACGCCTCCAGCTGCCCGCCGAGTACACGAAGGCGCTGGACATGCGTGACCGCGTCGCGCTGGAACTGGAACCCGACCACATCGCCGTCCGCCCGGACGACAGCGAGGGACGGTGAGCGGGTGCGCGGACCGCTCTCAGCGCACGCTGAGGCCCAGCGCCCCGAGGCCCGCCCGGCGCACGGCGACCGACCCGTAGGGCGTACGCAGCCGGAGCCACGCCCCCGAGGAGAACAGCTCCTGTTCGCCGCCCCGCAGGAACCCCAGCGACTGGGCGGCGTGCACCGCCCGCACCGGAAGCCCGGTCTCCGCGACCGTGCGGGACCAGATCTCCCGCCCGATCCGGTCGAGCTCGGCCCTGGTACGCAGCTCGGGCGCCAGCCCCTCCGTACGGGACCGGAACTCCGCGACCGACGCGGCGACGAGCCCGCTCAGCTCCCGCGGCGCCGGCAGCCCGGGCTCGGCCCGCCAGCCGCCGCGCGGCGGCAGCACCCCGGCCCACGGCGGCCCGGTCACCGCACCCGGCACAGCGGCCGTGGCGGCGGACTCGTCCACCGACTCCAGCAGCTCACCGGCGGACACGGTCACGTCCAGCGTGACGTCGATCCCGTTCTCGTACGGCTTCGCCAGCCGTACGGCGCGGACGGCGAGCACCTCGAAGGAGGGGGGCCTGCCGAAGACGGCGAGCGCCGTGCCGGCCGCCTGCAGCCGCACCGCGGCGGAACGGTCGTAGTGCAGCAGCCGGGAGAGGAAGGCCGCGAGATCCGCGGCCTCCCTCTCGTCGGCGAGGTGGAGCACCGTCATGCGGCGACGGCCTCCTCCTCTTCCTCGGCGGGGTCGTCCGTGTACTCCCGGAGGAACTCGCGCTCCTCCGCGGTGAGCCGGCGCGGACGCTGCGCCTCGAAGTCGAACGGCACTATCACCGTCGACGCGCGGACGTAGACGAGGTCGTCGTCCTTCACCTCGTAGGTGAGGGTGAAGGACGCCGCCCTGATCTCCGTGACCCACAGCTCGATGTCGACCGGGTGGTGCCGGTGGACGAGCTGCCGCTTGTAGTCGATCTCGTGGCGCGCCACCACGGACCCCTGCTTGAAGTCCTTCTCCGGGCGGAACAGGAAGTCGATACGGGCTTCCTCCAGGTAGCGGAGGAACACCACGTTGTTGACGTGGCCGTACGCGTCCATGTCCGCCCAGCGCAGCGGGCAGCGGTAGATGTGCCGCAAGAGATCAGCCCCGGGTCAGCTTCTTGTAGGTGGCGCGGTGCGGACGCGCGGCGTCCGGCCCGAGCCGCTCGACCTTGTTCTTCTCGTACGACTCGAAGTTGCCCTCGAACCAGAACCACTTGGACTCGCCCTCGTAGGCGAGGATGTGCGTGGCGACCCGGTCGAGGAACCACCGGTCGTGGGAGACGACCACGGCGCACCCGGGGAACTCCAGCAGGGCGTTCTCCAGGCTGGAGAGCGTCTCGACGTCGAGGTCGTTGGTCGGCTCGTCGAGGAGCAGCAGGTTGCCGCCCTGCTTGAGGGTGAGCGCGAGGTTCAGCCGGTTGCGCTCACCGCCGGAGAGCACCCCGGCCGGCTTCTGCTGGTCCGGGCCCTTGAACCCGAACGCGGAGACGTACGCCCGCGAAGGCATCTCGACCTGGCCGACGTTGATGTAGTCGAGCTCGTCGGAGACGACCGCCCACAGGGTCTTCTTCGGGTCGATGTTCTCGCGGCTCTGGTCGACGTAGGAGATCTTGACGGTGTCGCCGACCTTGATGGATCCGGAGTCGGGCTCCTCGATCCCCTGGATCATCTTGAACAGCGTGGTCTTGCCCGCACCGTTCGGTCCGATGATGCCGACGATGCCGTTGCGCGGCAGCGTGAACGACAGGTCGTCGATGAGGAGCTTCTCGCCGAAGCCCTTGGTGAGGTTGTTGACCTCGACGACCACACTGCCCAGACGCGGGCCCGGCGGGATCTGGATCTCCTCGAAGTCCAGCTTCCGCATCTTGTCGGCCTCGGCGGCCATCTCCTCGTACCGGGCCAGACGCGCCTTGGACTTGGCCTGCCGCCCCTTGGCGTTGGACCGCACCCACTCGAGCTCTTCCTTGAGCCGCTTCTGCCGCTTGGCGTCCTTCTGGCCCTCGACCTTGAGGCGGGTGGCCTTGGTCTCCAGGTACTTGGAGTAGTTGCCCTCGTAGCCGTGCAGCCGGCCGCGGTCGACCTCGCAGATCCACCCGGCGACGTTGTCCAGGAAGTACCGGTCGTGGGTGACGGCCACGACGGTGCCCTCGTACTTGGCGAGGTGCTGCTCCAGCCAGTTCACCGACTCGGCGTCGAGGTGGTTGGTGGGCTCGTCGAGGAGCAGCAGGTCGGGCGCCTCGAGGAGCAGCTTGCACAGCGCCACGCGGCGCTTCTCGCCACCGGAGAGGTTGGCGACGGGCCAGTCGCCGGGCGGGCAGCCCAGGGCGTCCATGGCCTGCTCCAGCTGGGCGTCGAGGTCCCAGGCGTTGGCGTGGTCGAGCTGCTCCTGCAGCTTGCCCATCTCGTCCATGAGCTCGTCGGTGTACTCGGTCGCCATCTGCTCGGCGATCTCGTTGAACCGGTCGAGCTTGCCCTTGACCTCGGCGACACCCTCCTGGACGTTCTCCAGGACGGTCTTGTCCTCGTTCAGCGGGGGCTCCTGGAGCAGGATGCCCACGGTGTAACCGGGAGTGAGGAAGGCGTCACCGTTCGACGGCTGTTCCAGCCCCGCCATGATCTTCAGAACGGTTGACTTACCAGCGCCGTTCGGACCGACGACACCGATCTTCGCCCCCGGCAGGAAGCTCAGGGTGACGTCGTCGAGGATCACCTTGTCGCCGTGCGCTTTGCGCGCCTTGCGCATGGTGTAGATGTACTCAGCCAAGAGAAACCGTCCGGCAGCTTGAAATCTGGCAGTGGGCAGATACACCCCATCTTGCCCGACCGCCACCCCTGGGGGGAAACCCGTCCGGTCGGAGGGCTCTGACCTGGTGCTTCGCTGCCGGTCGATGCCGGGTGTCTTCGGACACCCCGGTCGGCGGCGCCGCCTCTCCTCTCACGCCGCCGGACGTCGGCACACCGGGCAGGAGGAGTGCCTCAGTCTTCGGAGGGGGTGTTCCCGCGGCGGGTGATGACCAGGCCCGCTCCGCCGAGGACGACCAGGGCGATGGCGGTGCCGGCGATCCACGGGGTGGCGCCGGAGGAGCCGGTCTCGGCGAGGTTGGTGCCGGTGGGGGTGTCGGTCAGGGGGGTGGGGTCCGGACCCGTGAGGGTGTGGGTGGTGGTGCCGATCTCGGCGGCTCTGGTGAGGCAGTCGAGCATGCCGGTGAAGCGCTGCTCGAAGCCGTTCGGTCCCGTGACCGTGAAGTCGTAGGGCCGGTCCTCGCTCAGCGGGACCGTCACCGTGCGGGACTCGCCGCCCGCGACGGTGTACTCCGCGCCGGCCACCTCGAAGGTGAACGGCTCGTCGTCCTGGTTGGCGACGGTGACGTCCACCCCGCCCTCGGCGCAGTTCTCGCGGGCGGACAGCGCGGGTATCGCGCCCTTGAGCGCCCAGGTGGCGCTCGCCGTCGCCGAGACGGTCGACTCGCTGGACCCGGCCAGGATCTGCGTCTGGCTCCGGCTCTCGGAGACGAAGGCGCGGCCGACCGGCACCGTCGTCGAGGCCTGCGCGGTCAGTTCGACGGTGTCGGCCGCCGCGTCCTCGGGCACCTCGAAGAAGACCTGGCTGCCGTCGGTGGCGGTGGTGACGGGCTCGCCGTCCTTGTCCACGATCCGTGCCCCGGTCGTGGTGGCGTCCGCCGGCGGGGAGACGGTCACGCTGCGTGCGTCGGTGCGCACCGTGACCGGGCCGAGCCGCTCACCCGGGCGGCCGGAGACCGCCGGCGGGTCCAGGGCCAGCGACGCCTTCGGCTCCGCCTGGTCGCGGGCGTTCTTCTGCAGGTAGTCGGCGAGCTGTTCGGCCTGGGGGTCGACGGCGTCCACGGAGACGTCGTCGGAGTACCGCCAGATGGCCACCTGTGTGCCGGCCGCCGCGTCCTGCTCGGTGAGCCCGCCGCGTACGCCGGCCTTCTTCGCGAGTGCCGCGAGGTCGTTGACCTGCGGGTAGGAGTTCCGCAGGATCCAGCGGATCCGGCCGGCGTCCTTGTTGGTGCCCAGTGAGGTCCCGCTCCAGGCGGTCTCGTGGTACTTGGCGTCCTTCTGCGTGGGCGTCCGGATGTCGACGCAGTACGTCTGCAGCATGCCGCCGCCCTCGACGGACATCTCGAACAGCCCCGCCGACACCTGCTGGTCCCCGGCGGCATCGTGTATCACGGCCGCGCCGTAGGTCTTGAGTCCGCCTATGGTCGCGGCCGCCCCGCTGTGATCCGGCGCCGTCTCCTCGTCGGCGGCGGCTGCCGTCCCGGCACCGGCCAGTACGGCTGTGGCGACGAGTCCGGACACCAGCGCCCCTGCGGCGAGGCGGGCCGGCCCGCGTCCGCGCGCGGGCCCCGCGGAGAACGAAGCAAACACCGAAATCCTTCCCGGGCGGGACCCGTTGGCGTGGGGGGCTGACGGTCCCACCAGCAGAATCACCGGCCCCGGGGGTGCCGGGAGCCATGCCCGGCATCCTAAGGAGGCGGCGATGCGCGCTCGCCGATGATCGCGTCGGAGGAGTGATCCGACTCGGAATCGTTATCGCGGAAGCCTTCGCGAGCAGGGCTTATCGACAAATCCATCCAGGATGTTCCGGTACGCATCTGCCGATAAGCCTCGGTTCGGTCAGCGTCGGTGCCGAGACCGGATCGCTGACCTCATGTCACCGTCGCCGGTTCCGGCTGCCGTTGGGGCGCGGTTCCGTCCGTGGTCGCCGAATTCTCCTTTCCGTTCTCCCAGTCGGGTTCGGGGCGCTCCGGCACGGAGACCTGTTCCGGTCGCTGCGCGCGCCGGAAGGCGGCCGTGCCCCGGGCGAGGTCGTGGCCGATCGACACCGCGTCGATGTCCGCCGACATCCACCCCTGCTGTCCCTCGCGCGTCTCCGTACGCACCTTCAGCCTGCCCTGCACGAGCACTGGTTCGCCCACCGACAGCGACGCCGCCGCGTTGGTGGCGAGCTGCCGGTTCGCCCACACCGTGAAGAAGTTGGTGTGTCCGTCCGCCCAGGCGCTCTTCTCCCGGTCCCAGTACCGGGACGTGACCGCGATCCGGAACCTGGCCGCGGGGCCGGAGGCCGTCTCCCGGTACACCGGCCGCGTCGCCACGTTGCCCACCACGCACACCATCGTCTCGTTCATCGTGTTTCCCTCCCTCGCCCGGACCCGCCGGCCGCGCGCGGCGACACCGGCGCCGGGCTGATACGCGTACGGGCCCGTCCCGTACGGCTGCCGTCCGGCAGGGCGACCGCGAACCGTCCCGCGATCGCCGCGAAGCCAGACTGCCTCCGTCGGGCCGGGCCCGCTGAGCGCTGTGGACCACCGCCGGCCTGTGGACATCCCCGCCACCCGAAGGAGGCGCTCCGCCTCAGCCCCGGCCGGCTCCCGTCCCCGTCCCCGCTCCCGCTCCCGCTCCCACCACTCGCCCGTACTGCTCCCGTACCTCCTGGTACCGCAGCAGCTCGGCCGCCACCGGATCCAGGACCCTGGCCCGGCCGCACCCCGAGGCCGCCTCCCGCAGCCGTCTCTCCGCCTCCTGCCCGTACCGCCGGGCGGGCCCCCGGGCCGCCATGCGGCAGCTCCACTCGACGAGCGGGCCGCCGACGATGCCGATCGCCATCAGCAGCACCGGCACCCCCAGGTTCGGCGCCATGACCCCGATGATCTGCGCCAGCAGCCACAGCCCGCCGACGAACTGAAGGGCCGTCATCGACACCTGGACGAGTACGGCCAGGGGCCACCACCCGGGCCGCGGCGGTCTCCCCGGCGGCAGTCCCGCGCGTACGGCCAGCTCGTCCAGCGCCTCCGGCAGGCCCTGGGAGCCGCGTACGGCCGCCTCCCGCACAGCCAGTGCCCACGGCGCCGGCAGTCCGGCCGAGGCGCGGTCGGCCACCGTGCGCACCGCCTGTTCCACGCGCTGCCGGGCCGTCGCCTCCTCCTCGGGTTGACCGCGCAGGGCGACCCGGCCGGTGGACGGCTCGCCCCGCTCCTGGCACCAGCGCCACAGCCGCAGCCAGGGCGTGCCGCACGCGCGGTTCGCGTTGCGCAGCCACGCGCGTTCGGCCGCCTCGCCCGTGGCGGTGGCCCCCACGGCGTCCGCGAGCCGGTCGGCGAACTCCTCGCGCGCCTCCTCGCTCAGCCCGGTGCGCCGCCGGGTGGCGTACACGGGCCGCAGCCGGGCCGCCGCGATGTCCACGTCCGCGGAGATCCGCCGGGCCGGGGCCCCTCGTTCGGCCACGAACCGGGCGAGTGCTTCCCTCAGTTCGCCGACCCCGTCCCCGGTGAGCGCGGACAGCGCCTGCACGGTCGTGCCGGGTTCGCCGTACTCCCCCAGGACGATGCCGTCCTCGTCGAGCAGCCGCCGCAGATCGTCCAGGACCTGCTCGGCGGCCTCCCCGGGCAGCCGGTCGGTCTGGTTGAGGACGACGAACATGACCTCCGCGTGGGCCGCCATGGGCCGCAGATAGCGCTCGTGCAGCATGGCGTCGGCGTACTTCTCGGGGTCGACGACCCAGATGACCGCGTCGACCAGGCCCAGGACTCGGTCCACCTGCTCCCGGTGCTGGACGGCCGCCGAGTCGTGGTCGGGCAGGTCGACCAGGACCAGCCCGCGCAGCCGCTCGTCGGCGTCCGCGGTCGCCTGGAGGGGACGCCGCCTGAGCCTGGGCGGGATGCCGAGACGTTCGATGAGACTCGCCGCGCCGTCGCTCCAACTGCACGCGATGGGCGCGGCGGTGGTCGGCCGCCGTACGCCGGTCTCCGAGACGGGCACTCCGGCCAGCGCGTTGAACAGCTGCGACTTGCCGCTGCCGGTGGCGCCCGCGATGGCGACGACGGTGTGCTGTCCGGAGAGCCGGCGCCGCGCGGTGGACTCCTCGATGACCCGGCCCGCCTGTGCGAGGGTCCGGTTGTCGAGCCGGGTGCGGGAGAGCCCCACCAGCTCGCGCAGCGCGTCGAGCCGCGTCCGCAGCCACGGGTCGTACGCGAGCGGGGCCACGGCCTGCGGCACGGACGTGCGGGCCGCCGCCACCGCGCCCTGCTCCTCGTCGGCGCTCCCGTTCACCCGGCGCGCGATCAGCCCGTCGTCCCAGGGGCTCGTGACGTCCGTACGGGACGCTCCTTCGGCATCACGGTCAGGGTGCTCGGTGTGGTCCTGGTCAGTGACGGCGGTCACCGGTCACCTCTCCTTCTGCAGTACGGACAACGCGGCGATGAGTTCGGCCTGGGGCTCCGCGTGCACCTCGAGCGCGTCGAGCGGTGCGAGCCGGCGTTCGCGTTCGGCGTGCATGACACGGTCCACGTACGCGACGAGCAGCCGTCCGCCCCGGTCGCGCAGCCGCAGCGCGCCGTGCGCGCCGATCCGCTCGGCGAGCCCCTCCCCGGCGGTCCGGGCCCGGCGGCCGCCCAGCAGTGCCGTGGCGACCAGCGCGGCGACCGTCTCGGGGTCGGGCGCGGCGCTTCGGTCCAGCTCCCGCACCTCGTCCTCGGCGTACTCCTCGAGCTCGCGCCGCCAGCGCCGTACGGCCAGTCCGATGCGGTGCTCGGCGCTCTCGGGCGCGGCGCCGCGGCCGGCGAGCTCGGGGGCGTCCGCCGCGGGCTCGCGCCGCCAGGCGTCGTCGACGCGCTCGTCGGCGGCGGCCACGGCGCACAGCAGCAGCGCGCTCAGGCTCTCCACCAGGGTGTCGAGGAGTTCGCCCGGGGTGCAGTCCAGGGGGAAGGCGCGCCACCGTCTGAGCGCGTCGCCGGCGAGGACGGCTCCAGCCTGCAGCCGGCCCCGCACGCGCGCGTGCTCGCTGTCGTACGCCCCGTCGACGGCGGCGGTGAGCCGCAGCGCGGCCGCGTACTGCGCGGCGGCGGCACCGGCGAGTTCGGGCATGCGGGTGTCGAGGGAGCCGAGGACGCCGTACGCGGTGCGGGCCGTCACGTGCTGCCGGGCGGCGGGATCCAGCGTCTGGTGGACCAGCCAGGTCCGCAGCGAGGCCACGGCGGTGGCGGGCAGCAGCCCGCCGCCCCAGGCCGACTCGGGCAGCTCGGGCACGGTGAAGCGCGGTACGTGGCCGAGTCCGGCCTTGGTGAGCAGGGCGCCGTACTGCCGTGACACCTCGGAGACGACCTGGTGGGGTACGCGGTCCAGGACGGTCACCAGGGTGACGTCGTACTCCTTGGCGGTGCGCAGCATGTGCCAGGGCACGGCGTCGGCGTAACGGGCGGCGGTGGTGACCATGACCCAGATGTCCGCGGCGCTGATGAGTTCGGCGGCGAGGACCCGGTTGTCGGAGACGAGGCTGTCGATGTCGGGCGCGTCCAGGAGGGCGAGGCCGGGCGGCAGGGTGTCGGCGGTCTCGACGTGCAGCACCCGCGCGGGGTCCTCGCCGGGCAGGAGCAGGTCGTCCGTGGGGTCTTGGTGGTGGGGCACCCACACGCGCGTGAGGTCGGGCAGCACCCGCATCCCGCTGAACCAGTGGTGGTCCTCCGGATGGCAGACGAGCACCGGCGTCCGGGTCGTGGGCCGCAGTACGCCCGCCTCGCTGACCCGGCGGCCCACCAGGGAGTTCACCAGGGTGGACTTCCCGGCTCCGGTGGATCCCCCGACGACGGCCAGCAGGGGCGCTTCGGGGTCTCTCAGCCGGGGCACCAGGTAGTCGTCGAGCTGCGCGAGCAGTTCGTCGCGGTTGGCACGCGCGCGTGCGGCCCCCGCCAGGGGCAGCGGGAAGCGTGCGGCGGCGACACGGTCGCGCAGGGCGGAGAGTGCGTCGAGCAGCTGGGGCCGTACGTCCAAGGTCACCACATGCGAAGAATGCCCAATTTTGGGGGAATTCTGAAGCATATGAGTATGCCTGCGCGCCGACAGGACACAAGGGACGGAAGGGACGACCGCGACGTGCGCACGCCCCAGGCATAACGAGTGCACAACACCCGGTGGCGCGAGAGACCAAAAGCGGTGCACGATTCGTACCTGCCTGCGATTATCAGGACCGCTTCACCGAACCTCCACATCGAGCCACGGAGGCGAGGCAACAGGGACAAGGATGCGGGAGCCCTATCCTTGTCTCCGGCGACGTCACGGACAGGCCCGAACCCGGGCACCACGACGACAGGCCACCACACCGGCCCCCGTAGCTCAGTGGATAGAGCAGGCGCCTTCTAAGCGCTTGGCCGCAGGTTCGAGTCCTGCCGGGGGCGCCATTCTCCACCCTCCCCCTCGGGAGGGCTTTTCGCCGGCCAGAGCTGGTGTCAGCCACCACAACGAAGCCCCGGACGCCCTCTTGGCGATCAAGGGCGGGTTCCGGGGCAGTCCGGCTGTCACCGGGGTTTCGCAGGTGGCCGTGTCGCATCCGTGTCGAGGTTCCCGGCCGGAGGACCATCCGGCACCGGGCGCCTCCGGCAGGTCCCCCGCGGCTTCGAGCCGCCGCTTCGGGGCCGGCACCTGCCCGTCGACGCACCGGGCGCATGCGGCGAGCAGCACAGCCGCGCCGTTCCCGGCCCACTCCGCCACTCGGGCGAGCGGGATCCCGTCGTTGAGCCACTTGGTCAGACGCGTGTGCCGGTTGTCGTACACGCGCCGTCCGGTCTGCGACTCGAAGACGTGCGGAGGCCGTGGAGGACAGAGTCTTCGAGGTCGAGGCCGAGGTCGGACGAACGAGGACCGATGATCTCTCCACAGTGCAGCCCTATTGCGACGGCCGGCACAAAGGCCGCGTTTCACCACCCGCACCGGCCACCAGGTCGAGCCTCAAAACGTCCACCACCCTTTCACCCGCGTCGCCGAGTCCGCCAGCCTTCGCGTGATCCAGTCGTCATACTGTCGGCTCCGCTGCGCCGTGAGTCCAAGACAGGCCAGCAGTGGTCAACGCTTGAGGTAACTGAGCTCCAGTCGAACCATGTTGTCGTACGGATCGTTGCTCCGGATCGTGATCAGCACCCAGCGGCCTTCGCTACTGAGCACGCAAAGCCCACCCTTGTCGAGTATGTCGCTGACGTGGACAAACGCATCAGCCCTGTCGTGAGCCACACAGTTGGGAATTTCACTTTCATCGAGAAGGCCGAATTCGACCACCGCAGTTCCGGCACCGCCGTCCGATGATTCAAACTGAAATGATTGTCCGGCCAGGGTGACGTAGAACTCGCTGCGATGCGGATCTGCCTCGGCCGCCGTTCCGGGCTTGTCGAGATCCACATACTCCTCAGGCCGGACATCGAATTCCCTGGTCGAGGAAACCGACAGGACTTCGGGCGGCTGCGGGTCGGGCGGGCGCAATTCGAGGGTGGGGGACGGGGAGGGCCGCTTATTCGTGGGTGATGTTTGCTCGGATGGGGGGATTCGAGTAGGCAGCTCACTGCTGCTCGACGTGTCGGTAGGGCTCAGTGTATTGCTTGGCACAGTGGGTGCTGGAGCCGCGCTGACACCGTCCTGCTTACCCTTCGGGGTGTTTTCACCTCTCTCGTCGTCCGGCCAGATGCTGAACGCGGCTGCTGCAACCACTGCCACAGCCACGGCCACAGCGCCTAAGAAGAAGGCGTTCTTGCGCCTTGGCTGTGATGGAAAAACAGGTGGCAGCGGTCGGGTTACCTCGGCTTCGCCGACTGGCTTGAGTTTGCGGAGCACGGCCAGGACAGCAGAAGCGGCGTTGTGAGCCGCCTGGAGCTGGGAGCCTTCGGCATCCCGTACTTGCTTCTGCGCATCAGCCTTATCGCTGATGCCCCGGATGATCAGGCTGTCCAGGGCGCCGGTGAGATGGGCGGCCTGGGAGACACCAGCGCCCTCCATCTCGATGGCGACAGCGTCGTTGTAGTGCTCGTTGAGATGGCGTGCGATTGCTGAGGCGGCGTCAGCGAGGACGAAGTCACCGACCGCGATCGGTTTGAAGTGGACCTGATAATTGGCATCTCGCAGGGCATGGCGGGCAGCCTGTTCCAGTCGGTATGCGGCATGCCATGCGTCAGGGCGTACGAGAAATCCTTCAGGGGTCTGCTTGCCGCCCTGTACGCCGTAGATCTTCGTGGCCACCACGACATCACCGATGTTGACGTCTTCCTTCAGACCGCCCGCAACACCCACGAAGAAAAGGGCCTGGGGAGCAATCCAGGTATGTATGCGCTCGGTGAGGGTGGCGGCTGTGAGGTTGCCCTCGCCGATCTCGGCAAGCGCAACGTGCCAGGAGGAACCGGCGAGCCGACCGCGTTCGATGCGTGTACCACTGGGCCGGTGAACGAGTGTCTCGATGTGGGAGAGTCCAGCTCGCACAGCGTTATATTCCACGGACAATGCCGTCAGGATGACCGCGGTCGGGGGTGTCGTGTCCACCACTAACTTGCCTCGCCCGTTCTCTCGCCCCAGGTACAGAAGTTCACGTTAGGCCCAACAACCCTGGTTACACCGCCCGTTTGACAGACCTGGCCCCGGTGGTCTCAGCAGCGGCGATCCATGCGGCAGCCTCTACCGGGCGACCGCGTGTATTGAAGGTCGACAAGACAAGAGTCCGGCCCGTGGACTGCTCGTGGACTCGTCCGGGCCCGGTTTGCCGCGCCACTGCCCTGACCTGCTGCTCTTTCCAGCTCTCAACGGGCCTCCGGAGCCGTGCCCGGTACAGCAACTTTGACGACTGGCACCGACCGCCTGTGGTTCCGGCGAATCTGACCACTGCGTCAGACCTCGGCAACCTTGATGCCAGTAGTTCCTGTCGAGGCGCACGCTCGGCAGCAAATTAGCTCAGACCGGGCTCTAGAGCCGCCCCGTCTGCCAGATCGGGTCGTCCGGTGCGGGGCGTCCATCGAGGCGCTGAAGGGGTTCTCCGGTGAGCGAGAGATGCCGACGAGCGACTGCTATGAAGTGTCCCTGTGCGACAACGACTCTCCCTCTGAGCTCCATCCAGTTCTCCTCGGGAGTCAGACCCCGCCGAACAGCAATGTGAAACCGCCAGATCTGCTCGTCAATGGCGTGCGCGGCTGCTGCAATATCCCTGCCGGCGACGAGATTGACGCTGCCGAGGGCCTCGCCCCAGGGGCGCCAGTCGACTGTCGTCGGGGCCAGCACGCCTTGAGGAATGTCGTCAGGCCGGTTGCGGTCCATGTCGCTGAGGTCCACAAGCACTGAGGATGATTCCCGCAGTACGCGGACGCACGCTGCCGCCTGCTGTTCCCTGATCCAGTGGCGGTCCTGAGTTCTTCTACTGACGATGCTCCCGACGAACACGCCAACCAGTGTGGTCAGTACGGCCCCGGCCGGAGCCGCCAGTAAGGCCATCAATGACGTCATATCAGTCATTCTGGCGACGATGCGGTGGCTTGAGTAGGGGCTCGTCCCAGCTCGCCGCGGTCGGCCAGTGGGCAGTGACGGATCCAGTGCCAAAGCCGTCCAGGACCCCGGAGACCGCGGCCCACTCGTTGACCACCTCCACCGACCTCGGCCCCAGCGGCCGAATCCGCGGCGCCGCTGACTCCTCCCTGAACATGCCCCGCACCAAACCCGTGCCAGACAGTGCGGGGAACCACAGGGAACAGCGGCCGCCCATCCCCACGCCCTCAGGTCATGAGTCCGCTCCTCAACAGGTCGGCAAGCCCATCGGCCCCGTAGAACCCAAGCTTCCTGAGCTTGAAGTGCCCGGTACACCGACGAACCCGTGAGGTTCCCGCATGGTGACTGCAACTGTTCGTGAGTGGCACGACGAGGAGGGGCGGGGCGTGCTCGACTCGCCGGAGACACCCGGCGGTTGCTGGGTCCACTACTCCGACATTCAGACGGAAGGCTTCCGCACGTTGTCGCCGGGACAACGGGTGGACCTCCAGTGGGAAGCCCCTGGCTTCAAGCAGGACGGGTACGACTACCGAGCGGTGGACATCCTGCCTCGGCCGGCCTGACATCGACGACGGTGGACGGCAGCCTCCTCCAGGCGAGTGAAAAGCCCGACGGCCGACAGTCGACGAGTTGGGAGCCGTACGACCTCACCGGCGGCACGCTCGTCGTCCTCCCCGAGGGAGGGCCGCACGCCGGGGCGGGCGTCGTGAACCGCATGGCCGCGATCGGCGTCACCGTCAGCCACGCAGTGGAGCAGCCGGAGCCTCGGCAGGCGACCGCCGAGGAGGCGCCACTCCTGGGCATCCAGAAGTCCGCGCTCGTCACGCACATCCGCCGGACGTACTACAGCGACCAGGGGTGGCCCGTGGAGACGGCGGACATCGTGGTGCCCGTCGCGCACTGCGAGATCGTCTACGAGATCCCGATCAACCGTTAGCCGCTACTCGCAGGGCGGTTGATATGCACCGGGCGAGGTTCAAAAGGCGTGCGTCCCGTCGACGACAAATGGCCGCCGGCGAGGCGCTACTACGACGAGACCACCGGCCCTCAAGCCACGGGCGATGGAGTCACTCGTCAAGTTGAGCGGCCAGGAACACCGCTGCCACCGAGGGGCGGACCGCGTACGTTGCGCCCGCACTTCCCTCAGGGGCCTCCCACCAGTAGAACGGATACCGCCGCCCACTATTGCCGTGCCCCTTGCTCGTCCCGGACAGAACACCTGCCACGCGTCGCGCCGGATCACTCCCATTGGGCCCACCCAGGACCTTGTCCACCAGCTCTGTGCAGTGGATCCCCCGGCCGGGGTTGCGTAGCAGGTACTCGAACACCTGCCGGGCCTGCGGGGCGAGCTCGGCCAGGAACACCGCGGCGCGTTCCAAGTCCTCGGGACCCCATTCCGGAGCTTCGTAGTGCCCCTCTTCCCCGGAATGCTCAGCCCACCGCGGATCAGCCTCAGCCAGGTACGTCGTCATGTCCACCCCCACGTCTCGCCTTTGAGAGGCTTCATTCTGCCCCGTTCCAAGCCCACCCTGGGGCTGCTCCGTACCTGCCCGGCCCAACCTCCGGCACCGCAGACCATCAGCCAGTGTGCGTAACGTTCGTGCCGTACGGGCCGCCAGTGCAGTGCATGTCGAATCCGTGTCGAAGCTCCACCGACACACCGCTCAGTCGAGGAAGAGCCGCAGGTCATCAGGAGGGTGGGACGCAACCCGCAAGGCGCCTTCCAAGCGCTTGGCCGCAGGTTCGAGTCCTGCCGGGGGCGCCAACACTCTCCGACCGGCGGAAACGCTGGTCTTTTGCGTCTCGGCGGGTCGCGGGCCGTTCCGGAGGCCAAGCGTCTCGCCCCACTCCGGCCCGTGAGCCCTTCGTCGGGATCGCCCACAATGGAGTGATTACGCCGGATCTGCGGGATTCCTGGTAATCATGGAAGGGTTAGCCGCCTTTCGCCCTTTCCGGAGCCGTTCATGCGCACTGCCGTCACCGCCGTCCAGGACTCCGTGGAGGAGCGGGACCTCACCTTCGAGGGTTTCGCGTACACGTGCCGGATCGTCCATCAGGGTGCGCCGCGGACGGCTCCGTTGCTGCTGCTCGGAGGCTCGTCGCAGAACCGGTACTCCTGGCAGGGCCACGAGAGATGGCTGGCCCCGCTGTGCACGATGATCACCGTGGACCTGCCCGGTTACGGCAGCTCGGACTTCCTGCCGGCCCACTACGGCATCGACTTCCTCGCCGACGCCGTCCAGCACATGCTGACGGAGGCCGGCGTACCCGAGGTGAACCTGTTCGGCGGCTGCTTCGGCGAGGTCGTCGGCCTGCGCTTCGCGCAGCGCCATCCGGAGTCCGTCCGGCGCATCGTCTTCGCCGGCGCGGCGATCCGCCTTCCCGACATCTACACCGACGCCGTACCGCGACTGTCGGACTCGCTCGGACGGGGTGACATCGAGAGGGCCGCCGACGGACTGGTACGACTGTTCATGTCAAACCCGGAGGCCGGCAGAGTTCGCAGGCACGCGGCCGTGACGCGCCTCCTCCAGCAGCAGTTCATGACTCAGACGCCGGACGAGATCAGGAAAGCCGTCGAGCACAACACCAGGCTGGTAACGCACGGTTGTTATGAACCCCTGCCGGTCCCCCACGTGCCGACCCTGGTGTTCACCGGGGAGTACGACACCCTGTGCACCCCGCAGATGGGACGTGAACTCGCCGTGACGATGCCGGGGGCCCTGTTCACCACCGTCAGGGAAACGGACCATCTGGTGACGGTCGAGCGCCGTGAGGAGTCCGCGGACCTAATCGCCCGCTTCTGCACCGACCGTCCCGTAGACGGTCTGCCGTACTGCAACGTCGTCGAGTCGCTGTAGAGAACACGCAGAACGCACGTGGAGCACGCAAAGAAGTGGCCGGGAACCGATATCGGTTCCCGGCCATTCCCGGCTGTACGAGTAGCTCCACAACTGGCGCCGCCGCCACACAGAGGGCATCGCGGCTGCTTCGTTGGACGTCAGGGCTGCTGCTTGGACACAGTAACGCTGGTGGTGCAGCTGATCTCGCCCGAACCCGAGCAGGACGGCGCCTGCTTGTTGGTGATCTCGTACTTCCCGTCCTTGTCGGTGAGCACGTAATCGCTCACCTGAACGCAGCGAACGTTGCCGTTACTGTCCTCAACGCACTTAGCAGGCTTACCCTCGGCGAAGGCCTGGCTGGCACCCATACCGGCCAGCACGATGCCCCCCAGGGCTCCCACCGTCACTGCGATCTTCTTTGAAATGAACATCTGCTCTTTTCCTTAACAGGCGCCCCTCCGTGACTGAACGGAGGGGCATTCCCAGCGCCTGAATCGGCATCTAAGCCGAACAGGCCCGGGACTCGAGCACCTGGGCTTGAGTCCCGGGCTTGCCTGGATCAGTTGGTCAGAGACCGTCAGCCGCCGAGACCGAACGCGGTGTTGCACTCCAGGGAACTACCCTGGGACTGGCTCGACCCGACACCGATCACGCTGATGTTGTTGTGGTTGAGAACGTCGCTGACGTTCACAAGGCCACCGAGGCCCGTCTTCTCCTCGTTCGCCTCACACGTGGGGTTCTGCTTGTTGTCGATCTTGACGCCCGGCTGGTCACCGGCGTGGCTGACGCCAGCACCGAGGAAGCCAACGCTGCCGAGCATGGCCACGACGACGGCGGCCTTCTGGAACTTACGCATTACCTCTCCGTTTCTCGTTCATGTCGGCACAGTCCGTTATGGGCTGTTCGCCGACGGTCATGACTATAGGTGACACTTTGTGGCGCTTCACAATCAAAACGCCCAACTGCGTAAGTTTCCTGTGAATTCGCAGGTCAGAGCGGTGTGAGGGGGTATCAGATGGCCGAACGGGGGTCGCGAGCGACGCGTGTCACGCGTAGCGGTATGTGCCGCTGACGTCCTCCAGCTGACCAGGGGTCACGTCCCACGGCGGCAGCCTCTCGTGGCGGGACACGAGCCGGCCGTGCTGCTCGTCGCCGGAGCCCGGTGCGGTCGCGGGGCGGTAGCGGGCCCCGCCGTGTCTGCGCTGCCAGCGGTACCACTGGAGGTCGACGAAGGCGTGGTGCAGCCAGAAGACGGGGTCGTTGACGGAGGCGGCGGAGAGCATGGTCCCGCCGACCCAGCGGTGCACCCGGTTGTGGTTGCGCCACGAGGCGCTGCCCCGGCCGGTGCCCCAGCCCTCCAGCCGGTTGCGGAAGCCCCGCGCGACCGTCGAGTCCCAGGGCGCCACGTCGTAGGCGGACTCCTTCAGCGCCCATTCCAGGTCGCTCTTGCCCGGCAGGGCGATCGGGTCGGCCCGGCGGCCGAGGTCCCGGGTGAGGAACTCCGTCTCGGTCACGTTCACCCGGATCGTCCAGTTCCCTTCCCGGTACGCGAACGGCCCCGTCGTCACCTGGCGGTCGGAACGGCGCCCGTTGCCGCCGAGCAGGTCCGCGGTCCACGGCGCGGAGCGGGCCGTGCGGTCGCGGGTCCAGTCCCAGTACGGCAGGGTCACCGAGGAGTCCACCCGGCGCAGGGCCTCCTCCAGGTCGAGCAGGAACCGGCGGTGCCAGGGCAGGAAGGAGGGCGCCATGTGCGCGGTGCGCAGCCCCCGTTCGCCGTCGGAGGAGTAGTACGTGAGGTGCGTGCGCACGAACTCGTCGTACTCGCCCCGCCGTTTCACCTCGAGCAGCGCGTTCACGAACCGGCGTTTCTCGGTCGCCGTGAGGGTGGCGGCGTCCTTACGCACGTACGCCATGCCGGCCTCCCCCGTGCTCGTGCCGCGGTTCCGTGCCCGCCTCGCGCAGCCGCTCGCCGGGGGCGAGGGCGTCCACGGCGGCGCGGGCGGCGTCGAGTGGTGCGGGGTAGGAGCAGTAGTGGTCGACCATGCTCAGCCAGGTGCCGTCGGCCCGGCGCATCAGGTGCAGGGGGCGGCCGTCCACGGTGACGTGCCAGTGACCGTCCGCGGCCCGCGTCCCCTGGATGCGGCGGCCTCGGTGCGTCCGGTCGAAGGAGGTGCGGTCCGGGGCCCTCCCCGGTGCGCGGAAGGCGGCGAGCAGGGGCGCCAGGGCCGCGGCGAGTACGCCGGTGCGCAGTCCGCGTGCCATGTCCCGCCGTGTTCTGCCCTCCGGTGCGGGCGGCGGCTGCGCGCCTTTCGGGGTTTCGTCGATTCCGATGGTCATCGGTCCCACTCCCTTGTCCATACGGTTGTCCACAGCGGCAAACGGAATCCGGCCCCCAGTGGAAACTGGGGGCCGGATTTCTCGGGGGTGCTTTTCAGGCGTGCAGCCCCAGGTCGCCGTGGACCGGCTTGGCCTCGTTCGCCACGGCCGCCGCTTCCTTCGCCGTCGTGAGCACCGAGGCCCGGTCGGTCTCGAGCACCTGCGCCTCGCTCACCGGCATCACCTCGAAGGGGACCCCGGTGCGCAGACCGGTGTCCAGTCCGGTGGACGCCAGGTCGGTGGACTCCGCGGCCTGCGCGGGCGCGGCGAAACCGGCGGCGATCAGGGTTCCGGCGAGGACGGCGGCAGCCTTCAGGGACTTCATCATGTTCCTTTCTTCGGCAACACGGGAACCGGTCACCGGAGGGGAATTCTGTCGCCGTGCCTAACGATCCCCGGCCGGACCGGAAACCGTGAAGCGGGAGATTGGCAAGTCCTCATATGAGAGTTTTTCGAGGACGGCGGGTTCTACGAGGATGCCGTGGACGGCAGCAGCAGCGAGGTGAGCGCGGGGAACGTGACGCCCGGGAGCAACGGCGTCTGCGCGGGGGCGGCCGGCGCGGGCAGGGTCGACGCCTGGGGCCCGGTGCCGAGCAGGGCGTCGACGAGGTCGTGCACCCGGGCCACCAACTCGCTGTTCAGCGTGGGTTCCTGGGTGGTGCTCCCGTCCGCGTCCGTGGTGGCGTCGGCGTCGGGCCGGAGCAGTTCGAGGAGGCTGTCGAGGGCCTCCCGCAGGGCGGCCAGCTCCTCGCTCGTGAGGTAGTCCCCGGAGACGGTCAGTTGCGTGTCGTCCGTCGTCGTGACCGACTGCGACGGCGACGGTTCGGTCGTGGTGGTCCCGGTGGTGGTGGTCCCGGTCGTGGCCACCGGGTCCTCGTCGGCCGCCTTCGCCAGGGCTTCCTCCACCGCGGCGCCCAGTTTCCTGGCCTCACCGGAGGACACCTGGCCGTCGCCCTTCTCGAGCACGGTCTTCAGCAGGCCGACGACCGGGGTGAGTACGTTCTCGTCCCCGTCGGCGGTCCTGACCTGCGCGAGCAGTGCGGCGGAGGACGCCGCGCGGTCGTGCTCGGCGGCCGTGTCGGCCGCCATGGCGGCCGGGCCGGTGAGGCCGGCAAGAAGGGCGGCGCACAGTGCGCCGAGTGCGATGCGCCGGGCAGGCAGAGCGCGCATGGAGGTTCCTTTCGCAGGCTTCGGATCTTGAAGCCCACCGTGGGAGCGCCCGGGGGCTCCCGCAACCGGAGGTGCGCCATTCGGTCCCCGCCCCGCACCCGTCGCGCGTTCCGCCCGTCGGGTCGCCGGGGAAGCGGCGGGCCGGGTCGGCCAACCCCTTCTCCTTCCCCTGAACAGGCTTCATGATTCCAACACACTTGCCATGTTTCACCGAATTTCGGTGAATTTGTCCGTTTGGTGACTAGAGTTGCGACCCTCCGAAGCACCCTCATGAGCGGCCGCATCGCACCCGTCCACGCTGCCTGCCACCGCCGCCCTGTTCCGAAAGGCTCCGACGGTCATGCGTCAATCCCCGGGTCAGATGCTTCGCCGTGCGGCGGTGGGCGTCTTCTCCCTCGCAGCTATGTGGGCCCCCTGCGGCTCCGCGGCCGCCGCGCCGGTCGCGCCCTCCCCGGAGGCCGACGGCCTCGCCTTCTCCCAGCGGTACCGCGCGGTCCAGCACGGCGGCATCGTGCGGGCCGCCAACGCCTCCGCCACCTGCCGCGCCCAGGTGTCGTCGTGCCGGGACGTGCAGGCCGGCGCGCAGGGGGTGAACGGCGGCTTCGACATGTTCTACGTCGACGTCGACAGCGACCCGAACACGTACAACTCCTCCCGCGCGGAGGTCCGGCTGCCGGCCGGCTCCCGGGTGACGTACGCCCGCCTGTACTGGGGCGGCAACCTGCTGGCCGGCGAGCAGAAGCCGTGGCAGGACAACGGGCGGGTGCTGATCGCCGAGCCCGGCGGGGAGTACAAGGAGCTGCTCGCCGACACGGTGGTGGGGCACCGGGTGGCGGACGGCGCGGACGCCTTCCAGGCCTCGGCGGACGTGACGGCGCTGGTACGGGACAGCGCGCCGGGTCTGTACACGGTGGCGCAGGTCAACGTGGCCATGGGCAGGTCGGCGGCCGGAACCTGGGGCGGCTGGACGCTGGTGGTGGCGTACGAGAACCCGGCGGAACCGCTGCGGCACCTCGCGCTCTGGGACGGCTTCGCCCCGCTGGGCGGCCGTGCGGGGGTCGAGATGCCGCTGCGCGACCTGCCGTTCCCGGCGGGCGCCGGGGGCCGGGCGGGACTGGTGGCCTACAACGGCGACCGCGGCACCGCCGGCGACTCGCTCGTCCTCACCGCCGGCCCCACCCCCACCGCGTTCACCGACCGGGCCAACCCCTTCGACGACGTCCTGAACTCCACCATCGCCGACCCCGGCGGCACTTCCCCCGCGCGGGTACCGGCGTACGCCAACACCCTGGGCTACGACTCCGACGTGTTCGACCTCGAAGGGGGCCTGCCGCACGCCAGTGACCAGGCGGCCTTCCGGCTCACGTCCGAACGGGACGCGGCATGGGCGGGCGTGCTCTTCGCCGCCGTCGACGCCCGGCGGTGAACGCCTCCATGCCGGGCGCGTCCGGGAGCGAGGAAACCGTGCCCGTGGAACCGTCGGCCACCGGCCGCGGGCCGCGGGTCCTGCACCTCACCCAGCCGGTGGACGGCGGAGTGGCGCGTGTCGTGACGGACCTGGTCCGGGCCCAGCTCGCGGACGGCCTGGACGTCACCGCGGTCTGCCCCGACAGCGCGCTCACCGGCCGGCTGCGGTCGCTCGGCGCGCACGTACGGCACTGGGGGGCGACGCGTTCGCCGGGCGTCTCGCTGGCGCGGGAGGTACGGCAGCTGACCCGGCTGATCGACGAGGTGCGCCCCGATCTGGTGCACGCGCACAGCGCGAAGGCCGGGCTCGCCGGGCGGCTCGCGGTGCGCGGGCGCATCCCCACGGTGTTCCAGCCGCACGCCTGGTCGTTCGAGGCGGTGGGCGGCGGCACGGCGGCCCTCGCACTGCGCTGGGAGCGGTGGGCGGCACGCTGGGCCGCGCGGGTGGTGTGCGTGAGCGAGGCGGAACGCGCCACCGGCGTGCACGCCGGGATCACCGGCCGCTGGACCGTCGTACCCAACGGCATCGACCCCGACCGTTTCCGCCCGGCGCCCGCAGGACCCGCACGGGCCGGGCTCGCGCCGCTGGCCGGGCTCGGCGCGCAGGCGCCGCTCGCCGTGTGCGTGGGCCGGCTGTGCCGGCAGAAGGGGCAGGACGTCCTGCTGCGGGCCTGGGACGCCGTGCTGCGCCGGGTGCCCGACGCCCGTCTCGTCCTGGTCGGCGACGGCCCGGACCGGGACCGGCTGCGCGCGGTCGCGCCCGGGTCCGTGCTGTTCGCGGGGGCCGTCGCGGACGCCTCCCCCTGGTACCAGGCCGCCGACCTCGTCGTCCTGCCGTCCCGCTGGGAGGGCATGGCGCTGGCCCCGCTGGAGGCGATGGCCTGCGGGCGGCCCGTGGTCGTCACGGACGTCGACGGCGCCCGCGAGAGCCTGCCGCCGTCCTTCGCCGCCCCGTGCGTGGTGCCGCCGGAGGACCCCCGGGCCCTGGCCGGGGCGGTCGGCGAGCTGCTGCTCGACCCGGCGCTGCGCGCGTCCCTCGGCGACCGGGGACGCCGGCACGTGCTGTCCCTCCACGACGTGCGGCACACCGCGCGGGCGGTCGCCGACGTGTACCACGACCTGCTCGGCACCCGGCCCGCCGCGACGAGGACACGTCCGTGCCGGGCGGACCGGGGCGCCGAGGCCGACCGGACGTCATCGCGCGTCGAGCCCTTCGAGCACAGGGAGTCCATCCACTCGTGACCGCCGAACGCACCGTGGCCTCCCCCGGCGTACCGCCGCGGGACCACGGATTCTTCTCGCCCGTCTCCGTCATGCCGCCGCGCGGCACCGACACCGGCCCCCGGCTGCCCGCCGCGCCGCCCCGGGCGGCCTCACCGCTGCCGCTGCTCGTCGCGGACGGTGCCGCCGTCCTGCCCGCCGCGCTGGTGCTGCCCGGGGCCCAGCGCCATCCGCTGCTGATCGCCCTGCTGATCGCGGTGTCGCTGCTGCTGCGCCCGCGTGCCACCCGGCCGCCGGTGCCGGGGCTGCTGGAGGAACTGCCCGCCGTGTGCGGCCGTGTCGCGGTGGCCTGGCCGGCCGGCGCGGCGCTGTGGGCCGCGTACCGGCCGGAACAGGCGTTGTCCGCCGGCACCGTGCTGACGTGCCTCGCCGTGCAGGCGGCCGCGGCCTGTGCGCTGCGCGCGGCCGTGCACGGGCGGCGGCGGGCCGCGCTGCTGCGCCGCCCGCACGCCGCGCTCGTCGTCGGGCCGGCCGCGACCGCGCAGCGGGTGGCCGCCGCCGTGCTGCGCCATCCGCGCTGCGGGGTGCGGCCGGTGGGGATCGTCGCCGGGCAGCAGGACGGCGTCGAGGGCGTGCCGGTACTGCGCACGGACGAGGAGGTCGAGCGGGCGGTCATCCAGAACGGGGTGCGGGCGGTGCTCGCCGTCCACCCCTCGGTACGGGACGAACAGGGGCCGCTGCTGCGGGCGCTGGCCGCGTCGGGCTGCGCGGTCTGGGAGGTCGACGCCGACCCGGCGCCGTACCCGACGCGGGAGCGGCTGGCCGGATTCCCCTGCCGGCGGCTGGACTTCGCCCCGGCGCGCGGCGGCGGCCTCGGCAAGCGGCTGCTCGACATCCTGGTCTCGGGGACCCTGCTGCTGCTGGTCAGCCCGCTGTTGCTGGTGTGCGCGGTGACGCTGCGGCTGGCCGACGGACCGGGCGTGGTGTTCCGGCAGGAGCGCATCGGCCGGAACGGGGAGCCGTTCACGCTGCTGAAGTTCCGCACCCACCGTCCGGTCGACGAGCGCGAGTCGGCGACCCGGTGGAGCGTGGCGGGCGAGCACGAGATGCGCTGGTTCTGCCGCATGCTGCGGCGCACCTCGCTGGACGAGCTGCTCCAGCTGTGGAACGTGCTGCGGGGCGACATGAGCCTGGTCGGACCGCGTCCCGAACGACCGTATTTCGTGACGCAGTTCAGCCAGACATACCCGGGTTACGCGACCCGGCACCGGATGCGTACCGGCATCACCGGTCTGGCGCAGGTCCACGGGCTGCGCGGCGACACCTCGATCGAGGACCGCTGCCGGTTCGACAACGCCTACATCGACGACTGGTCGCTGTGGCAGGACGTCTGCATCCTGCTGCGCACCGCGGCCACGCTGGTCCGTCCGACGGGGAGCTGACGCCACGTGAGCCACGCCCTCGCCCCGCCGCTGCCGCGCAGGGCCGCCGCCGCGCTGGTGCCGGCCCTGCCGCTGGTGGCGGTGGTCGCCCTGGCGGGCCTGCCACCGACGGGGGACGGCGCGGGGCCCGCCGACATGGTGTCCGCGCTGGTGGTCGGATACTGCGTGATCCTGCTGCTGCGGGAACGGCGGCGCCCGCTGTCGCCCCGCGCGGCCGTGGTGCTGGGACTGCCGGTCGTGGGGCTGGCGCTCGCCGCCATGGGGGCGGCCTCGCCCCAGGCGGCGTTGGGCGGCCTGGGCCGTTATCTGCAGATCTTCGTGCTCGTCCCGGCCGCCGTGCTGGTGCTGCTCCGTGGCCGGGCCGGCTTCCGGGTACTGGCCTGGTCGTTCGTGGGGCTCGCCCTGTGGCAGGGGGCCGTCGGGGTGTACCAGTACGTCACCGGGACCGGTGCCTCGTACCAGGGCGAGCCCGTCCGGGCGGTCGGCACCTTCGGAGCCACGGACGTGATGGGCATGGCGACGGCGGTGTCGCTGGGCGTGGTGTGCGCGGCGGGGATCGCGCTGGGGCGGGCCCCGGCGCGACAGCGGGCGGCCGCCGCCGGGTGCGCCCTGCTGCTGGTGCTGCCGCTGGCGCTGTCCTTCAGCCGGGGCGCGTGGATCGCGACCGCGCTGGCGTGCACGGTGCAGCTGGCGCTGGCGGGGCTGCGGCGCGCGCTGAAGGTGGCGGCGGCCGTGGTCGCCGCGGGCGTCGTGCTGACGGGCGGGTTCGGGGTCGGTACGGCGATGCTGCAGGAGCGGATCGGCAGCATCACGGAGGTCGCCGACACGCCCGACCAGTCCGTCGTCGACCGGTACACCCTGTGGGCGGCGGCGACCGGCATGTGGCGCGAACACCCGTGGACCGGCGTGGGGCTGAAGAACTTCCCCGAGTACCGCGACGGGCACGCCACCCTGGCGCTGTCCTCGGGCAGCGACATCGCGGGCGCGGGCACGGACTACCACAAGCAGGCGCTGCTGTCGCCGCACAGCATGTATCTGCTGGTGCTGAGCGAGCAGGGCCTGATCGGGCTGCTGGCGCTCGCCGGGGGCTGGCTGGCGCTGCTGGTGTGCGCGCTGCGGCGCCTGCTGCGGGCCCGCCGCCGCGGCCCCGGCCTCGACTGCGCGCTCGTCGCCGTCGGCCTGCTGCTCTGGCTGCTCACCGACTTCTTCTACGGCGACATCGGCGGCCCCTCGACCGTCCTGACCGGCATGGCCCTGGGCCTGACGGCCTGGTGGGCACTGTCCAGCGACGACCGGCCGCACACCGCCCGGCGCGATGAGGCATCCGAGCGGGTCGAGGAGGCCGCGACACGATGACAGTCCTGCCGTCCCAGACTCCCGGCTCCGACACCACCGGCCCCGAACCCGGCGGCCTCAAGACCGGCACCCCCGAGCCGAACGGCTCCCGCCCCGGCGGCCCCGCCCCTGACCGGCCTGCGGACCCCGGACTCACCGGCCCCGCGGCCGGCACACGCACGACGACCGACGATCCCGCAGCCGGCCGACCCCGGACCGGGGACCCCGTGCCCGGACGGGCCACGGCAGGCGCCCCCGTGACGGGCGGGCCCCGGCCCACGGACCCCGGACTCACCGGCCCCGCAACCGGCAGCCCAACGCACGGCAGCCCCACGCCCGGCGGTTCCGGGTCCGGTGGATCCGCGCCCGGCGGGCCCACCACCGGCGGTCCCGGGTCCGACGGACCCGTGCCCGGCGCGGTCGAGCCGAGTGAAGCACCGGGCGGCGGGGCCGAGGGTGCGGCCGGTGACGGGAACGAGTCGGGTGGGGTGTCGCGGAGGTTTCTCGCGCGGGCCGCGCTGGGGACGGCGGTGCTGTCCATCGCCGGGTCGTTGCTCGGGCTGGTGCGGGACCAGTCGCTGGCGCGGCTGTTCGGGGCCGGGAGCGACACGGACGCCTTCCTGGTCGCGTGGACCGTGCCGGAGATCGCCGCGACGCTGCTGATCGAGGACGGGCTGGCGATCGCGCTGATCCCGGCGTTCAGCATGGCGCTGGCGCGCCGGGCCCGGGGCGTGCCCGGCGACCCGGTGCGCGAACTGGTCAGGGCCACCCTGCCCCGGCTGTGCCTGGCCTTCGCCGCGGTGACGGCACTGGTCGCCGCCGGGGCCCCGTACCTGGTCCGCGCCCTGGCGCCCGGTCTGCCCGACCCCCGCCTCGCCGTCGACTGCACCCGGCTCACCGCGCTCAGCCTGCTGGCCTTCGGGCTCGCCGGGTACTGCAGCGCCGCCCTGCGGGCGCACCGCCGTTTCTTCGCGCCGGCGGCGATCTACGTCGCCTACAACACCGGCATCGTGGCGACGATGTTCCTGCTGGGCGGGGAGTGGGGGGTGCGCGCGGCGGCCGTCGGGGTCGCGGTAGGCGGCTGTCTGATGGTGACGGTGCAACTGCCGTCGCTGTGGCGGCAGCTGGCGTCCCGCACACCCGCGCCCGCCCCCGCCGCCGGGCCGGCCGCCGAGGAGCGGCCGGTGCGTCTCGCCCTGATCGCCGCCGTGCTGCTGTTCGCGCTGTGCCGTCAGTCGCAGGTCCTCGTCGAACGGTTCCTGGCGTCCTCCCTGCCCGCCGGGTCCATCTCGCACCTCAACTACGCGCAGAAGGTCGCCCAGATCCCGATGACGCTGTCGCTGATGGTGTGCACCGTCACCTTCCCCGTGGTGGCGCGGGCGCTCGCCGACGGCGACACCCGCCGGGCCCGCGCCCGGGTGGAACGGGACCTGGTGCTGGCGTCCTGTGTGGTGCTGGCGGGCATGTGCGCGGTGATCGCCTGCGCCCCGCAGATGATCGAACTGCTCTTCCAGCGGGGCGCGTTCACCGCGGCCGACACCGCCGCGACGGCGAACGTCATGCGCGTGTACGCCCTCGGTCTGCTCGGGCAGACCCTCGTGGGCGCCCTCGTCCGCTGCTACTTCTCCGCGGGCCGCCCCAGCTGGTACCCCCTCGGCGTGATGGCGGCCGGCATCGTCGTCACGTCCCTGACCGGTGCCGCGGCCGTAAGCCGCTGGGGGGTGGCGGGGATCGCCGCCGCCAACGCCATCGGCATCACCGTCACGGCCGTACTGCTGCTGACCGGCCTGCGCGCGGCCCGTCACGGCGACCCGGCCGGCGTCCCGATCGGCGTCTCGATCGGCGTCCGCGAGGTGCTGGGCCGGCTGAGCCGGCCCGTGCTCGCCTCGGTCCTCGCCGTCGCCGCCGGGGTGTTCGCCGCGAGCCGCTTCGAGTCCCCGGTGGCCGCTCTCGCGGCCGGCTGTCCGGCCGTGGCCGCCGTCTTCGTGCCGCTCGCCCTGTCCGTCCCGGTCGCCCGGCGCTCCGTATCCGCATCCGCACTGCGCTCCGTACGCACCGTCACACGAAGGCTCACACATGGCCGCTCCCGTTGATTCCGTCGCCACCGGCAGACCCTCCGCGCCCCGTCCGGGCCCCGTCCCCTGGGTGGCGATGTACCACTCGGTGGGCGACTGCTCGGACGATCCGTACCGCATCACCGTCACCCCCGGGCGGCTCGGACGGCAGCTGGCCTGGCTGCGCCGGCGCGGGCTGCGCGGCGTGTCCGTCGCCGAGCTGCTCGCCGCACGCGCCCGGGGCGAGGGCCGGGGCCTGGTCGGCCTCACCTTCGACGACGGCTACACCGACTTCCTCACCGGCGCCCTGCCGCTGCTGCGCCGCTTCCGCTGCGGCGCCACCCTCTTCGTCCTGCCCGGACGGCTCGGCGGCGACAACGCCTGGGACCCGCTCGGCCCGCGCAAGCCGCTGCTGACCGCGGACGGCATCCGGCGCGCCGCCGCCGAGGGCGTGGAGATCGGCTCGCACGGTCTCACCCACGTCGACCTGACCCGCGCGGACGACGCCACGCTCACCGCCGAGGTCGCCGAGAGCCGGGCCCGGCTGGAGGAGCTGACCGGCGTCCCGGCCGACGGGTTCTGCTACCCGTACGGCACGGTCGACGCACGCGCCGTCGAGGCCGTACGGAAGGCGGGCTACACCTACGCCTGCGCCATCGACCCCGGCCCGCTGACCGGCCCGCACGCCCTGCCGCGGGCGCACGTCGGGCAGAACGACACGGCGTGGCGCCTGCACCTCAAGCTCCGGCTGCACCGGCTGCGCCGGCGCCCGGTGGAGGGCCTGTGATGAGGGCGCTGCACATCATCACCGGGCTCGGTGTCGGCGGTGCCGAGCAGCAGTTGCGGCTGCTGCTGCGTCATCTGCCGGTCGACTGCGACGTGGTGACGCTCACCAACCCCGGCGCGGTCGCCGAGGGGCTCGGCGCCGACGGCGTACGGGTCGTGCACCTGGGCATGGGCGGCAACCGCGACCTGGCCGCGCTCCCCCGCCTGGTCCGGGTGATCCGGGCCGGCGGCTACGACCTCGTGCACACGCACCTGTACCGGGCCTGTGTCTACGGCCGGCTCGCCGCCCGAGTCGCCGGGGTCCGCGCGGTCGTGGCGACCGAACACTCCCTGGGCGACACCCAGATGGAGGGCCGCAGGCTGACGGCCGGGGTGCGCGCGCTGTACCTGGCGAGCGAGCGGCTCGGCTCGGCGACGGTCGCCGTCTCCCCGACGGTGGCCGACCGGCTGAAGCGCTGGGGCGTGCCCGCTCCCCGCATCGAGGTCGTCCCCAACGGCATCGACCTGGACCGTTTCCGCTTCGACCCGCAGCGGCGGGAGCGCACCCGGCGGCGCCTCGGCCTGCCTCAGGGCGCGTTCGTCGTCGGCGGTGTCGGCCGGCTCGCCCGGGGCAAGCGGTTCGACGTCCTGGTCCGGGCGCTGGCCCTGCTGCCGGAGGACCACTGGCTGCTGCTGGTGGGCGGCGGACCCGAGGAGCACGTGCTGCGCCGCACCGCCCGTGAGGCCGGGGTGGCGGGACGGGTGCTGTTCACCGGCGAGCGTCCCGTCGTCCCCGACGGCACCCCCGGCCCCGACCTGCCCTCGCTGACCTCGGCGATGGACCTGTTCGCCTCCCCGTCCGCGGAGGAGGCCTTCGGCCTGGCGGCCGTGGAGGCGCTGGCGTCCGGCCTGCCCGTCCTCTACGCCTCCTGCCCGGCGATCGAGGACCTGCCGTCCGGGACCCGCGCCGGTGCCCGGCGGGTGCGCGGCGGCCCCGCCGCGTACGCCCGCGCGATCGCCGAGGTCCGTACGACGGGTCCCGGACCGCGCACGGCCGGCCGGGCCGCGCACCACTACAGCATCACCCGCAGCACCGCCCGCCTCATGGACGTGTACACGGCGGCCGTCGCCGGTCCGTCACCGTCCGCCGCCGCACCGTGAGCCTCCGCCGTACTTCGCCGTACTTCGCCGTACCTTCGAGGGAGCAAGCCCGTCATGACCGACACTCCGACCCGTCGGCTCCGTCCGTCCCTGGACCGTGTCAGAAAGCTGCCGGCCTGGTCCGCGCTGGTGGCGGGCACGTTCCTCGGCGGTCTGCTCGGCGGCGCGTACGGCGCGCTCACGCCCCCGGCGTACACGGCCACCAGTTACGTCGTCGCCGTACCGACCGGCAGGGCGACCCCGGACGCGGCCCGCGGTTTCGCGCAGGCGTACGGCCGGGTCGCCACCCAGCTCGCGGTGCTCGGCGACGCGCAGGTGTGGGCCGGTGTGCCGGTGCGCACGCTGCGGGACAGCGTCCGCACGGCGACCTCGCCTGACGCGCCGATGGTCGCCGTCACGGCCACCTCCGCGCAGCCCGGGCTGGCCGTCGACATGGCCAACGCGGTCTCGCGCGCGCTGACCCGGCACGCCGAGGACACCAAGGGCAGCACCCAGGTCCGGCTCGTGCAGTTCTCGCGTGCGGTGAAGCCGGGCAAGCCGTCGTCCGCGACGTCGGAGGTGACCGCGCTGGTGGGGGCGAGCGCGGGCGGTCTGCTGGGCGGCCTGGTGCTGCTCGCCCGGCCGAGGCGGACCGCCCGGGACGACGACCCCGCCCCCGCCGCCTCGGTGCCCGGCCCGGCCACCGCCGCCGATGTGCAGCGGTGACGCGGCCGGGGTGGTTCCAGGGCCCGCGACCCCGGCCGGATCCGAACGACACCCCCTAGCGGGCGCGCGACCACCAGTCGAAGCGGAGGCAGAGTCTTCCGCCGAGCCAGTACTCCACCCACTGGCCCAGGTCCAGCGGCGAGCAGTTCTCCGGTGGCAGCGGTGTCTCGGGCGTGGTCGGTGCGGGAGTGGGCCGCGGGGTCTCCGGCGTGGTGTCCGGCTCCTCCTCGTGGGTGCGGCCGAAGAGGACGGACCTGTAGACGCGGGACGAGTCCGGGTTGTCGTCGCACTGCCACACCCCGTGCGGGCAGTAGTCGGTGAGCGTGTTGTAGAGCGGCTTGTGCTGGTCGATCCACGCGAGCATGCGCCGCATGTACTCGGGATTGTCGCCGTTGCGGAAAAGCCCCCATTCGGGATAGGAGATCGGTTTTCCGTGGGCCTTCGCGAAATCCACATGGGCCTGAAGTCCGTACGGCTCCTCCACCTGTTCGTCGAAGGAGTGCCCGGCCGGCTGGTCGTAGGAATCCATGCCGATGATGTCGACCGTGTCGTCCCCCGGGTAGCACCGGGTCCAGGGCACGGCGTCCCGGCCGCGGCTGGGTGTGAAGTCGAACCGGAATTCCTGGCCCGGCACCGCGCGCATGGTCCTCACGATCCGGTTCCAGTACTTCTTCCAGGATTCCGGGTCGGGACCGCAGCGGTGGGTGTAGGTGACGCCGTTCATCTCCCAGCCGAGCACCAGGACCGTGTCCGGCACCTTCAGCTCGACCAGCCGCTCGGCGAGGGCACGGAAGTGGTGGTCGAACTCCCCGGCTGCGCCCCGCCGCAGCAGCTGCCGGACCTCGTGGTCGGAGACGCCCTCCTCGTTGCGCTCCTGCAGGGGGACGTTGAGGACGAGCATCCGGTCGTCCTCGGCGTTGCGCCAGCGCGCCCACGACTCGAGGAAGCCGATGTCCCCCTCGATGTCGCTCCAGTGGTTGCCGGGCAGGTAGGTGTGGCCGACGCGCAGCTCGGCACCGCCCAGCCAGCGGCTGAACTGTTCCATGCGGGCCACGCCGCGGGCGTCGGAGGCGAGGAAGGCACCGAAGGCCGGGACGTCACGCAGCGGCGCCGGCAGCACCGGCGCGGGGACCGACGGGATGTCGACGGCGGGGACCTCCGGGATCGCGGGGATGGTGGGGAAGGGCACGGGCTCGTCCGGGGCCGGCGCCGCCGGACGGGAGTCGTCGGCCGGCGCCGGCTCCGTCGTGGGTACGGCCGCCAGGGCGGCGGCCACGACGACCGCCGCCGCGCCCACGGCCATCGCGCGGGACCGGACCCGCCTGTGCTGTGGGGCCATTGGCTGCTCCTCTTCTCATTCACGTCCGCCTTCTGCCTGAATTACCCGACCTTGACGAACAGTCATATGAATTCAGGCACAAGACATACGCCGGTGCCAATGTCACTGCGGCTTTCGAGTGCCGGGCTCGCCCGTGCGGGTGAGCCGGTACCAGAAGAAAGTGAGTATTCGTGTCGCTGCTCGACACCCGTGTCCCCGCCGTGCTACTGCGGACCGACCGGAATCCCTTTCACCACGGAACACTGGGGGCCGTACGGTCGCTCGGCAGGGCGGGAGTGGAGGTGCATGTCGTCGCCGATTCCACGGGAAGTCCCATTCGCCGTTCGCGCTATGTCCACCACATGCATTCCCCGCCGCCACCACAGGCATCCGCGCAGCAGATCCTCGCCGTGCTGCGCCGGGTGGCCGACCGGGTGGGGCGCCCGGCCGTGCTGGTCCCGCTGGACGACGCCACCGCGATCGCCGCGGGCCGGCTGCGGGACGACCTCGCGCCCTCCTACCTGCTGCCCGAGATGCCGGCCACGCTGGCCGAACGCGTCGCCGACAAGGCGGAACTGGCCGCCGTGTGCGCCGCCGCGGACGTTCCGCACCCGCTCACGCTCGTCCCGGACAGCCCGCGGCAGGCAGCCGACGACGCCCACCGGCTCGGGCTGCCGCTGGTCGCGAAGTGGAGCCGCCCCTGGCTGCTGCCGGCCGGCGGCGGACTGCGCAGCACCCAGTTGGTGCACACCGCGCAGCAGGCCCGGGAACTGCACGCGCGCACCGCGGAGGCGGGCAGCCCACTGCTGCTCCAGGCGTATCTGCCGCCGGGCGAGGACCGGGACTGGTTCTTCCACGGCTACGCCGACCGTACGGGCACCGTGCGCGCCGGCGGTCCGGGCCGCAAGCAGTTGTCCTGGCCGCGCGGCGCGGGACTGACCGCGGTGGGCCACTGGACCCCCAACCCCGAGGTCCGGGCACTGGCCGGACGGATCACCGGCGAACTCGGCTACCGCGGCGTCTTCGACCTCGACTTCCGCCGCTGCGGCACGACCGGCCGCTACCACCTCCTCGACTTCAACCCGCGCCCCGGCGCCCAGTTCCGGCTGTTCGCGGACAGCGCGGGACTGGACGTCGTACGCGCCCTGCACCTGGATCTGACCGGACGGCCGCTGCCGGACGGGGATCCGGTGGCCGGGCGGTCGTTCGTGGTGGAGAACTACGCGCCGTTCGCCGCGCTGCGCACCGCGTCCGGCGGGCGCGAACTGGCCTGGTACGCCAGGGACGACCGTGCCCCCGGATGGGCGATGTGGGCCCTGTGGGCCCGCCATGTGTCCGGCCGGCTGCGGCAGCGGCTGGGCACGGCGGCCTCCGTACCGGCGCCCCGCCCTGTCCCCCGGGCGGTCCCCCTGGCGGCCACTCCCTCCCCGACCTCCCCGACCGACAACGAGAAAGCGAGCAGCTGATGATGTACGACCTTCTGGTGGTGGGCGCGGGTCCGTACGGTCTGTCGATCGCGTCCCACGCCGCGGACGCCGGACTGAACCTGCGCGTGTTCGGCCGGCCCATGGCGTCCTGGCGGGACCACATGCCCGGCGGCATGTTCCTGAAGTCGGAGCCGTGGGCGTCCAACCTCTCCGCCCCGGGCGGACGCTGGAAACTGGACGCGTACTGCGCCGAGCAGGGCCTGACGGCACGTCACGCGCACCCGATCCCGGTGGAGGCGTTCGCCTCGTACGGCCTGTGGTTCGCCCGCAACGCCGTGCCGGAGGTGGACGAGCGCACGATCACCCGGATCTCGTCCGGCGCCGACGGGTTCACGGCGGTCACCGAGGACGGGCAGGCGCTGCACGCGCGGACGGTGGCGCTGGCGATCGGGGTGATGCCGTTCATCGAGGTGCCGCCGGCCCTGCGCGGCCTGCACCCCACGCTGGTGACGCACAGCAGCCACCACAGCGACCTGGGCCACTTCCAGGGCAAGGACGTCACGGTGATCGGCGGCGGCCAGGCGGCCCTGGAGACGGCGGCGCTCCTCGCCGAACAGGGCACGCGCGTACGGGTGCTGGCGCGGGCGGAGCGGCTGCGGTGGAACGATGTGCCGCCGGCCTGGGAGCGCCCGTGGTGGCAGTCGGTCCGCTCGCCGCACAGCGGTCTCGGACCCGGCTGGCGGAACTGGTTCTACTCCGAGCGCCCCGGCCTGTTCCGGCGGCTGCCGCAGACGTCCCGGTCGCGGATCGCGGCCACGGCGCTGGGTCCCGCGGGCGCGTGGTGGGTGCGGGACCGGGTGGAGCGGGCGGTGGACCTGATGCCGGGCCAGGAGGTCACCGCGGCCGCCGCGGTGCCGGGCGGGCTGCGCCTGGACCTGACCGGCCGTGACGGTGCCCGGCGCTCCCTGGAGACCGAGCACGTCATCGCCGCCACCGGGTTCAAGGCGCACCGCGACCGGCTCGGCCTGCTCTCCGCCGAGCTGCGCGGGGCGCTGGCGGCGCTGCCGGACGGTTCCCCGGTGCTCGGCCACGGCTTCGAGTCGTCGCATCCGGGGCTGTTCATGGCGGGCCTGGTGACCGCGTCCGGCTTCGGCCCGGCGATGCGCTTCGTGCACGGCGCGACGTTCACGGCGCCGACGCTGGTCCAGGGGGTGCGCCGGCGGCTGAGGTCGACGCCGGTGCGCGGGACGGTTCCCCTGCCGGGCGGCGGCAGCCGCAGCGGGGCGCCGTCGCCGGTGAACGGCTGACAGGCATCGACGACGCGTCCCCCGGACCGGTCTCGGTC